>JAPXTA010000013.1:0-56020 GCA_033812735.1 Hyphomicrobiaceae bacterium | reverse complement strand
TGCAACGTGCTGCGCCACGCAACGCGTGTCGGATCGCAAGTTGTGGGTGTTGCCGCACCGGTCGCGTGCTCGAGGCATCAAGACTCGAGAGAGACGCGCCAAACATCTTGAAGTGATCGCCGCGGCAGCACTGCCCCGCCTCACTGCTCTCTCCATCTCGCCGAGCGGAAAACCGCTGCGGCGCTGAACGTGTTTGCAGAAGCGCGGATCAGCAACCGTGAGCACCAATCCGAGCGCAGCGAGGCACGGCCAAGGGCCGTCGCGGCCCTCCGCGCGCCCGCGCAGGCTGCCCGCGCACTGCGACTTGCGATCCGGCGAGCAATGCGAGCCGCAGCAAGCCGCCGAACAAAGAAGCCCGGATCAGCAGCCGTGAGCACTAATCCGAGCGAAGCGAGGCACGGCCAAGGGCCGTCGCGGCCCTCCGCGCGCCCGCGCAGGCTGCCCGCGCGACGCGCGGATCAGCAGCCGTGAGCGCAACCTAGTGCGCCCGGCTCACGCAGAAATGCACGACGTCGGCGAGCGCCTTCTTTTCGAGAGTGTCCGGGAAGATGGCCAGCGCGTCACGCGCCATCGCACCATAGTGCCGCGCGCGCTCGAACGTGGCCTCTAGCGCCTTGTGCTTCTTCATCAGCTTGATGGCGTGCTCGAGATCGCCGTCTTCGATTTTGCCCTCGGTCAGCGTCCGCTTCCAGAAGGCCCGTTCCGCGTCGCTGCCGCGCCGGAAGCAGAGGATGACCGGCAGCGTGATCTTGCCCTCGCGGAAATCATCGCCGACTGACTTGCCAAGCCGCGCGCTCTCGCCCGCGTAGTCGAGCGCATCGTCGACCAGCTGGAACGCGATGCCGAGATTCTTGCCGTACGATCGGAGCGCCTCTTGTTCGTCAGCCGGACGCTCCGCGATCGCCGCGCCGCATTCGGCCGCCGCCGAGAACAGTGCGGCAGTCTTGGCATTGATGATTTGCAGGTAGGCGTCCTCGGTCGTCGCCGTGTTCTTCGCGGCGGCGAGCTGCATCACCTCGCCCTCCGCGATCACCGCTGCGGCATTCGACAGGATCTTGAGCGCCGCGAGCGAGCCGACGTCCACCATCATCCGGAACGCTTGACCCAGCAGGAAATCGCCGACGAGAACGCTCGCGTGATTGCCCCAGAGGATCCGCGCTGTCGGTTTCGAGCGGCGGGTATCGCTCTCATCGACCACATCGTCGTGCAGCAGCGTTGCGGTGTGCATGAACTCCACGGCCGCCGCGAGCTTGACATGTCCATCGCCGCCGTAGCGCACGAGTTTGGCAGCCGCGATGGTCAGCATGGGCCGGAGCCGTTTGCCGCCGGAATCGATCAAGTGATGCGCGAGCTTGGGGATCAGTTCGACATCAGACACCGCCTTGTCGAGGATGATCCGGTTGACGCCGCCCATGTCCTCGCGAACGAGGTCGAGGATCGGCTTCAAGCTCTCCGCCGGGTCCCGCGCATCATCGATTTGGACGACTACGCCCATGGGCTCGTTACCTTCTCTCTTCGACAAAGCTCACATGAGCCTAACGCTACATGATAGTGTCTGGACCACGTCTTGCGGCGCGCACTTTAGCCGCATGTGCCGCAAAGAGGCCAGTGGGCAAAGGACGCACGTCGCCAATTCACGCGCACAGGACACATGCTCGAGATCATTCGCACCAACGATCTGATTTTGTTGAGTTTCGCGACCTCTTGCCTGGAGGGCGAGGGCATCGCGGTTCTGGTTGCAGATCAACATATGGCAGGGCTCGAAGGCGCCATTGGCGCTTTCCCCCGCCGGCTCTGCGTCGGGGCGGACGATTGGCCGCGCGCTCGGGCGATATTGACCGATGCGGGCCTCAAAGCCCATCTGCTGGACGACACGGACGGCACCCCATGACCACCGCCGGTGAGATCACGGTCGACGCGTTCCTCGGCGGCGCGCTGATGCTGAGGCAGCCGGCGCGCGGCTATCGGGCAGGCATCGACCCCGTTCTCTTGGCGGCAACCTGCCCTGACGATGGCAGCCCAGCGTCCGTGTTGGATTGCGGCGCAGGCGTCGGCACGATCGGGCTTTGCATCGCGCGCCGCTTGCCGCAAACCCGCGTCACCCTGGTCGAGCGCGAGCCCTCGCTCGCAGCGCTCGCTGCTCGAAACATCAGTGACAATGCGCTGGCCGACCGCGTCGAACTCGTTACGGCCGATCTGACCGCCCCCTTGTCACAAACGGCGGTCCTCGCCGCCCGCGCCGGCACCTTCGACCATGTCGCAGCCAACCCGCCCTATTTCAGCGACGAGGCGGGAACCCGCTCGGCCAATCCGGTCAAGGACGGCGCCAACGCCATGCCGGAGGGCGGCCTAGACGGCTGGGCCCGCTTTATGGCGGCGATGGCCCGCGGCGGCGGCACAGCCACCATCATCCACCGCGCCGATGCGCTCCCCGCGATCCTCGACGCCATTGCCGGCCGCTTCGGTGGGCTGAAGATCCTGCCGATTTATCCCCGCTCCGGTGAACCCGCCAACCGGGTGATCGTCCGCGGCATCAAGGGCTCCCGCGCCCCCCTCACCCTCTTGCCGCCCCTATTGATCCACGCCCCATCCGGCGGCGTTTATCAGCCGGAAGTCGAAGCCATATTGCGTCGCGCCGCCGCTTTACTGATCCCCTAAAGAATGGCACTCGCAGACTATGCCGCAGCTGCGCGCGCCATTATGCTGCGCCGCAACAGATTCACGATCGAGGACCCGACCATGGCCGACGCTGCCCTCAAGACCGCCGCCGCTGCCCTCCCGACCATCGCCGCGGTCGAAGATGCCGTCCGGGCCGCCGAAAAGATCCTCTCGCTCGCCAAGGTGTCCGTCGCCCGCAAGGTCGCGACCTCGGGCATGGACGCCGAGCAAGCCTCCGGCCACGGCTTCGCCTGGCTCGCCACCACGGTCGAAGCCGTCCGTCAGCTCGCGGGCTGGGCCTCGCGCCTTGAGGCCGACCGCCGCTTCGGCCGCATGGAACACCTGATCCTCGCCATCGGCGCCGCCGAATACCTCGCCCAGATCGCCGGCGGCATCCCGATGAGCCAGGTCGAGACCGTCCGCGTGACGGCGCTGGGCGTTCCTCGTGGCGACCTCCGCACCTTCGAAGACGCAACCTCGGCCATCGTCGAGCAAGGTGGCAGCGACGCCGCCAAAAGCGAACTGATCGGCCTCATCATGGCGCAGCCGAACGCAACGACGTTCGGCGACACCGGCCTCGACGACACGCTCTCCGAAATGCGCGAGCAGATGAAGCGCTTCGGCGACAGCGAGGTGCTCCCGCATGCGCACGAATGGCACTTGCAGAACGAATACATCCCGCTCGACGTCATCTCGAAGCTCGCCGAACTCGGCGTCTTCGGCCTGACGCTCCCCGAGGAGTGGGGCGGCATGGGCCTCGGCAAGGAGAGCATGTGCCTCGTGTCGGAAGAACTTTCCCGCGCCTACATCGGCGTCGGCTCGCTCGGCACCCGCTCCGAGATCGCCTGCGAATTGATCCTCGCCGGCGGCACGGAAGAGCAGAAGAAATACTACCTGCCGAAGATCGCGTCGGGCGAAATCTTGCCCACCGCCGTCTTCACCGAGCCGAACACCGGCTCCGACCTCGCCTCGCTCAAGACCCGCGCCGAACGTCACGGTGACGTCTACAAGATCTACGGCCAGAAGACCTGGATCACGCATCCCGTCCGCGCCGACCTGATGACGCTGCTCGTGCGCACCAACCCGAACGAGAAGGGCTACAAGGGCCTCTCCATGCTGCTCGCCGAAAAGCCGCGCGGGTCGGACGAGACGCCGTTCCCAGCGAAGGGCATGACCGGCGGCGAGATCGAAGTGCTCGGCTATCGCGGCATGAAGGAATTCGACATCTCGTTCGACGGCTTCGAAGTGCCGACCAAGCAGGTGCTCGGCGGTGTCGAGGGTCAGGGCTTCAAGCAACTGATGGCGACGTTCGAGGCGGCCCGCATCCAGACGGCGGCACGCGCCGTCGGCGTCGCACAATCGGCGATGGATCTCGCCCTCAAGTACGCGCTCGACCGCGTCCAATTCGGCAAGCCGATCGTCAGCTTCCCGCGCGTCGCGAACAAGATCGTCATGATGGCGGTCGAGACCATGATCGCGCGCCAGATCACCTACTTCGCCGCCCGCGAGAAGGACCAGGGCCGCCGCTGCGACCTCGAAGCCGGCATGGCGAAACTGCTCGCTGCCCGCATCGCCTGGGCCAACGCCGACAACGCGCTACAGATCCACGGCGGCAACGGCTTCGCGCTCGAATACGCGGTGAGCCGCGTCCTCTGCGACGCCCGCATCCTCAACATCTTCGAAGGCGCCGCCGAAATCCAAGCGCAGGTGATTGCGCGGCGGTTGCTCGAAGGGGCGAATTGAGGGGGGGGGGCAGCGTCGTCATCCCGGCGAAGGCCGGGACCCACGACAAGCCGGCCACAAGGCCAGTATCAACCCGACGTTATTTTACGTGCGGCGTGTTCTATTGGGACATGATAAAGCCTGTTGGCAACTCGCGCATTAGTAGAGGTGGGCGCAATTTCCCGCGTTAGACTGTCAGTCTTAATCGGGAGGTCCAAATGAATGACAGCGCTCTGTCCGCATTGAGGGAGCAGTGCGAGAAGCTATCTCCCCTCCGTTCCCGGCTAACATTGCTTTTGACCGAGCCGAGTCAGGACGGCAATCAGTTCGATTTAAATGCTCCGATACCGCATTCGGAAGCAACCTATTTCGAGTTGGACGCTACACTTGCGCTTGTTCTGGAAGGATTGAAGTCGATTGCCGAATTGAAGTCGACAAATCTTCTTCCTAAATCCGCAATCCAGGGGCTGACCCAAAAGTTGAGAGAACTCGTCGATCGAATTTCTGCCATTGAGACTCAATTACGGGCAAATCCAATCAATACGATCACTCCTCCATACACTTACACAAATACGGCGGGGCAACAAAACAACATCGCAGCGCATCTTCAGGCGCTCTCAGAAATTATAGACGCCTCGCTCCTGCTATGGGGAAATCTACGGGCATTCGCAGGCGCTCCAGCTTTCGCAGACTTCTCGGAGCTTCTTGCCGGCTTCGCTGAAAGGCGATCTGGCATCGAAAGCCTAGCTGCGTCGGCGCGATCGCAAGCGAGTCGTGTTTCTGCGTTGGCGGTCGATGCTAAGGTGGTAGTAGACTCCATGCGGCAGCAGCAAGGAGAGATGGATCGACTAGTCCAGGAGACCAACAAATTACGCGCGACTGCATCTGAGCAAGCGACAGAAGTGAATCAGAAGGCAGAGCAAATTAAATCACTGGCCGCCGAAGCCAACAAGCTAGAAGCCGCAGTCCAAAGTTATCAGTCCGTTTTTGATCAGTTTCAAGCAGCATTGGATAACCGCAATACCCAGTTCAGCACCGGCTCGGACCAACTAACAGAACTGCAGGCTAGGCTAACTGCAGAGCTTGAGCGGGTGGCAGATCTTAAGAGCCAAGCCGAGGCAATGCTGGTGGGTTCAACGAACGCCGGATTGGCCTCCGGATTCAGTAAACGAGTGGATTTACTCGAGCCTAAGTTGCGATGGGCTCAGGTAAGCTACTATATCAGCATTTTTGTCCTCGTCTTGCTTGGGGCGCCGCTGGCTTTATTTATCTTACCTGCAGAGTGGACAGCGAAAATTATCAAAGGCCTCCCGAACTCTCTGGGCACAGCCGGAAACGCTGCGGCGAGCGCAGGATCTGCGCAAGATCTCCTGCCGCAAGTGCTTGCACGAGCTCTATTCTTAGTGCCAGGATGGCTTCTCGTGCGGTTTGCTGCGGTTAGGCATGAGCGGTTGTTTAAGTTGCTCGAACATTATCACTACAAGTATAGCATCGCCGCGTCTGTGGAAGGGTTCAAGAAACAAGCTCCCATTTACGAAAGTGAAATCGCCGCTGCCACTTTCTTTGAATTGACAAACAATCCTGCGAATAGCTTAGACGCTAGGGGGCCTGAAACGCGGCATCCAAACCGTGTAATGGAGTGGCTTTTGAAGAAGCTGGAAGGTGGAAGTGGGAAGAAGGAACCACCGACCTAGTTTTTAGAACTCTGTATCGCCTAACATGGCGATGGGGTGAGAGGTGACAACGGCTCACACCTTCGCCAGCACACTTCCCCATCGGCTCGCCCTCGGCGGGACGGCATATCGGCAAAGCCGCTCACGCCACGGCGGCAGCGACGATCTCGTCGATGAAGCGAGACATCGAGCGGCGCGATTTGTCCGCCACGATATTGCGGACGATCGTATCGTAGAGCCGCGCATCCGTTGCGAGCAGCGTGGTGGCATCAGCCAGTGACGCGGCATCGACCCGCTCGGCCACCATGCCGCTCACGCAGTGGCGCACTTGCTCGATGAGGCCCCCGACAGGCGTCACGATGACAGGCCGCCCGGCACCGTGCGCCGCCGCCACGATGCCTGATTGGCTCGCCTCGACATGCGACACGAGAACGGCATGATAGCGCGAGAAGGCCTCGGCGATATCCGCTTCCGACAGCCAGCGATTGACCACTTCGGCACCGAGTTGCTCGAGACGGCCGCGCTCCTGGCCCATCTCGCCCGAACCGAAAACGCCGGCCTCGACGGCGACGCCAGCCGCCCTGAGCCGCTCGATCGTATCGACGAACAGCGAGAGGCCTTTATACGGCATGATCCGCCCGAGAAACATCAACCGGAACGGCTCGCCGTCGCGCGGCGCCAATGCCGGCACGACAGATCCATAGGTGAGATCCGGATGGAACAAGGTCGCAACGCGTGAGGCGTCGGCGATGTTTTTGTGGTGCAGCTGGTCCGTCACCGCCTGGCTGAGCGTGATGATCCGGTCGGCCTGCTGGCAGGCCCGCAGAAGCCACGGATTGAAGAGCCCAGTCCGATCCCCCGGATGCGCCGCGGCATCATGGATGATCGTCACGTACCGCCGGCCGGCTTGCCGCACCGCGGGCATGACCAGCGGCGACCAGACGTGCGGCATGAGTTCGATCACCGTCTCGACACGGTCCGCAGCCAGACGCGCCTTGAGCGCACGCCGCAGCAGCGGGACTCGCCACGCGGCAAGCGCGGCACCGGGGAACGTCGAGAAGGTGTCGATCGGAAACAGCGCCGGCCCGCAGGCCTCGAACGAGGCGAACGCTTCGTTCTGCCGGGATACCGAGATCGTCGGCGAAACGCCCGGCGAGGCGAGTGCCGCACGGGCGACTTCGATCGTGAATTGCGTCAGGGCCCCGCGCCGTCCCCAATAGGAAAACATCACGCGGCGATCGGCTGAAGCGGTGGACGAATGTGTCATTGCGATCCCGACGATAGACGAAGGTGGTGCATGACCGCACGCGCATAAGCATCGGCACTCCACAGCTCTTTTGCGCGTCGCGCCCCGGCGTCCAGATGCCGTTGCCGCGATCCTGGATCCGCCCAGACCATGCCAGGGTCGTGAGAGACTTGGGCAGAGCGTAGGCTCCATGCGGCGCGCCGTCTTGCCCATCGTCCGCTTCTAAACCACTGTTGTCATCGGGCCTCATTCCAGACGGCCGGAGAACCTGCGCATGCCGCCACCACCAGCGAACCCTGCGGCAGCGCGTCCTGCGAGCCCGTTACTGACCGCACCGATCCTACCGACGCTATTGCGCCTGAGCGCACCGAACATGGTCGCGATGATCGCGAATGCCGGTGTCGCGATGGTCGAGACGGCCCTCGCGGGTAGGATCAGCACGGCAGCGCTCGCAGCATTCGCCGTGGTCTTCCCCATGGCCATGCTCCAGCAGATGATGTCGGCAGGCGCCATGGGCGGCGGCATTTCCTCCGCCATCAGCCGCTCGCTCGGCGCCGGCGATCAGACACGCGCCGCAGCGCTCGCGCTGCACGCCGTCGTCATCGGCACCGTCGCGGGGATCGCCTTCAGTGCGGTGTTCCTCATCTATGGACGCGAGATCTTCGCGCTCCTCGGCGCGCGTGGCCCCGTATTGGATCTTGCCGTCGAATACGGCACCATCGTCTTTGCGGCATCGGTCCCGATCTGGCTGACCAATACGCTGGCCTCGATCCTGCGCGGTACAGGCAATATGCGTGTGCCCTCGATGACACTTCTCGGCGCATCCCTCGGCCAGATCGCCCTGAGCGCCATCTTCGCGCTCGGTCTGTTCGGCGCACCGGAACTCGGCATGCGCGGCATCGGCCTCGGTCAGCTGCTCGCGTGGTCGGCCTCGACGGTCGTCTTTCTCGCGATTCTTCTTGCCGGGCGTCAGGGCCTCCGCCTTTCGCTGCGCTTCGACCTCCTCGATCGCAAGCTGTTCGCCGATATCCTGAAGGTCGGCGCCATTGCCGTCATCTCGCCGATCCAATCGGTACTGACGGTTCTCATCACTACCCGCCTGATCGCCACGCGCGGCACCGAGGCATTGGCTGGCTACGGCATCGGCTCGCGGCTCGAATTCCTGCTGGTCCCGATCGTCTTCGCCATCGGCGTCGCCTCGGTGCCGATGGTCGGCACCGCCATCGGCGCAAAGCAGTTCGACCGCGCACGCCGGGTCGCCTGGACCGCCGGTATCGTCGCTGCCGCCGGTGTCGGCATCATAGGTGTGGTGGTCGCGATCGTTCCCACCCTCTGGAGCCGCCTGTTCAGCGCCGACCCGCAAGTCCTCGCCGCCGCCGCGACATACTTCGCCTACGCCGGTCCCGCCTACGCGTTCTATGGCTTGGGCTTGGCCCTTTACTTCGCCTCTCAAGGCTCCGGCAAAATTCTTGGCGCCGTCATCGCGCAGTCAATCCGCCTCGCCGTCATCGCACTCGGTGCTGTATATCTCGCCGCGGCCGATACGCCCGCCGCCGCACTCTTCGCGCTCGTCGCTGCCGCCATGGTCGCCTACGGCGTTGCCTCGGCCGTGGCTCTGCAGCGTGCGAGCTGGCGCTGATCAGTCCGCCACGCTCCAAGGCGTGATGTCGTCTTGCTGGCCGATCAGGGCAAGACCGTAGGCGATCGACAGCAGCCGCTCGCCCGTCTCGATCTTGACCTCGCCGAACCGCTTGGCGAACATCTCGTGCACAGCAGGGACGAGCGACGTGCCGCCCGTCAGAAACACTTTGTCGACGCCGCTATCGCCGATCCCCGATCGCTTCAGCGCGTCGTCGACCGCGCCGTCAATCCTCTCGAGATCGTCAGCGATCCAGGCTTCGAAATCGGCCCGCTTGATGAGCCGGTCGATGGTCGTACCCCGCGCAGAGAACGTGAGCCGTGCCGTCTGAGCGCTAGATAGTGCCATCTTCGTTTCCGACACCGCGCGATAAAGCGGATAGCCGACATCCGCCTCGACGAAGTCGATAAACGATTGGATCTTGTCGGGCGCGAGGCTCTCGCGATGCAGCGCGCGCAACTCTGCGAGCATCTTCGGCGACTTCATGATCGACAGTTGGTTCCAGCGCGCGAAGTTCGTGAAGTAGTGGTTCGGGAAATCCAGGATCTTGCCCCAGCTCTTGTATTGGGTGTCTTTGCCGAGCCGCGGCGAGACGACATTGTCGATGATCCGGTAGTCGAATGTGTCGCCCGCGATGCCGACGCCCGATTGTCCAAGCGCATGTGCCGTCACGCGCTGGCCCTTGGTTGCGCCATTGTCGATCTCGAATCGGATGATCGAGAAATCGCTCGTGCCGCCGCCGAAATCGGCGACCAGCACGGTCGCGTCCTTCGTCAGCCGCTCAGCGAAATAGAACGCGGCCGCGACGGGTTCGTAGACGTGATGGAATTCCTCGAAACCGAAACGCTTGAACGCGGCTTCGTACCGTTGCGCCGCGAGCGCCGCATCGGGCGAAGCCCCCGCGAACGTCACGGGCCGTCCAAGCACGATCCGCTTCGGCAGCGCGTCGAGTTGCCCGTTGGCGTGCGAGCGGAACCGCGCGAAGAACGCCGCCAGCAGATCCTCGAATTGATAGGGCCGCCGGTCGATGTAGGTATTCTGAAACGCCTTACTCGCCGCGAACGTCTTGAACGACTGCAGGAAACGCGTGTCGAGCGGCTCTGCCACGAACCGGTGGATGGCCCAAGGGCCCGCCTCGAACGCCGGCGCAAGACCTTCATTGCCAGGCTCTTGCCAGAACGCGAGCACCGAGCGGAACGCCGTGAACGCGCTGTTGTCATGACGGAAGGGGACGGCTTCGATTTTGCCGTCGCCGCCGGGCCTCGCGAGAACCGTGTTCGTCGTGCCGAAGTCGAGGCCGAAGGTCGGTATTGCAGCAGTCACGGCACGCCTCGCTCAAAACGGGACGCGCCTTATGGCAGGGATGGTTCGCCGTGTCGACGAGGATCGTGCGGCCGATCGTTGCTTTGAGGTTCCCCGGAAACGCGAGCAAACCTTGCGAGCGTTGTCCGGGGCCTTCACGCGGTCAGGATCCCGGACTGCCCTCGATGCGTACCGCATATCAGGCCATCCGGGAAACCGAACATGCGGCGTTGAAATCAGGTCACCCCAACCGCCGCCGGAACTCGTCGTAGCCGTAGGTGCGTACGACTTCGTAGCGGCCGTCCTCGTGCAGCATCGCGAGATCGGGAAGCGGCGTGCCGTTGAAGGTCGTGTTCTTCACGAACGAGTATTGCATCATGTCCGTAAAGACGAGCCGGTCGCCCGGCTTCAAAGGCTTGTCGAATGAATATTCGCCGATGACGTCGCCGGTCATGCAGGTCTTGCCGCCGAGGATATAGGTGTGCGGCTTCGCGCCCGCCGGCCCCGCGCCGATGATAACAGGCGTGTACGGCACTTCGAGAACGTCGGGCATGTGCGTCGACGCTGACGTGTCGAGGATCGCGATAGGCCGCTCGTTGAAATGCAAGTCGAGCACACTCGAAACGAGCCAGCCGGTATCGACCACGAGGCCCGCGCCGGGCTCGAGAATGACCTCGACACCGAACTCTTGGCGGAACGCCTTGATCGCCGCGATCAGCTTGCCAACGTCATAACCCGGCTTGTTGACGAAATGCCCGCCGCCGAAGTTGACCGCCTTCACGCGCCGCACATAGGACCCAAGCGTCTTCGCCACATGCTCGATGAGACCCACCGACCCGTCGTTGAGGCTCTCGCACAGTGCGTGCGTGTGCAGGATGTCGATCTCGCCCCAAGGCAACTTGTCGAGTTCGGCATGTGTCGTCCCGAACCGCGAACCAGGCGCGCAAGGATCGTACAGCGCACCGCCGAGCGTCGCGTTCGAGTAGCCGGGGTTGATCCGGATGCCAGCCTTCTTGCCGGCCTTCTTCACCAGCGGAAGGTATTTCGCAATCTGCCCCGGCGAGTTGAAATAGATATGGTCGGCGTAACCAATTACACGCTCGACCTCGCCCGGCCCATATGCCGGCGCGTAAACGTGTACCTCTTTGCCGAACTCTTCAAAGCCCATCCGCGCTTCGTACTCGCCCGACGCGGTCGTGCCGTCGAGATGATCGCGCATGAACGGGAATGCCGCCGGCATCGCCCACGCCTTGGTCGCGAGCAGGATCTTGCAGCCGGCGTCGCGCCGGATGCGATCGGCAGTCGCGAGGTTCGCCTTGAGCTTCGCGACATCGAGCACATAGGCAGGCGTCTGGATGCCGTCGGGGATCTTGGTCATGGCAGGCCTTTCGAAGCATGCGGCAGTCATCCGCCGACGCCTGCATATAGGCGTTGGCCCCTCGGCCGCAATACGTCAGCGGGATGCCGTTAAGATAGCGTCACGATCAGCGCATTGATCGCCAGCGCGATGAGGCAGGCGGTCGAGGCAATGAACAGCCCAAACCGGACTGGGATCGTGTTCGACAGGATTTGCCACAAGCTGTGGGCGATCCGGAGAACGGTGTATCCCCAAGCGAGCGTGAGATTGATCCCGGCCCCCGCCCCGGTGACCGCCAGGATCAGCACGATCGCATAGAACAGCGTCGGCTGCTCCATCAGATGGGTGTAGTTGTGAGACACCCAGTTGGTCTGGCTTGGCAATACCTTTTCCAGGTCCTGACCGCGCCCGCCGACACGCGGCAGCTCCCGCAGCTTCTCCTTCGGCACCGTCTTGACGCCGCTGAACCGCGCATACCCCATCCACAGCAAGATCAGCAGCGACCACAACACGAGAACGACCGCTGGCGCGAGGATGGCTTTGGTCATGCGGATCTCCAGGAATTGACGTTTGCGTCAAGGGAACCGCGATTTTTACGGGGCGTCAATGTTGATCAGTCGGCAACGCGCAATCGGCTCGGAACGAAGTTGAACCGGCGACAACCATGGACATCTTCAGACTGCGAATTCCATTGGCGGATCAATGGATAGAACGGCGCGATTAGCGAGCGGGCTTCTTCGGACGTTCTCGGGCTTGGCTTTACGCTGTCGGCGCTAAGACCGATGCCAGTGAATGAAACAGGAGAATCCCCACTCACGCGCAAGCGCGGATCGTGTCCATTGTAGTTTTCCATATAGTTCACTTCCAATTCGAAATGTGCACTCTCTGGCCAGCCATCCCTGTCGAGCTCGAAGTCGAGCGACCAATCGTTTAATTCGTCGTGTGCGCCAGTGTAAAATGACCCTTCCGCTTGCTTTGCCAAGGATGCGCTGAGATGACGCTTGCGCACGTCCTGCAAGGTTAGCCAGTCTATCAGAACTGCTGGTTCGAAGCGCTCGCCATTGTAGTCAATGGCATCGCACCTGATGAGCAAATTGAAGTAGAGGCCGCGCTGTAAGCCTGTGCTCGGATTCTCCATCAGATAGCCGTAAAGCTGGCCTGACAGCCCCTCAAGCGGACCAATCGTTTCAATCTCGTGGCTCATCACAAGCCGACCTAACAAATGCAGATGGGCGAAGCATCACTTCGCCCATCTCAATTCGCAATAGTGCCTTTCGGTACTTACGCCCGCTCGACGCACATGGCGACGCCCATGCCACCGCCGATGCACAGCGTCACGAGACCCTTCTTCGCGTCGCGGCGCTGCATTTCATAGAGCAGCGTCGTGAGAACGCGGGCGCCGGATGCGCCGATCGGGTGACCGATGGCGATCGCGCCGCCGTTGACGTTGACCTTCGATGTGTCCCAGCCGAGCTGTTTGTTGACCGCGCAAGCCTGAGCGGCGAACGCCTCGTTGGCCTCGATGAGATCGAGATCCTTCACCGTCCATCCAGCCTTCTCGAGTGCCTTGCGCGACGCAGGCACCGGACCGATGCCCATGATCGACGGATCGACACCGGCATGCGCCCACGACTTGATGGTCGCGAGCGGCTTGATACCGCGCTTCTTCGCCTCTGCCGCCGTCATCAGGACGATCGCTGCCGCACCGTCGTTGATGCCCGAGGCGTTGGCGGCCGTCACGGAACCCTCCTTCGGGTCGAACGCCGGCTTCAGCTTCGAAACGCTGTCGATCGTTACACCGTCCTTGATGTACTCGTCCTCGGCAACGACAACCTCGCCCTTGCGCGTCTTGATCGTCACCGGCGCGATTTCGTCCTTGAACTTGCCGGCCTTCTTCGCGGCCTCGGCCTTGTTCTGAGAAGCGACGGCGAACTTGTCCTGCTCGTCACGCGTGATCTGGTTCTGCTTGGCGACGTTCTCGGCCGTCGTACCCATGTGGTAGCCGTGGAACGCATCCATCAGACCATCGCGCAGCATCGTGTCGATGAGCTTCGTGTCACCCATCTTGGTGCCATCGCGCAGATGCATGACGTGCGGCGCCTGGCTCATGCTCTCCTGGCCGCCGGCGACGACGATTTGCGACGAGCCATCGAGGATCTGCTGGGCGCCGAGCGCGACTGCACGCAGGCCAGAGCCGCAGAGCTGGTTCATGCCCCAGGCCGGAGCTTCGACCGGAATGCCGGCATTGATGGCGGCCTGACGGGCCGGGTTCTGGCCGGCGCCTGCAGCAAGGATCTGGCCCATGATCACTTCGTTGACGTCTTTGGGCTCGATCTTGGCGCGCTTGATCGCCTCTTTGATCGCCACCTTGCCGAGTTCGTGGGCGGGCACCGAAGCAAGGGCTCCGTTGAAAGAGCCGACCGGCGTGCGGGCGGCGGCGGCGATGACAATGGTCGTTTGGTCGCTCATGGGTAAGCTCCAGCAGCGTTGGCTCGAAGTCGGGAACAGGTCATATCGTGTGCGATGCAAGATAGCTCTAGCCGCCTCTTGGAGGCAAATACACCCGTCCAAAGGACTGATGCAGGCACGCGGCCATCGCAATGCACGCGAAAAACCCTAGTGCATTGCATCAATCCTATGCTACTTTTGTAGGCACTGCAGCAAATCCGTTGTCAACCCGCGAGTGCCGCATGCTTGAAAATACCAAAAAAGCCGAAGGCAGCTCCCGCGAGAGGTCAGAGCCGGTCGTCATCAAGAAGTATGCGAACCGCCGTCTCTACAATACCGAGACCAGCACCTACGTCACGTTGGACGACTTGGCCGCCATGGTCCGCGGCGAACGCGACTTCGTCGTCTACGATGCCAAAACCGGCGACGACCTGACGCACGCGGTTCTCACCCAAATCATCGTCGAGCAGGAAAGCCGCATGGGCGGTGGCGAGACGATGCTGCCGATCCCGTTTCTCCAGCAGTTGATCCGCTTCTATGGCGGCAACATGCAGAAGATGGTGCCGAGCTATCTCCAATTTTCACTGCAGAGTTTCGCCAAGGAGCAGGAGCGCATCGCCAAGCAATTCGGTGGTGCTTTCACGCCTGCGCAATTCGGCGGCGCGTTGACGCCAGCGGGCGCCTTCGAGGCGTTCCAGGATCAGGCCCGCAAGAACGTCGCCATGTTCGAGCAGGCGATGCAGCATGCGATGGGCATGTTCAATCCGTTTGCCGCCAGCGGCAACGGACCGGCGCCGTCTCAGCCCGCATCGCCATCCGCCACCCCGCCAAAGGCGGCCGAAACGCCTCGCCCCGCGGCTCCCGCAGCCGCGCCTTCAGGCGAGCAGAAGCCGGCACTCGATCGCAATGACGAGCTGGCAATGATGCGAGCCCAGCTCGCTGCCATGCAGACGATGATCGAAAAGCTCTCGAACCAGCGCTGAGTGCTGCCGGGATCCGCTTAGCGCGTTTCCCGGGAGAAGCACGGCCAAACAAGAGTGTCCCGTGACGCTGCGGCTTTGGGTGATGTCGGACCTGCACGTCGACATCAACCGATCGGTTCCCTTTACATTGCCCAATCCCCGGCCCGCGCACGACGCCGTCGTGATCGCGGGAGATATCGTCGAGGGCATGGCGGCAGGCGTCGAATGGATCGCCGCACATCGGTTGAATGCCGTGCCTGTCGTTTACGTCGCCGGCAATCACGAGTTCTACGGCCATGACCGCATCGAGGAACTGGCGGCCGGCCGGATCGCAGCGGCAAAGCACCATAACATCCACATTCTCGAACGTGACCACCTGGTGATCGCCAACACCCGGATACTCGGGTGCACGCTCTGGACCGACTACGCGCTCTATGGCGATGCCGATCAGGCGATGCGCGATGCGGGCAAGTTTCTCTCGGACCACGTGACGATCTCGAATGGCGGCCGCAGCTGGACACCCTACGACGCCCGCGCGGACCACATGGCCAGCCGCGCTTGGCTGACCACCGAGCTGCAGACATCTTTCCCAGGGCCGACGGTCGTCGTGACACACCACGTCCCGACCGAGCAAAGCGTTGCTCCGCGTTTCCGCGCCAATCGCATCACGCCAGCCTTCGCATCGAACCTCGACCACCTCGTCGAGCAGGCCGACGCCTGGATACACGGCCACACCCATGCTGGCTTCGACTACCACTTGAAAAAATGCCGCGTCGTCAACAACCCGCGGGGCTATGTGCCGCGCGAGCAGACCGGCTTCCGCAATGATCTGATCGTCGAGGTCGGCTGATGCGCCGCCGATTGATCCCGCTGGCGATGATCGCGCTCGTTCTGGCCGTGCTGGCCGTTGCCCTCGCGTATCAGCGGGACAACCCGCGCGAGATCGTTGCGACAGGAACGGCACGAGTCGAAAGCAGCCGTCCTGGCGGGGCCGCGCAAACCATGCGCACACGTGACGTTCGTATCGCCGGCGTCGTCTTCAAGGAAATCGAGTTGCCGAACGGCACATGGATTCCCTGCACAGGCGATTGTGTCAGGGCCGCCCGCGACGCTGGCGAAGACTTCTGGCAGACGCAGCAGATCCCGCGCCGCTGACGAACAAGGCGGACGCTCTCGCATCCGCCTCAAATCCCGCAGCAGTTCCGAACGAAGATTACTTGTCGAGCTCGTGAACCTTGAAGTGCAGCCCGCCGCGCGGCGTGAGCGTCACGGTCGCATTGATGCCCGGCGGCTCGGTACCGACGTATTCGAGACGGAAGCGCCGCAGCAGGAACGACAGCGCCAGCGTGTTCTCGACCTGGCTCATCGCGCCGCCGATGCAGCTCCGCTTGCCGCCGCCGAGAGGGATGTAAGTGTACGGCTTCCGCTTCTTGGCGGCCTCGCCCATGAAGCGCTCAGGCTTGAACGTTTCCGGCTCTTCCCAATACTTCGAGCTGTGATGTGTCCCGTACGCGAACAGCACGATGCGATCGCCGACCTTGATCTCTTTGCCGCCGATTTCATCCGGCTTGTCGGCAACGCGGATGAGACCCCAGATCGGCGGATACATCCGCATCGTCTCCTGGATCACGGCACGCGTGTAGACCATGGCGCCATAGTCTGCCGCCGTCGGTTCGCGGTCGCCATAGACCTGCTCACCTTCCGCGCGGATACGCTCGGCCATTTCGGGCGACTTGGACATTTGATAAAGCGCCCAGGCGAGCGTCAGCGCCGTCGTCTCGGTGCCGGCCCAGAGATACTGCTTCAATTCGTCGATGGCCTGCTGCTCGTCGAACTCCGGGATCGACGGGTCTGCGACGGCCGCCTGGATCATCTTCAGCAGCGTCCGCTCGCGATGTTCGCGCGGATCCGCCGCAATGACAGCCGGCGGCACGGCAGCCCAAGCTTCCATTGCCTTGGCGGTGTCTTCTTCGCCGAGCTCGAATTCCTCGCCCGACAACTTCTTCAGGCGCACCTGTTTGTGGTTCGTGACGTCGGTATATGTCTTCACCGCCTTGAACACGACGTGCGGATTGAACGGCATATCGCGATCGAACAGCGCCTTGCAGATCATGTCGGCGGCGAGCGTCCACGTCTGCTCGACCATCTCGAAGCTCTCGCCGGTCTTCGCGAGGTCTTCCCAGATTTTCATTTTCGAACGGATGGCGGTCAGGAAGTA
Organism: Hyphomicrobiaceae bacterium; assembly: GCA_033812735.1. Classification (GTDB taxonomy): domain Bacteria; phylum Pseudomonadota; class Alphaproteobacteria; order Rhizobiales; family Hyphomicrobiaceae; genus JABFRJ01. Next base: position 38,795 of record JAPXTA010000013.1, on the reverse strand, counting down.
GGGGATATAGTCGCCGAACGCATCCGGATGAAACGCCGGCTGCTGCGGCATGCGGATCTTCTGCCAGAGCGCGCCATCGTGGGTGATCATCGCCTTGCCGAAGACGGGGCGCAGTCCATCGAAGTATTTGATGTAGTCGTCGACCTTGGTGACCAGGACCCGTTTGAAATGGTCCGGCTCCGTCAAAAACACGACCCGCTGATTTCCCATGTTGACCGGAATGACGCCGCCGTAGCGCTCGGCGAGCTGCATCAGCGTGATCATCGGGTTTGGCGCATCACCGCGCTGCAGCGCGGAAAGCTTGAACCAGATGCTATCCTGCTCGCCCAATCCCTCGGCGTGGGCAGGTGTCGTCGTCATTGCGGTCATGACCGAATCTCCGGGCGGTGGCACCAATGCACTCGCGCATGTCGGATGCGCACGGGCATTGACGGATCGCAACTACAGGAAAAACGGTTGAAAAAGCCGTCGCGACCCAGGCCGTAAACTCACCGGGGCGGGAAGTAGCACCTCCCCGCCGTAACCGTCCAGGCGCTCTGTCGTCGCGCCCCAACGTTGGTAAATTATCGAGCCCAAATGGACCTATAGCAGTTCGCTATAGCTTCCCTTGGATGGCGCGGAGAATTTCCTGGCCCGACCATAGGGTCGGATAGACCCGTTCGATCTGATGCCAGCCGTCCCACATCATCGAGATGGCGACATAGAGGATGATCAGCAATCCGATCCAGGTGACCCAGGGATACTTCGCCAGAAGGCCGGCAATGTAGTTGGACGCGACGGCCATGAGCACGACCGCGACGGCCAAGCCAATGATCAGAACCGCTGGGGAGCCCTTTGCCGCGCCCGCCACCGCCAAGACGTTATCCAGCGACATCGTCACGTCGGCCAGAATGATGTTCCAAACAGCCGCCCCGAAGCTCATCGGATTTTTCGGCGCGCCGGCCTTGGCGAGCGCCTCTTCGCTATACTCCTCGGGGCTGTGAGAGCCCTCGCGGATCTGCCGGTACATCTTCCAGCAGACGTACAAGAGAAGGATACCGCCGGCGAATAGCAGACCGGTAATGGCCAATAGCTGTGTGGTGACGCCAGCAAACGCGATGCGCAGGACCACTGCGCCCATGATGCCCCAGAAGATGACGCGCTTGCGCAGTTCGGGCACGACTTGAGATGCTGCGAGACCGACGATGATCGCGTTGTCGCCAGCAAGAACCACGTCGATCAGGATGACGTTCAGCAGCGCTACGCCATTAAGTGATAGCCATTCCATCATCGTCGATCCGGATCCCCCTTAAGTGCCCAACCTGATCTAAGTTGGAAGCCTCCGGCAGCACATCAAGAGGACGTGATCGCTTATTTTGTTCGTTCGGGATTTCCGATCAAATTTGATGCTCGCGCAAAGCAAAAAGGCCGGCCCGAGCAAATCGGGACCGGCCTCCATGTCGATGAACCAGTTCGGGCTTAGCGCTTCGAGAACTGGTAGCTGCGGCGAGCCTTCATCTTACCGAACTTCTTACGCTCGACGGTACGGCTGTCGCGCGTCAGGAAGCCGCCCTTCTTGAGCGGTGGACGCAGATCCGGCTCGAAGTACGTCAGGGCCTTCGAGATGCCGTGGCGAACCGCGCCGGCTTGGCCAGACAAGCCGCCGCCCTTGACGGTGACGTTGATGTCGTACTGGCCTTCGCGAGCGACGATCTTGATCGGCTGTTGGAGCAGCATCTGAAGGACGGGGCGCGCGAAATACTTCGTGTAGTCCTTCGCGTTGATGGTGATCACGCCCTTGCCGCGCTTGATCCAGACGCGGGCAACCGCGTCCTTGCGCTTGCCCGTCGCATAGGCACGGCCAAGCTTGTCGAGTTTCTGCGTGTAGACAGGAGCGCTCGACGTAGCGGCGTCGGCAGTGCTGCCCGCCAAGCTCGCGAGATCCGAGAGGGTTTTGGTTTCGGTTGCCATTGGGCTCAATCCCTCACGTTCTTACGGCTCATCGACTTGACGTCGAGAGAGGCAGGCTGCTGGGCGTCGTGCGGATGCTTGTCGCCGGCATAAACCTTGAGATTGCTCATGAGTTTACGGCCGAGCGGACCGCGAGCTAACATGCGCTCGACGGCTTTTTCGACCACGCGCTCCGGAAACTTGCCTTCGAGAATCTGGCGCGGACTGCGCTCTTTCACGCCGCCCGGATGGCCGGTGTGCCAGTAGTAGGTCTTGTCGTCGTACTTCTTGCCGGTGAACACGATCTTCGCCGCATTGATGACGATGACGTTGTCGCCGCAGTCGACGTGGGGCGTGTAGGCCGGCTTATGCTTGCCTTTGAGGCGCATGGCGATAATGGAGGCGAGACGACCGACGACCAGACCGCTGGCGTCGATGATGACCCACTTCTTCTCCACTTCGCCGACCTTGGCGAAATAGGTGCTCATTGTTGTCTTCCTTTGGGTGGTTCGGATGGCAATGACGGGATCATCCGCCGCGCCGCGAGGACTTCGCCGCTTCCGATCGACCGCACTTCTAATGCATTGATTTTCGCGCGTCAAAGTCTTTCAGAAGCGTCGCAAGATGAAAAAATCATTCAAAATCAATAGCATAAAAGATCGGGTTCGATAATACCGCATATGCGGCTTTATATTACCTCTGTTTTGGGAGCGCATAGGTAGCCGTCGCGACGGCGACGAGGGCAGAGGTTGCCGCGGCCTTGAGACGGACTTCGGCGACGATCAGCCGTGACCCAAAGGCGAGCAACTCGGTATCAGCGACGATGTCGCCCGGTTCCGGTCGCTTCAAAAAGTTCAAAGCCATGTTCGCGGTCACGGCCTGCAACCCGGCTTCGCCGATTCGGGAGAGGATCGCGGCATAGACCGCCAAGTCTGCAAGCGCGAACATGGCGGGCCCGGAAACGGTTCCGCCAGGCCTGAGATGCCGTGGGTGTCCCTTGAGACGGACGCGCGCGCCTTGCGCCGTTATGTCCTCGACGAACAGGGTCTTCCCGCCGAAGTGTATTTCGGGAAAGTGGGTATCGATCAGCCGGTCGATTTCCGTTGCTGATAGACGTGAACCAGCCGCTGCCGCCGTAGTTTTGTCATTTGGCATGAGTAGTCGCTACCCGTAAGACTCTGCGCATCAAGCGCAATGGAGATGATTCGGATGATCCGCGGTATTCGCATTCGCTCACATCTGATGGCAATGGCCATTGCCACTATGACGGCCCTTGCAGCCGCCGTAGGTGGGTTTGGCTCTGCCTCAGCTTCAGACGTCATCCCTCAGATCAAGCTCGAAGAGAAATGGATCGAAGGCTTCATCGCGGCCCAAAAGGATATGGCGAAGATCGCAGAAAAGATGCAAGGCGCCGCGTCGGATAAGCCCGACCCCAAGATCCAGTCCGAGCTCGACACCATCGCGAAGACGCACGGGTTCAAGGACTTCGCTCAGTACGACGACGTCGCCGCGAACATTTCGATGGTGATGGCCGGCATCGACCCGCAGACCGGTGCCTTCACTGATCCCACCGAGTCGATCAAGAAGGAAATCGAGGACGTGAAAGCGTCCACCTCCTTGTCCGAGAAGGACAAGAAGCAGATGCTCGAAGAACTCGCTGAAGCGCTCAAGGTGACGCAGCCTATTCAGTTCCCAGAGAACATCGAGCTCGTGAAGAAATTCCGCGAGAAGATCGACGCGGTGCTGCAGTGACGATCGCCTGCGCGAGATCACGGCGCGGTCGAAAGGCCGCGCCATTTTCTTGTCGAACGCCCGCCGCGCGGTAAGATGCGGAAAATTCGTCACGAGGAGGCAGCTGCATGGCGCTCTATGAACTGCGGACCTACACGCTCTACGTCGGCAAAATGGCCGAAGCGGCGAAGCTCTACACCGAGATCGGTTACCCCGCGCTGGAAAAGGGTGGCCACGCCAAACGTCTCGTCGGTTACTTCGTCAGTGACGTCGGTACGATCAATCAGCTCGTCCACATGTGGAAGTTCGAGGACGACGCCGATCGCCGCCGTCATTGGGCGGGCGTGTTCGGCGATGCCGAATTCATGAAGTTTGCGGTACAGTTCCGTCCGCTCGTCATGAGCCAGGAAGTGAAACTATTGCTGCCGTCGGCTTGGGGCCCGCACCCGTGAGCGACAAGATCCTGCTGAGCGAGCACCCGCGCACCGGCGTGCTCCTGCTGACGATGAACCGTCCGGCTGCACGCAACGCCTTGTCGGAAGCGATGATCGCCGCGTTGACTGAGGCAATCGATAGGGCATCCCACGATGCGACCGTGCGCGTGGTCGTGCTCGCGGCGAATGGCCCGGCGTTCTCGGCCGGCCACGATCTTAAAGAGCTGACCGCGCGCCGTGGCGACCCTGATCGAGGCCGCGCCTACTTCAACGACATTATGCAGCGTTGCGCTGCCATGATGCAGGCGATCGTCGCTTGCCCGAAGCCGGTAATTGCCGCGGTTTCTGGTGTGGCCTCCGCGGCTGGATGCCAACTCGTCGCGACGTGTGATCTCGCCGTTGCCGCAAGCACGGCACGCTTCTCGACCCCCGGCGTCAATATCGGTCTCTTCTGTTCCACGCCGATGGTCGCACTGTCGCGCAACGTCTCGCGCAAGCATGCGATGGAGATGCTGTTGCTCGGTGAAATGCTCGATGCGAGGGACGCAGCCGCCTACGGCCTCGTCAACCGTGTTGTTCCCGCAGGTGAGGAAATCGGCGAGGCACTCGCCATGGCAGAAAAGATCGCCTCGAAATCGTCGCTGACGGTCTCCATCGGCAAGGAAGCCTTCTACCGACAGCTGGAAATGCCGCTCGCCGATGCCTATGCCGAGTCGGCCGCGGTCATGGTCCGCAACATGCTCGCGCGCGATGCTGAAGAGGGCATCTGTGCATTCATCGAGAAACGTCCTGCGCACTGGACCGACACGTGATCCGCGCATGGAAAAGCGCGAGCTGGCCGATCCGCGGCGTCATGCTCGTCTGCCTCTATGTAATCATCGATTCGGTGTCGTCGCTCGGGTGGCTCTGGTTCTCCCCGTCGAAGCAAGGCGATACGCTCGATCGCTTCACCGCCGTTCGCCTCGATGGGCAAGCCGGCAAGGCGGCGGTCGTCTACAGCTATCTTCATGCAAGTTCGACCGCGCAGATGACGGCGGTGTATGTAGCTGACAGTGATCTTCCGGCTGTCGGTTCGGTCCGCTACGGCGACCCCGGCGGCATGCAAGTGCTGCTATCGGACTTGGCGCCGGCAGACTTGCCGCTGCGATGGTCGCCTGCCGGCAAGCTCGCGCTCACGCTTCCGGCGGGCATCTTGCGTGAAGCCGACTGGAACCAGCGGCGCACGTGTCTCGTCAAGGACCGGACGACGCGCCGCGTCTGCTGGAACGCTGAGTACGTCGATGTGAATTGAGGACGCCTCGCATGTTCGAACCACGCGTATCGCTCATCACTCTCGGCGTGGCCGACGTAGCAGCCGCGCGCCGCTTCTACGAGGCGCTCGGTTTTGTGGCGTCGTCATCCTCTCAGCCGACCATTGCATTTTTCCAGATCGGCGGATCGGCCCTGGCGCTGTTCTCCCGCGCATCGCTCGCCGAAGACGCCCACGTCGACAATTCCGCGCCTGGTTTCTCGGGCGTCACGCTGGCGTACAATTGCCGCAGCAAAGCCGACGTCGACGCGGCCGTCGCTCATGCGCTTGCCTGTGGAGCAACCCTGAAGAAACAGCCCGAGAAGGTGTTTTGGGGCGGCTACTCCGGCTATTTTGCCGATCCTGACGGCCACCTGTGGGAGGTGGCGTACAACCCGTTTGCTCCGCTCGACGAGGAGGGACGGATCAAGCTGCCCTGATGCCCTCGGATGGCCACATGATCACCCTTCGCCGCGCCGTTCTCGCGCTCGCCGTTATGGTTTTCCAGCTGGCACCGGCCATCGCCCAGCAGACAGCGATCCGCTCATGGGGATATCAACTCCAGAACATCGACCCCGCGAAGCTCGCGAAGGTGCCCTATGACGCGATCGTCATCGACTACACCCGCGACGGCACCGACCAGACGTCGCTCACCGCTGCCGATCTACAACGGATGAAATTCAAGCCTGACGGGTCTCGCCGCGTCGTCCTCGCCTACATGTCGATCGGCGAGGCTGAGAACTATCGCTGGTATTGGAACCCCTGGTGGAACGATCTTTGGATCATCCCGAACGTCTTCACAAAGCCAAGTTGGTGCGGCCCGCAGAACGGCGACTGGAAAGGCAACTACGCCGTCCGCTACTGGGACCCGGAATGGCAGAAGATCATTCTCGGCGACAGCGGCTATCTCGATCGTCTGTTGAAGCTCGGCTTCGACGGTGTATGGCTCGATAAAGTAGACAGTGCCTTCGAGAAGATCGCGGCTGATCGGCCGACCGCGCGCGCCGACATGATCGACTTCGTCGGAAAAATCGCGGCGAAGGCACGCAGCATAACCCCGGGCTTCCTCGTCTTTCCGCAGAATGCAGAGCCTTTACTGAGCGAGCCTTCTTACCGCCGCATCATCGATGGCATCGGCAAGGAAGACCTGCTCTACGGCGAAAAGGAATCCGGCAAGCCGAACGATCCCGCGATCATCGCCAAGAACAGTGCACTCCTGAAGCTGGTGGCAGCCGAACGCAAACCCATCCTCGCTGTCGAGTATCTCGACGACACGCCGCGCATCGATGCGGCCCGCCGCGACATCGCTGCGCTGGGCTTCGTCCCGCACTTTGCCGATCGCGAACTTGCCTCGATGCGCGTCGGCGATTATCCCGGTAGTGAAGTCAAGCAGGCGGCGCGCGCTTCCGCCCGCATGAAGGAAGCCGCCGAGCCGAGCACATACGACACATGGAAGCGCCGCTTGCTTATTGCCGCCGCCGTGTTTGTAGTCTTGGTCGGATTGATGCGCCGGAACATGGCCTAAAGAGAATTTGGCCTGAAGAGAACATGGCCTGAAGAGAGAGACCGCTCCGATCATGCAGCACGATCGCTACGAAGACGCGTACATCGCGGGCGTGCTTTCCGACGTGAAGTCGATTGCACTCGTTGGCGCGTCGGCCAATACCAGCCGTCCGAGCTACTTCGTGCTGAAGTACATGCTCGCGAAGGGCTATGCGGTCGTGCCGATCAATCCGGGCCTCGCAGGGCAAGAACTCCTCGGCCAGAAAGTTGTCGCGTCCCTCGCCGATCTCGACCAGCCGACCGACATGGTCGATATCTTCCGTAGCTCCGACGCCGCGCTCGAAGTCACCCGAGAGGCGCTCCGCCTGAAGGACAAGCTCGGCATCAAAGTGATCTGGATGCAGCTGACCGTCTTCAACCAGCAGGCAGCCGACGAGGCCGAAGGCGCCGGCCTCCGCGTCATCATGAACCGCTGCCCGAAGATCGAGTACGGCCGCCTGTCAGGTGAAATCGGCTGGGCCGGCGTCAACAAAGGCGTGCTGTCTTCCCGTCGTCCTCTCCTCGGCCGCGGTGTGCAGAGCCAGCTGATCGCGAAGAAGTCGCCAACCGGTTGAGCTCGGCTGGTCCAAACTCAAGCGGCGCAGGTTGCCGGCGCGTGGCTCCAGGCCGTGCTGGTAGGGACAAAATCCACCCGACGAGCGGCGCCCACGCGTACTGAGGCCACGTCTCTTCAAAACAAGTCGTTACGGGTTTGAGGACGCGGTCATCCATGTTTGCCTCCAAGCATGGAGGAGCTGTGATTGATAGGTTCGAACCGATCAATACGGCGTTTCCGTCAATCAATTGCGTTTCGTAATCGAACCGGCGCTTCACAACGATTTCTGGAGCGGTCTCTCGCGTTGGAAGGCCCTTTGGGCCGTCTTCACGAAGCTTGCGACAAGCGGCGTTTGCGTCTCCCTGCCGGGGAGGATCAAACCGATGCTGTGGCGAACATCAGGCTCGACGAGGGGGATGGCCAGCAGCCGTCCCGGTCGTTTGAATTCCTCGGCAAACCGCACAGGAATAATGCTGGCCCATCCGCCCGTCCGGACGTGCGCGTAGAGGATCAGCATCGAGTTGGATTCGACGGTGCACTGAGGCTCTGCACCAGCATCCCTTAGGTGCCGATCGATCAAGCGGCGGTTCTGCATGTCACCGGACAGCTGGCACAGGGGAAGACGTCCCGCCTCTTGCCAAGTGACGGTCTCCCGCCCCTCGAACGGACCATCCGGCGGAACGAGCAGAGCGTACCGCTCCTCGTAAAGAGGCACGCCTTTGAACCGGCCAAGAGGTTCTGAGTTGAGGTACGAGATGCCGACATCGAGATCGAGATCACCAAGTCCTTCCAAGATTTGGTTTGATGTCAGAGACGAGACCTTGACGTGGACATCCTTGTGAGCTGCGCGAAACGGCACCGTCAGCTCGGTCACCGCCGGAAGCGCGGTAGGTATGACACCGATCCGCAGTTCCCCAGCGAGATCCCGCTTGACGGCCCGCAGCTCCTGCTTCATCGCCCGCACATCCCCAGTCAGCTGGCGGGCCCACGCGAGCACACGCTCACCCTCGGGCGTGAAGCCGCGAAAGCGCGAGCCCCGCTCGACGATCACGACACCGAGCTGGTCTTCGAGGCTCTTGAGAGCCGACGACAGCGTGGGCTGCGCCACTCCGGCGGCCTGTGCCGCCTTGCCAAAGTGACGCTCTCGCGACAGGTGCAGAAGTAGTTCCAGCTTGTCGATCATCCCGGGCCTATAGTCAGTGAGCATCGGTATTGACCACAAACCGATGCGAACCACCAAGTGTGTTGGTGCATACAAATGGCGAACAACTTGCACCTAGCGCCCACTTCGCATAATGCAATTAGGGCGCCTCGTCTCGGCGCCCTTTTCATTTTGGGCTCTCCATGGCTGCCGCCAAATCCACCGCCACGCCGCTCGTCGGCATCATCATGGGGTCGCTGTCCGACTGGCCGACCATGAAGAAAGCGGCCGATGTCCTCGAAAAACTCGGCGTGCCGCACGAGTCGAAGGTCGTCTCCGCCCATCGCACGCCCGATCGCCTCTATGACTATGCGAAATCAGCGCGCGGCCGCGGCCTCAAGGTCATCATCGCCGGGGCCGGCGGCGCAGCCCATCTCCCCGGCATGACGGCCGCCATGACCACGCTTCCCGTGCTCGGTGTGCCCGTGCAGTCGAAGGCATTGTCTGGCCAGGACAGTCTGCTCTCCATCGTCCAGATGCCGGCCGGCATTCCGGTCGGCACCCTCGCCATCGGCGAAGCCGGCGCGACGAATGCGGGTCTCCTCGCGGCTCAGATTCTTGCGATCGATGACGCCGCACTCGCCGAGAAGCTCGAGATCATGCGCGCCGAGCAAGCTGCTTCCGTGCCGGAAGCTCCGAAGCCCGAGGCGGTGTGATGGCAAAGCGCCCCAAGATTCGCGGGCCGCTTCCGCCCGGCTCGACGATCGGTATCCTCGGCAGCGGTCAGCTCGCACGCATGCTCTCCACTGCCGCGAGCCGCCTCGGTCTCAAGACGCACATCTATGCCGATGGCCCTGGCTCTGCTTCGGACGTTGCGTCGGCGACGACGATCGCACCTTACAACGATTATGCCGCGCTCGATGCCTTTGCGCGCGCCGTGGATGTCGTGACCTACGAGTTCGAGAATGTACCGGATGCGACGGCAGCCGAACTTGCAAAATACGCGACCGTCCGTCCGGGACCGAGGGCGCTGGCTGTCTCGCAGGATCGCGTCGCCGAAAAGACATTCATTCGCGACATCGGCCTCGGCGTCGCACCGTTTCACGCCATCGATAAAGCAGATGAGATCGCGCCAGCGGTGGCGTCCCTTGGCGGCGCTTGCATTCTCAAGACTCGCCGTCTCGGCTACGACGGCAAGGGGCAGGTCAGCCTCGCAGACGATGACGCGGCAGCGGCTGCCAAAGCGTTCAAGGATCTTCGCGGCGCACCGGCAGTTCTCGAAAAGCGTCTCGCGTTCGCGCAGGAGCTATCGGTGATCTGCGTTCGCGCCGCCGACGGCACCGTGCGCCACTACGACATTCCGCAGAACACGCACGGTGGCGGCATCCTGCGCCGCTCAGTCGTTCCGGCCCCGCTCGATCCCGGCGTCGCCGATCGGGCGTACGATATGGCGACGCGTATCGCCAATGCACTCGACTACGTCGGAGTCCTTGCGGTCGAGTTGTTCGACCTCGGCCCGAATGTGCCAGCCGCTGAGCGTCTACTCGTCAACGAGATCGCCCCGCGCGTCCACAACTCCGGCCACTGGACGATCGATGCGTGCCAGGTGAGCCAGTTCGAGAACCATATCCGCGCCGTAGCCGATTGGCCGCTCGGCGATGCCGAACGCCATTCCGACGCCGAGATGTGCAACCTGATCGGCGATGAGGTTAATGCGTGGCGCGACCTTGCCGCTGACCCCGATGTGGCATTGCACATTTACGGCAAGGGCGAGGTCCGCGACGGCCGCAAGATGGGCCACTGGACGAGGCTCTACCCACGTGGCACGCGCGGCGCAACCTGACCATGCCGCAAGCGGTTAGCGGGGCCGTCGCAGCCGTGCTAAACGACCACCGTCATCGAATTCCAACCGGAGGTCCTCATGACCATCAAACGCCACGAATCTAATAAAATTCTATCGAGCGCCGTCGAAGCCAACGGCTTCGCGTTCCTCGCCGGCATCACGCCGAAGGATACGAGCAAGGACATCAAGGGCCAGACCAAGGAAGTCCTCGACGAGATCGACCGCCTCCTGAAATTGTGCGGTACCGACAAGTCGAAAGTGGTTTCGGCGACGATCTGGGTTCCCGACATTCGCTGGCGCGATGGCATGAACGAAGTCTGGATCCCGTGGGCCGACGGCAACCAGCCGGTACGCGCCTGCATCGAGGCGAAGCTCGCCGATCCGAAGATGCTGGTCGAAATCCAAGTCACGGCAGTGAAATAATCCTGGCGTCTGGACATCGCAATGCATGCAGGCGTCGAGCGCTTGCATGCATTTGTCGTCTTTGGCGGGGTCGTCCGCCGGCTGAAAATAAACAATGCTCTTATCCACCGCCTTGAAATGACCGGCTGGAAGGCGCACGTTTCGCCCACACCAGCTTGTGGAGCCCCCGCCATGGCCGCCGTCACGACAAAAACCCCGATGCAGTACCTCGACAAGGCATCGAACGCCCTGCGAGACATGGGCCTGATGCCGACGAAGGTCGATCCTGCCCCGATTAATGCCCTGCTCGAAAAAATCGCCGACCTCGACAAGGACAAGATCACGCTCATCGCGCGCACCCTCGCTCAGGCCGACGTGTTCAACGAAGTGGTCCGCGAGCAGACGGCCAAGATGGAAATAGGCCAGCGCTACCAAGCGATTACAGAAGGGTTCAATTCGATCCGCGACGACTCAAAGCGTCTCGTGGACCAAGTCGAAGACGGCAAGATCGGTCCGCTCGAGCGCGGCTCGAACATCTGGATGAAGATCGTACGCGGTGATATCGCCGATCGCTTCGATGCAATCCGGAAAATCTACGTCGACGTCAGCAAGGAAACCAAGAACCAGATTGAGCGCGAGGCCAAGATTCTCGACGCGTACCGCGACTACCGCGGCGCCTTGAAGCATGCCGAAGTCATGGCGCTTGAAGTCTTGAAGACGGCGACGGCGCGCCTCGAAGCCGCCAAACAGGAATTGGCAAAGGCGTCGGACGTGGTCGCGAGTTTCAATGGCACCGAACCGGCCGAACGCGCCAAGCTGGAACTCGTTCGCGACGAGCATCTGCGGCGCGTGCAGGAAGAGGACAAGCGCTTCCAGATCTCGAAGGATCTCTCCGACAATCTGACCATCTCCTACAACACCACCGAAGTCGTCATGGCGCGCCTGATGCAGACGACGTCGGCGAAAGAGCGTGTCTATTCGCAAGCCGTCTCGTTCTTCTCGACGAACGACAGCGTCCTGACCGCGCTGAAGGCCTCGTTCACCGGGATGTTCGGCTTGCACGAGTCGACCAAGACACTCGACGCCATGAAGGAGGGCGTATCGCAGTCGCTGGAAACGCTGTCGGAAGTCGGCGGCAAGGTCCAGGACGCGGCAATCAAGAGCGGTTACGGCCCCACCATTCGCTCGGACGCCGTCAAGAAGCTGATCGACAGCGTCGTCTCGTTCCAGGAGCGTTCGATCGAAACGATTGCCGAGATGCGCAAGCTCTCGACCCAGAATTCCGCGGAGATCAGGGAAGCGGTCGAAGCCGGCAAGAAGCGGATTGCACGTCTCTCGGCTGAAGCAGCATCCCTACCGGCGTTGCCGGGACCAGGCTGACACCGCGCAATCTCGCCCCATGCCGGCGCATCCCGGCTCGACGTCGGGATGTGCCGCAAGTCGTCTCTATGGTCACTTCTGCCGCCGAGTAACGATCCATCATGGCCACCGAGGCCGCCGCGCCGCCCGCCAAGTCCGCTAGTCTCGACGACGTCATGATCGCCATGGACGTTGTCGACACCATGCGTCATCGCGAGGATTTGGTGCGCCGCGAGTTGAATGAGGCCGGCCGCGAAGCCGATCTGATCGGACGCTTGAAGGAAATCTACCGCCAGCAGGGCATCGACGTTCCGGAGCACGTCTTGGCCGAGGGCGTCAAAGCCCTGAAGGAAAGCCGCTTTACGTACGCGCCGCCGCCGCCCGGCATGAAGCGGCGCTTGCTGACACTTTGGTCGACCCGCGACCGATACGGCAAGCCGGTTGCAATCCTGGCGGCGCTGATGCTCGCAGTCGGCGCCTACCACTACGTCACGAGCATCCGCCCGGCGCAGCAGGCCGAAACAGCCACGCGCACCGAGCTGACCGACACTTTGCCTCGTGCCATACGTCAGGCGCATGCCGACGTCCTTGCCGTGGCGGCTGACCCGGCCGTCAAGCCGCGCGCCGACCAGCTTCTTGCAGACGGCGAGCGCGCCATTCGTGACGCCGACCGTGCCACGATGACCCGCGTCTCTGGCGAGCTGCGAGACCTTCGCGACGAAGTCGCGCGTGAGTACACCCTGACGATCGTCTCCCGCCCCGGCGAAACCAGCGGCGTTTGGCGCGTACCGCCGGGAAACCGCGAGCAGCGAAACTATTACTTGATCGTCGAAGCCATCGGCCCGAACGGCCAAAAGCTGACGCTGCCGATCCGCAATGAGGAGAACGGCCGCATCGATCGCGTCGACAAGTTCGGCGTGCGCGTCCCACAGGCCGTTTTCGATACGGTCTCTGCTGACAAACGCGACGATGGCATCATACAGAAGAACCGCTTCGGCATCAAACGCCGTGGCATGCTCTCGACCGATTTCATCATGCCGTATGAAGGCGGCATGATCACGCGCTGGTGAGGGCGATCATGTGGACCGGACGCCAGACCCTTGCCTCGATCGAGCAGACGATCGCCAAGCTTCACCAGGACGAAGTGCGGATCGACGGCGCCTCGAAATCGGCCCTCGCGGATGCGGAGCGCCTGCGTCAGGACCGCCAGCAGGCCCTCTCGGCGCTCGCGCGCATTAAACTCGATGAGATGACCGCCGGGCGGCTTGTCCGCGACCTCGACGTGACCGAGCGGCGCGCCCTTCAAGTGCTCGAAGATCACCGCAACCGCATGGCGACACTGACCGAGCGCCGCCAACGCGCTGTCGCGGAGTTGGAAGAGGCCGAAGCCGCGCGCCATGCGATGGGCAGTGCCGTCGAAGTTGCCTTGGCAGATGTCGAAGCGCGCCGCGTAGCGGTGGCCGACCGCTTGAAGACCGACACGGAATGGATGCGTCTCGATCAGGCCTTTACGGCCGTCGATACGATCGCAGTGGAAGCAGAGAAAAAGGCTGCGCAATCGGAAGCCGAACTCGGCGCTAAGCAGAAGCCGTACGACCAGGACCCGCTGTTCTCCTATCTCTGGCGGCGAAACTTCGGCACCTCCAAATACGAGGCCGGCAATATCGCTCGCGCGTTGGACCGGATGGTCGCTGATTTCATCGGCTATCCGGACGCACGTGCCAACTATGCCATGCTGATCGAGATTCCGCTTCGTCTGCGTGAGCACGCCAAGGTCCGCCGTGCCGCGGCCGACGAAGTCAAAGCCGAACGGGGTGACCTCGAGCGCCGCGCGCTCGTGGCCCAAGGGATCGAGCCGCTCGAGCGTGCGCTCGCTGCCGCCCGCCACAAATTAGCTGCTGCCGAAGCGACGGTGGAAAGCCGCACGGCGACCCTCAAGGTCATCGACACTGAGCGGGAGTCGCTTCTGAAAGCTGGCGACGACGCAGCCTATGGTGAAGCAATCGCCACGATCGCGACGGGCGATGCGCAAGACGAGGTATCCGTCCTCTACCGGGAGGCGCGGCGCACGGCCACGCCTACGGACGAGGATGCCGTCCGGCGGATCGAGGCGATTGATGAAGCCTTGCGGCGTACGGAGATGGAGATCCGCAATCTCCGGCAGCGGGCGCATGATCTCGCCGGCCGCCGCACCGAAGTCGAGACAGTGCGCGAGCGGTTCCGCCGTTCGGGCTACGATCATCCGCATGTCGTCTTCGGCAACGACAATGATATCGGCCGCATCCTTGCGGGCGTTCTCGAAGGCGTGGTCCGCAGTGGCATCCTCTGGGATATCATCCGCGGCGGCTTCGGCACGCGACCCCAGCAGGGCCGCCCGGGGCTCGGAGAGCCGTCGTTCCCGTTCCCATTCCCAATTCCGGGCGGCGGCGATAGCGGCCCGCAGGGTGGCGGCTGGCGCGTTCCTGAATCGCGCGGCGGCTGGTCCCGCCGTGACGACGACGATGGCGGCGACGACTTCCGTACCGGCGGCAGCTTCTGACCAACCCGCTGATGACGTGGCGATAGCCGCAGCGTAACGTTGCCGGCAACTCCGGAGTCCTGGCAATGCCCACCGCTTACGTCGTCGGCTCGATCAATCGCGATATCGTCGCTTACGTCGACAAGATCCCCGCACCCGGCGAGACGGTCAGCGGCAAGGCCTCGGCGCAATTCCCCGGCGGAAAAGGTGCCAACCAAGCTGTGGCCGCGTCACGCCTCTCAGCAGCCGGCGCGGCGGTGGCCATGGTCGGCAACGTGGGCGATGACGGGTTCGGCCATGATATGCGGGCATTTCTCGCATCCGAGCGGATCGACGTGTCTCAAGTGGCAATACTCGAGGGAACACCGACCGGCATCGCCCTGATCAATGTCGACCCATCAGGCGAAAACGCAATCGCCGTGGCGCCCGGCGCAAATCATGTCTGGACAAGCGGCCTGCCCCGCTTGCCATTGACGGCGCGCGACATCGTCGTCTGCCAGCTCGAAGTGCCGGTCGCCATCACGGCTGCTGCATTCGAGGCCGCGAAGACCGCGCGCGCGACGACAATTTTCAATCCGTCGCCGATCATGCCGCTGCCGCACGGCATTCTCGCCGCGACCGAAATCCTGGTCGTCAACGAGCACGAGGCTGCCGCACTCCTCGATCTGTCGTTGACCGATGTCGACGACCGCCGGCTGATCTCCGCAGCCCGAAGCCTCCTTGAAAGAGGCCCGCGCGCCGTCGTGGTGACGCTCGGCGCGTCAGGTGTGCTTGTTGTCGAGGCCGATGGCCGCGCACAACGATTGCCGGGTCAACACGTCAAAGCAATCGACACGACCGGCGCAGGCGATTGCTTCGCGGGCGCACTCGTTGCGGCATTGATGCGCGACGCGCCACTCGCCGAAGCCGCCTCCTTCGCCAATCGCGCGGCGGCCATCTCGGTCACACGCAAAGGCGCGGCCGCATCCTATCCAATGCTGGCAGAGCTTGGCCCTTGAGGCTCACTGCGGCTTGAAACTCGCGAAGAATGCATCCATCGCCGGTTTGGCCTTGGCGACATCGCCGGCCGGCACGCGCGCCATCAGCCGGTACCGCATGCCGGGAGCAATGACGTAACGCGCCTCCGCCGTCCGCTCCGGTAGACCAAGAAATCCAATCGCCGGACATGCGATCGTTGCTCGCAACGTCGTCAAGCCACCCGCTTTGCTGTCTGTGACGTCTGAGAGCTTTACTTTCGAAGCATCGCTTTCGCCGCAAACGGCATCCGGCAATTCGTCACGGAATTCGGCGAGGCCGTAAGGCTTGGCATCGGCGGGCACTGCCTCCGCATCGATCTCCATCAGCAGCGCCCCAGCCGCCGCGATATCGGCGCTGGCCCGGGCATCAAGCGACGGCGCGCAAACTGCTTCCAGGGTGCCGGGCCCCTCGTTGTGCCGGCATGTGTCAGGCAGTTCGATCCGGTACTTCAGCTCCTTGTTCTCAAAGATCTTGCCGGCGGCCAGCGCAACCGGCGAGGACATCACCAAAGCTGTGGCGAAAATCGCAAATCGAACACGGTGCCTTTTCATGTGCCCTCGCGAATGTGGTTCGTGGAATCGTTTCCGCGAGTTAGCCGTGCCGTGCGCGGGTGATCAAGACCGCCAACGGTCAATCCTTGAGCGGCTCGAATGTCAGGAAAAACATCTGATCAGCGACCCGCATGGCCGCATCCTTTATCGACTCCGGAAATCGCACGGCGATCCAGTATCGCTGGCGCTTGGTGCTGATCTGGCGGAAGAAAATCAGTGTCCCCTTAGGCCACGGCAAAGGGCTGACGCCTTGGCAGATGATCGCGCCCGTGATGAGCCCCCAGATGTTGTTGGATGGACCACCAGAGCCCTCAATGAAAGCATTGATGCGCGCAGCCTCCGGGTCGGAGCCCTCACAGATGTCATGACGCGCGATGATTTTGCGGGTCTCTCCGGCGATGCCGTCCAGGCGCAGCCAAGCGCCGTCCGCCGGAGCGGGTTCGGCATAAACAGCGAGCGAGAAAGTCTTGCTGCGATCCGCGGGAGCGACCTCGGCCGGATCGGGTGGGCAGTGAAACGTAACTTGCGACTTGCTGGTAACGGTTCGACATGTGTCCGGAATTTCGACGTCGAATCGCAAGCCATCGTGCTCAATACGCCTCGTGCCGGCTGGCGCACTCGTGACGCCAGCCAGTAAGGCGACAACGGCGACGGCAGCAATGGCCGCCACTCTCACCGCGTCAGCTCGTAACTGTAGCTCTCGATGACGGTGTTCGCGAGCAGGTCCTTGCACATCTGCTCGACCGTCGCCTTGGCCTTCGCTTCATCCGTCTCGGCTAGGTCGACCTCGATATATTTGCCTTGGCGGACATCGTTGACGCCTGCAATCCCCATCGCGCCGAGCGCATTCTGGATCGCGCGTCCCTGCGGGTCGAGAACGCCATTCTTCAGGGTGATCTTGATGCGGGCCTTCATCGGGTACCTTCCGCGAGTCGCTGTAGCAGGCAGAGAAATGCCGGGCAAAAGCGCCCGGCACAAGTCGTTTCTGGGTCCTCGTTGGCAGTTCACCGCCGGCTCACGCCTGCGGCAACTGCCGGGGTCCGCTCGGGTGACGCGCACTCAGGAGCGGACGAGGTGCAGTCAATTGGGTTTCTGACCGTTGGTCGATACGAGAACCGGCCCGACCCCGCGCGGGCGTGGGCTTTCGGTCAACACGCCGAGGCGGCGGGCAACTTCCTGATAAGCCTCGAGGACCCCGCCGAGATCCCGGCGGAAGCGGTCCTTGTCGAGCTTGTCGCCCGACTGGCTGTCCCACAGGCGGCAGCTGTCCGGGCTGATCTCGTCGGCAAGCACCACCCGCGCGACGTCATTTTCCCATAGCCGACCGAATTCGACCTTGAAGTCGACGAGGCGGATGCCGATGCCGAGAAACAGGCCGACCATGAAGTCGTTGATCCGCAGCGCCAGGCTCATGATCTCGTCGATCTCCTGCGGCGTCGCCCATCCGAAAGCTGTGATGTGTTCTTCCGACACCATCGGATCGTTGAGCGCGTCGGCCTTGTAATAGAACTCGACGATCGAGCGGGGCAGCTGCATCCCCTCCTCGAGGCCGAGCCGCGTCGAGAGTGACCCAGCCGCAACGTTGCGTACGACCACTTCGAGCGGAATGATTTCGACTTCGCGAATGAGCTGCTCTCGCATGTTGAGCCGCTTCACGAAATGCGTTGGCACGCCGATGTCGTTCAGCCGCTGGAAGATGAATTCCGAGATGCGGTTGTTGAGCACGCCCTTGCCTTCGATCAGCGCATGCTTTTTGTTGTTGAACGCAGTGGCATCATCCTTGAAATGCTGGATGAGCGTTCCGGGTTCGGGACCCTCGTACAGGACCTTGGCCTTGCCTTCGTAAACGCGCCGGCGCTTATTCATTTGTTGGTCCTATCTATTTGTAATGCCTGCGGTATCGACTTTTGTGCCGCCCCCGCACACATTGTTCGGGTCTACGACTCGTCCGCCTCATTCATCGCCGATATCGGCTGCAGAATAATGGCGGAACAACCCCGTTCCCGATTGCTCAGATCTTTCGATCAAGACTAGCGGAAGCGAGGGGGAGAAACAATGTTAACGAATGGCGGGAGGGGCAACTCGACAGATGCCCTGAACGCCGATTGCGACAAACGGCCCGACCAGTCATCAGGCGGCGTTGATCTTGATGAGTTATTCGGGCTAAGCGTCTTCATCCAAGCGCGCCGTCGAGCGGGCGAGCTACAACTTTTTCGCCATGCTGCGCTGCAGCAACAGCCGGGAGTGGAACTCTAATGACGACTTTCGACAATCGTGAGAAGGCCTTCGAGAAGAAATTCGCCCACGACGCAGACCTGAAATTCAAGGCCGAAAGCCGCCGCAACAAGTACTTGGCGGAATGGGCCGGCGCGAAACTCGGCATGTCTGGCGCCGACCTCGAAGCCTACGTCAAGGAGGTTCGCAAATCGGACCTTCAGGCTGCCGGCGACGATGACGTCTTCAGCAAGGTCAAAGCTGATTTTGCTGCCAAGGGCGTGAAGGTCGCCGATGAGGACCTGCGCAAGCAGATGCAAGAACTGCTGGCCAAGGCGGTTTCTGAAGTCGAGGCGGCCAAGTCGTAAGGCACTGGCCGGGGACATCCCGAGGAGGATCGCGGTCATGCGGCGATCGTGGTCCTTCACAGCCGCGTCTGCGGCAGCTAATGCTGCCTGAGAACCGTGCGCGATCGAAGCGCACGGTATTGCGCGTAGAATCAACGCGTCGGGGGCCTGGGACAAAGCCTGGGAAAGTCTATGCAATCGCGACTCCAGACAACTAAACTTGCAACCGTGTTCGGCGGTTCTGGCTTCGTCGGACGCCACACGATCAGGGCTCTCGCGAAGAATGGCTGGCGCGTCCGTGCCGCTGTGCGACGCCCTGACCTCGCAGGCCATCTCCAACCGATGGGCGTCGTCGGCCAGATCCATGCGGTCCAGGCCAATGTTCGCTTCCCCCAGTCTTGCGTCCAGGCTTGCGAGGGGGCGGAAGCGGTGATCAATCTGGTCGCCATCCTTCACAAATCCGGAGCCCAGACCTTCGACAAGGTCCACGTCGAGGGCGCCCGTGCCGTCGCCCGCGCGGCTCGCCAAGCAGGTGTCAAAACCTTCGTCCACGTCTCCGCCATAGGCGCCGATCCGAAGTCGCCAGGCAATTACGGCCGAACGAAAGCGGCGGGTGAAGCAGCCGTCCTTGAAGAATTCCCCGATGCGATCATCCTGCGCCCGTCGATCGTATTCGGCCCCGAGGATCAGTTCTTCAACCGCTTCGCCGCCATGGCGCAGCGCTCCCCGATGTTGCCGCTGATCGGCGGCGGCAAATCAAAGTTCCAGCCCGTCTTCGTCGGCGACCTCGCCACCGCGATTGCAAACGCCGCAGCAGGCCAGGGCAAGCCCGGCACAGTCTACGAAATCGGCGGCCCAGAGGTCGCCACGTTCCGCGACCTTCTCGACCGCACGCAGGAGTGGGCCGGCCGCGATCGGTTCTATCTTCGTATGCCGTTCTGGTTGGCCAAGCTTGCGGCCTTGGCGACCGTTCCGCTCCCCAATGGACTCCGTCCCTTGACGGTCGATCAGGTCCGCATGCTCAAAGGCGACAACATCGTCTCCGACAAGGCGAAGCAAGAGAGCCGAACGCTCGCGGCTCTCGGCGTCGACCGGCCGCAGGCGATCGCCTCCGTCGTTCCAACCTATCTCGAGCGCTTCCAGGAAAAGGGGCAGTACGCCCACTATCGTGGCTGACACGCGATCGTCCTCCGACTATGGGCGACGCCTCAGCTTTCATTGTCGACTGATGCAGAAGCACCACCGTCTGCGCACCGTACCAATCGAATTCGAGAGATCTGACCGATGCAGAAAGCTGTCGGACTGACCCACGCAGACAAGCTGGATCGGCTTGCCGAGGTCGCGGTGAAAGTCGGCCTTGGCGTGAAGCCCGGCCAAGAGATCGTCATGACGGCGCCGGTCGAAGCCCTCGACCTCGTCCGCCTGGTCACGAGGCACGCCTATAAGGCTGGCGCCAAAAACGTAACGACGCTCTTCGACGACGAGCAGTGCGCGCTGCTCAAGTACGAAAACGCCAAGGATGCGAGCTTCGACTACGCGCCGTCGTGGCTCTATGACGGCATGGCGAAAGCCTACGGCACCGGCGCGGCGCGCTTGGCAATTCGCGGCGGCAATCCTTCGCTGCTCGCAGGGCAAGATCCCAACAAGATATCGCGCGCCAACAGAGCCCTTTCGACCGCTTACCAGCCGGCACTCGAGAAAATCACTGGGTTCGACATCAACTGGTCTTTGCTCGCCTACGCGTCGCCGGCATGGGCAAAAACAGTGTTCCCAAAGCTTTCGGAGAAGGCCGCCGTCGCAAAACTTTGGGATGCCATCTTCAAGGCGACCCGCGTCGACACGGAAGATCCCATCGCCAATTGGAAGCAGCACAACAAGGATCTTGCAAAGCGCACCAAGTGGCTCAACGGCCGCAACTTCGCCTCGCTTCACTTCAAGGGCCCCGGCACGGACCTAGTCGTTGGCCTGGCCGATGATCACGAGTGGTGTGGTGGCGCGGCAACCGCCAAGAACGGCATTACCTGCAATGCCAACATCCCGACCGAGGAAGTGTTCACGACACCCCACAAGGATCGCGTCGAAGGCCATGTCATGGCGACGAAGCCGCTGTCCTATATGGGCACGCTGATCGAGGACATTTCTGTCCGCTTCGAGAAGGGTCGCATTGTCGAAGCAAAGGCGAAGACCGGCGCAAACATCTTGAACAAGGTCCTCGAAACCGACGAGGGTGCGCGCCGTCTCGGCGAAGTCGCCCTGGTGCCGTACTCGTCGCCGATCTCAAAGAGCGGTCTGCTGTTCTACAATACGCTCTACGACGAAAACGCGTCCTGCCACATTGCGCTGGGGCAAGCCTATGCGAAGTGTTTCAAGAACGGCACCAGCATGACCGAGAAGGAACTCTCCGAGCGTGGCGCCAACCGTTCGCTGATCCATATCGACTGGATGATCGGCTCGAACAAGGTCGATATCGACGGCATCTCGAAGTCTGGCAAGGCGGAGCCCGTGATGCGCGCGGGCGAGTGGGTGAAGTGAGAGTGGGCGCGGGTGGCGGTTTCCGTAGCGAGCGTGCCGCGCGTCCGCGCTGATCAGAAGATCACACGCTCGCGCTCTATGCCGCGGCAATCCATCTCGAAATCGAGATCGACGACCGGCGGGCGGCAGAAGTGCCACGTCAGCCCTGATGACATGGCACCACGCTTGACGAGGGTGTCCGCCAAGAACGGGTGCGGATCGAACACCGAATAGAGCTGGCTCGCAGTCGTATCTGCAAACGTGGCGCCAAGTGCTCCGAGCCGGCGCTCCATCTCACCAACGACCCAACGCGCTTTTTCCGCCATGCCTGCGACCGACTGATCGCCACGCCGGATGATGTGGTCGCGGTAGTTGCCGCGCCCCTCCGGACACTCACCGCTGCCGGCGACGATGAATGATTTCGGCGGCGCCTGTGAGGGGGCCGCGGGCACCGTATAGGCGAAGGCATGAAACGAGGGGACGGCAGGCTTCTCGATTTCGGGGCAGACATTGCTGCGCGCAACCGGGTTGGTGGTGCCGTCGCTGATGCCCCATTTCACGAGAGTGCCGACGTAAAGCTCGTTGAACGCCTTGAACCCCGCTTCGCTGAAGGGCTCTGGCGAGCGCAGTTCGCAGGCACAAAACGACGTCAGCGGGCGTCCCGCGCCGCGGATCACGGCGGCGATCCGCTCGAAACCGTCGGCCAGCGGCACGGGGCGATGGAATCGGACGCGTTCGATCGTGTGGCCAGCCTCTGCGACCACGCCGCCTGAATACTGGAAGACTGCCGGGATGTAGCGGAAGTTGCCGGGGCCGAACGGGACGGTCGTGCTCATGGGATCTCTCCATCTCGGCCAATAACTGAACACGGGCATCCCCGATCGGCAAGCGGCCGGCCGTATCTCGCTTGCCGTGTCGGGCGGACTTTGCCACAACGCTGCTCACGTTATCGTTTCGGAGCCCGCCATGTCGCTCAAGATCGCTTGCCAGATGGACCCGATCGACAAGATCGATATCCGCGGCGATAGCTCGTTCGCGCTCTTGCTCGAGGCTCAGAAACGCGGCCATTCGCTATTCTATTACACGCCGCAGGATCTGGCGCTCGACGGCGACAAGTTGATCGCTCGCGGCTACACGCTGACGGTCGAAGACAAGATCGGCGATCACTACAAGCTATCCGATCGCCACAAGATCGATCTCGGGACCTACGACGTGGTGCTGCTCCGCCAGGACCCGCCGTTCGACATGGCTTACATCACCACGACGCACCTCTTGGAGCGGATCCATCCAAAGACCCTCGTCGTCAATGATCCGGCCTGGGTGCGCAATGCGCCCGAAAAAGTCTGGGTGCTCGAATTCCAGGACCTGATGCCGCCGACGATGGTGACGCGCAATCCGGAAGACGTCCGTGAATTCCAGGCCCGCCACAAGGACATCATCGTCAAACCGCTTTACGGCAACGGCGGCGCCAGCGTTTTTCGCATCAAGGATGGCGACAGCAACATCAACTCGCTGATCGAGCTGTTCCAGATCGTCTTCCGCGAGCCGTTCATGCTCCAGCAGTACCGCCCCGAGGTGCGCAGTGGCGACAAGCGTATCATTCTCGTCGACGGCGAAGTCGCGGGGGCAATCAACCGCGTGCCGGCAGAAGGCGAGACGCGGTCCAATATGCATGTCGGCGGTACGCCGAAACCGACCGAACTGACCGAACGCGATCTCGAAATCTGCAGGCGCCTTGGCCCCGAACTCAAGAAACGTGGCCTGATCTTCACCGGCATCGACGTCATCGGCCCCTATCTCACCGAGATCAACGTCACGAGCCCGACCGGCATCCGCCAAGTGAAGGCATTCGGCGGCAACGACATCGCGGCAATGATCTGGGACGCCATCGAGAAACGGCGCAAGTAAGCGGCCCCGCCGGTGATCATCTTCGTCGTCTTTCTGTTCGGCTATACGCTGAGCCAGTTCTATCGGACGTTCCTCGCCGTCATCGCCCCTGAAATGGCGCGGGACCTCGGTCTTGCAGTCGCCGACCTCGGCGCATTTTCGGGTGTCTGGTTCGCGGCTTTCGCACTCGGCCAATTTCCGGTCGGCTGGGCGCTCGATCGCTTCGGCCCACGCCGCACGATGCCGGTCATCATGCTGTCCGCCGTCGCCGGAGCACTGCTGCTCGCATCGGCGCAGACCCGTTTTGCCGGCCTCGTCGCAATGGCTCTCATCGGCTTCGGATGCGCGCCGATCTACATGGGCGCCCTCTACTATTTCGGCCGCACGATGCCCGCGTCCCGCTTCGCTTTCATGGCATCGTTGATGCTGGCGATCGGCTCCGCAGGTAACCTGCTCGGTGCGACGCCATTGGCCTTGGCCGCGGACCGTTTCGGCTGGCGCGGGACACTATCCGGAATTGGCCTTCTGACACTTGTCGCCGCCGCAACGGTCGCTGTGCTGGTTCGAGATCCAGGGCGCACGAACGTCTCTGCATCTAGGTCTATTGGACTTGCCGCGGGCGTCCGCTCGCTGCTGGCGATACGGCAGCTCTGGCCGCTACTGCCATTGATCGCGGTGAGCTACGCCGTGGTCATTGCGGAACGCGGTCTCTGGGTCGGCCCCTTCCTGACGGACGTGTATGGCTTGGCACCGGTCGAACGCGGTAATGCCATCCTCGTGATGGCGATCGCGATGTCGGTCGGATCTCTCGCGCTCGGCGCACTCGATCAGCCCCTAGGAACCAGGAAGCGGATCGTTGCGGTCGCCTCGGCAGTTACTGCCGTGTCATTTGCGGCGCTGGCACTGTTGCCGGTGTCGACGGTCGGCGCGGTCGCCTTACTCGCGTTGCTTGGCTTCGCGGGCCACACCTATGGTGTCCTCATGGCGCACGGCCGCGCCTTCATCCCCGATCACATGCTGGGCCGGGGCATAACACTTCTGAATGCGCTTTTCATCGGTGGCGCCGGCATTCTTCAGCCGATCTCCGGTGCCCTATTCGACTATGCGCGCTCGACATCGGCGGCCGCAACCGCATACGCGACCCTTCATCTCACATTTGCAGTTCTGCTCGCCTCGGCGCTTCTCGTCTATCTCAGGAGCGAAGATCGCCCCTAGCGATATGGTCTCTGCCGGCTAGGCCGCGCGAGCGATAGGAACGCCATGCGTCCGGTGCAGATGCGCCCTCAGTAGCGCGACGTTCTTCGAGTTCGCCTTGTAGGCCACATCGAACAAGTCTCCGATGAAAGGCACCGAGCCGATCGCCGTATCGATCGCGGTGTTCGCCATCATGCGGCCGAGGATCAACTTGGAGACGCCGAGCTTGCGTGCTTCCCAAATCAGATAGCTCGAGATCATCCCGGAGATCGCATCGCCGATGACCGGCAGCAAACCGATGATGCTGTCGAACCCCACGCGCCGGTCGGTCCCGGGGATCGGAAACGCCGTATCCATGACCCGCGCGATCATCTCGAGGCGCAGCAACGCGGCCTGCGTGTCGCGCGGCATCGTCCCAGGCGCTGGTCGTTCGTGCATCATCCGCATTCGCCTCCCGCCTCCCGGCGCACTCTGCAGCCGTGGCGCCCTCTATGTGGCCTCTGTCTTAGGGGTTTAAAGATCTTGCCATGCAAGATGTTGCTCCCGCCACCGAAACCGGAAACAATGGCATCGTCACAGTCGATTCAAGATAAGAGCGCACGGAACGCATGGGACGCCTCTCGACACACGTTTTGGACACCGCCGCCGGCAGGCCCGCGCACGGCGTCCGGATCGAACTTGTCCGCGCCGAGTCCGATGGCCGCTGGACACTCGTCAAGACGGCCACGACCAATGCCGACGGCCGCACCGACGAGCCGCTGCTGACGGGTGATGCCGTCAAGGTCGGCACCTACGAGCTGACTTTCCACGCCGGCGACTATTTCCGTGCCGCGGGCGCGCCGCTCGCAGATCCCGCCTTCCTCGACGTCATCCCGATCCGCTTTGCGATCGCCGATCCGGACGGCCACTATCACGTCCCGCTCCTCGTCTCGCCGTGGAGCTATTCGACCTATCGCGGCAGCTGATTTATCGCTCAGAGACACCCATGACCAAGCCCTATCCCCGTGACATGGTCGGCTACGGCCGCAACGTGCCGAACGCGCAATGGCCCGGCGGCGCGCGCGTCGCCGTCCAATTCGTCATCAACTACGAGGAAGGCGGCGAGAACAACATTCTCCACGGCGACGCCGCATCCGAAGCCTTTCTCTCCGAGATCGTCGGCGCCGCCGCGTGGCCGGGTCAACGCCACTGGAACATGGAGAGCATCTACGAGTACGGCAGCCGCGTCGGCTTCTGGCGGCTCCACAAGATGTTCACCGAGCGCAACATGCCGGTGACGGTCTACGCCGTCGCAACTGCCATGCAGCGCCATCCCGACGCCGTCGCCGCCATGAATGAAGCCGGCTGGGAGATCGCGACCCACGGCCTCAAGTGGATCGACTACAAGGATTACGCCAACGCCGACGAGCGTGCGCACATCGACGAGGCTATCCGCATTCACACCGAACTCGCAGGCACCCGCCCGCTCGGCCTCTATCAAGGCCGCACCAGCATGCACACCGTCGAGATCGGCATGGAGGAGCAAGGCTTCGTCTATCTGGCCGACAGCTATGCCGACGAACTGCCCTATTGGCTCGACGGCCCGCACGGCCCGCAACTCGTCGTGCCCTATACGCTCGACGCCAACGACATGCGCTTTGCCACGCCGCAGGGGTTCAATTCGGGCGAACAATTCTTCGCCTACCTGAAAGACAGCTTCGACGTTCTCTACGCCGAAGGCGCGACCACGCCGCGCATGATGTCGATCGGCCTGCATTGCCGTCTTGTCGGCCGCCCCGGCCGCGCTGCCGCCCTCGCGCGCTTCCTCGACTACGTGCGCAGCTACGACAAGGCCTGGGTCGCGACGCGTCTCGACATCGCGCGCCACTGGATCAAGACGCATCCGCCAAAGGGCGGCTACAAGCCGAGCCGCTTGCCCCGCGCGCTCTTCGTCGAGTGCTTTGGCGACATCTTCGAGCATACGCCCGCCATCGCGGAGCGCACCCATCGCGCTGGCCTCGGCGCAGCTAGTGACACGGCGACTGGCCTTCACGCTGCAATGGTCACTCAGATGCGGGCGCTGACCCGCGATGAGAAGATCGCCCTCATCAACAGGCATCCCGATCTCGCGGGCAAGTTGGCCCTCGCTGGCAACGTGACGGATGATTCCAAGCGCGAGCAGGGCTCCGCCGGTCTCGACCGCCTGACACCCTCGGAACTGGCTCGCTTCACGGAACTGAACGACGCGTACAAAGCCAAGTTCGGCTTCCCGTTCATCTTCGCGGTAAAAGGCCGGTCGAAGGACGACATTATCGCTGCGTTCGAGACGCGTATCGGCAACTCGCAGGACGCCGAATTCGAGGAGGCCCTGCGCCAGATCGAACGAATCGCTATGCTTCGCCTGCAACAGCGCCTGGCCGCTGCATGACTAAAAACGCCGCGCTACGCCCGAAATCGATGCGCCAGCGCCGCATCACGGCCCCAAGTTCACGAAAACGTCAACTTTCGCGTCGCTATGTCGCGCCGCAACAAAGCAAATAGTGCATTGTTTTTCAGCATCTTGTCATCTTGCATCGGGCATCGTCATAGTGTCGTATTGTGCAACGCATATAGAGGTCCCACATACACGGGTCCTGAGCGGTGAGTTGGGTTAACCAACCGCCGGCCCAACGGAGTATGACATGAGCGAACAGCAACCCAATCCGGAAGGCCATGTGCGCAAGCTATGGCCGCAGGAGATCGAGCAGTTCGGGAAGCATCTTCTGCGCCTGGACCTGACGGCGCGCCGTATGCGCTTTGCCCATAGCGTGTCCGACAGTTTCATCGATGACTACGCCAGCCGGGTGCTCGACATGGGCAGCATCGTCTATGGCTACTTTCTCGACGGTGAGCTGCGCGCGGCCGCCGAACTGCGCAAGCTTGGCGACAGCTGGGGCACGGAAGCCGAGGCCGCGTTCTCGGTCGAGAAGGACTTCCAGGATAAGGGCATCGGTACTGAGCTGATGGGTCGTGTCATCCGCGCGGCGCGCAATCGCGGTGTCCGGCACCTCTATATGAGCTGCCTCGCGGAAAATACGAAGATGCAGGCGATTGCGCGCAAGCACGAAGCGGATCTCCGCTTCGAGTATGGCGAGGTCGTCGGTGACATCGTTCCGGAAACGCCGAATTACTTCTCGATCCTGGCCGAAGCCGTCGAGGACCGCGTCGGCTATATGATGGCCGTTCTCGATCTCCAGAAGCGCCTGTCAAAAGCGGCATGAACAAATAGCGCGGTGGTCACCTCAAACAGGCGTCCGCCGCGCTTCTTGGTCCCCTTCGCCAGCCGACAATCAGCCGAATGCCGCGGTTGTGACCTCGCCTAGCAATTCTTCGGGCTAACATGCATTCTTAGAGCGGTAGCAGCATGGCGCCACCTGTCGGTCCGTGCGGCCCGGCCTTTTGGATTGTGGGATTGACCGACCTTGACAAGGCTTCTCGCCATCTTGGCTTTGGTTCTGGCGATCGGCATGGTCGCCGGCCCGTCATCTGTCCAAGCTCAGAGTTCTTATGAACCGACCAGCGAATTGCCAGGCGGGGCACTCAGTTTCGCGGCCAATGGGTCGATCGCCATCGATCGTGAAGACATAATCATCGGTATCGACAAAGTCCGCCTGACATACGTGCTGCGCAACCTGACAGGTCGTGAGCACGCCATGCCGATGGCCTTTCTATTGCCCGATATCGACATGCTTGAGCTCGACGGAGCGGCAGTCGCGGTCCCCGCGTACGACACCCAGAACCCCACGAACTTTCTCGCCTTCTGGACGATGATCGATGGCAAACCGGTCGTGCCGGATGTCAACGTCCGAGCCCTCTTGCTCGGCACCATCGACGTGACGCGCACCCTGACGGAAAGTGGAGTGCCTCTGTATCCTTTGGCGCCGGATATGGCTGACCGCATTGCGCAACTCTCGCCCGCCGCGCGCGCCGATTTCGTCAAGCGCGGTATCCTCAATGGCACGATCGACCCACCGGCGCCCTCGTGGACCTTGCGAACTGGCTTCCATTGGCCTCTGCTTATCGCACCGGACCGCAGCACGACGGTTCAGCACGGCTATCGCCCTATACTTGGAAGCGACGTCTGGAGCGAGGAGATTGCCGCCGACTTGACCGCCCGCTTTTGTCTCGCACCCGAGGTCGTGCAGCGCTTGAATACGAAACTGAAGGCTGGCGAACAGACCGTCGTCTATTGGATGACCTATGAGCCCGGCAGCAAGGCGCACTTGCGCGGAATCTCGGCGAACCTGAACGTGACGATCGAGAAGCCGAGCGATCAGGGCATCGTGTCGACCTGCTTCAAGGGCATGAAGACTACGCCTGCGGCCCTGGAATGGTCTGCGTCAGGCCATCTGTTGAGCGAGGACCTTCACATCCTGTTCGTCGAATGAACTCTCAAGCCGCCCAATAGGCGGGAAACGCGATCCACCCTCGTTTGAGATCGGTGCCCCGCGGCACGCCGGTCGCGAAGGTAGCCAAAAGGTCCCGCCGCCGTTTCACGGCGCGCGCGAGCGACACACCGAACAAATCGTCGAGGTCTTCGCGATACCCCTCGGCAGCCGTCGCGTCGCCCCGCGAAAGTCTCGCCGCGGCCGCGCCTGCCAATGTGCCGGACTGCACCGCCGGATTGATTCCAGCACCGGTAATCGGGTTTGCAAGGCCGGCGGCATCGCCCGCCAGTAGCACTGTGACTTTGCCCATTGTCACGGCTGGCTCGACCATGCCGCCAGCAGGAATGGCGCCGCCCGTATGAGTGAGAATCTCGCTGCCGACACGGCCTTCTCTTGCCAACTGCCCATGCAGCGCTTCGAGCAGCGGCTTCAGCCGATGCCGCTCTGACTGCGCAACGCCCATGCCGAGGTTCGCGACTCCCCCCTTCGGAAAAAGCCACGCATAGCCGCCTGGAAACTCTGGCGACAGGAAGATGTCGGTCGCCTGGAATGGCTGCAGCAAAGGCACCGTGATCTGCCGCGATTCCGACACGTCTTCGTTCTCGCGGCCAACGAGCTTTCCGACCACCGACCGCGGGCCATCCGCGCCGATGATGACGCGTGCACGAACGCGCGCCCCATCTGAAAGTACCGCACATCCCTCGGCGTCGATGTCCCGCAGGACGATGCCGAAGCGGCAGTCCGCCCCCCGTGCTTCTGCCTCGCGCACGAGCGCGGCATCGAACTGCGCGCGGTCGATCATGTGGCCCGAAAAATGTGGCTCGTCGTGCCGTTCCGTATCCGGAAGCACGAATGTGGTCATCGAGGTGATGGGCTGCACGGCGGCACCGCCGAACACATCCGTCGCCTGCCCGATCAGAGCCGGCACGAATTCAGCACACTGCACCGGCACTCCGGCGGACTGCTTGCGGTCGATTGCCAGCACGGTCGCACCTGCGCGCGCAGCTTCCGCAGCGGCTGAGGCCCCAGCCGGGCCGAGCCCTACGATCAGCACATCGACTTCGACGCTTGGCTGCCGCGTGTCAGACGTCATCCTCACTCACCGCCTCGCTCCACGGCATTTCCGGCTCCGTCGCGCCCTCGTTCTCTTTCTTCACGCGCCGCACCGCGGACGCGATCGTGAAGGGGAACGGATACGGCACCGGTTCGCAAACCACCGTATCGAAGTTCTCTGAAAGGGCGTTGATCGTCTTCTCGCCGAGCCGCCGATCCGCCGCGACGGGGCCAAGACCTGACACATCGACGCGCGGTTGATGGAAGGCTTCGTCGAGCGTCATCCCAAAGTCCGAGCACAACGCAAGGATCTGGAACACGGCCGGAATGATCTTGCGCCCGCCGCAGCCGCCGATTGCGATCGCCTCGCCGTCACCCACCATGATCGCCGGGCAATAGTTCGAGAGCGCTTTCTTGCCGGGCGCGAGACCGTTGGGACCGCCGGTCGGATCGAACCAATTGATGCCGTTGTTCATCAGAATGCCGGTCTTCGGCAGCACGATACGCGACCCGAACAGCGATAACAGCGTCTGCGTCATCGTCACCATGTTGCCGTCGCGGTCGACCACGGAAAAGTGCGTCGTGCACGTCGGCATGGTCTTTTCGCCCGCGTCTCCCATGTGGTCCATGCGGTACGCCCACGCATGCTTGAGCGCGGCGGCGTAGGCGACGAACGTCTTGGCCCCTGGTTTGTCCTGCGGCTTCCTGCGGATGCGCTGCAACTCGAGAGCGGCCATGCCGAGCGTCGGCCCGCCGTTGAGTTCAGGCAGCACGTAGATCTGCCGGTCGCCGAGCGTAACCTGCAGGGGATCGTCGATGACCTTCACCTCGTACGACGCGAGATCCTCCGCGCTAAGGCTGCCGCCCATCGCCTTGATGTCGGCCGCAATGTCCTTCGCGATCTTGCCTTTGTAAAACGGCTCGACGCCATCGTCGGCAATGGCCGTCAGTGTTTTCGCCAGATCCGGCGCCGGCAGTCTCACAACGCCGCTCGCCAGCGTCGCGACCGGCGGTTGAGGCGGCAGTCCATCGCGCAGGAAGCGCTTCGACGCGCCTGGGTCCTTGCGCAGATCAGCAAGCGTCGAGGCGATGTTCGTCATCGTATACCAGTCGACCACCATGCCCTCTTCGGCGTGCTTGATGGCGGGCTGCACGAGGTCGCGCCACTTCTTGCGGCCCCACATCTTGTGCGCCGTCGCGAGACCCAACGGCTCCGACGGCACGCATACCGCCGTCGCGCCGGTCATGTTGCGGTCGTCCTTGACCTTGGCCCAGCCGAACAGATTGCCGTCCGTGCCGCCGATGACGGGGTAGTCTTTCGGGTCGAGCTTCTTCGGCGACATCGCGCCGAAATCGAGGCCGGTGACCTTGCCGGTCTTACCATCGCGGTAGAGCATCACGCCAACGCCACCGATGCCACTCATCCACGGTTCGACCACGCCGATCGTGAACGCGGTCGCGACAGCCGCATCGATGGCATGACCACCGGCCTTAAGTACCCGCGCGCCGACTTCCGCCGCGATCCGGTTCTGCGCGACGACGATGCCGCCCTTCGACCGGACGGATGGCTTCGTCACACGCCGGTTGAGCGACAGGTTGGGTGACAGGACGGATGTCTTTTTCGGCGTGGCCATGGGGTCCCCTCGCGACTGAGATTAAAGCGAGGTTACGCGGCTCTTCCGCCATTGACCATTGCGCGAAGCGGCCTGAGGGGCAGCAAAGGCTGCATACTTGGATAGCGCCTAGCGCTCGACTTCCAGTTCCTCGCCCGGCACGTAGGCCTCGCCCGCCTTCTCCATCGAAAGCTGGTTGCGGATCTTCCTGAGGTCGGCCGGGCCGGGTTGGAACGGATAGCTCGCGATGTTCGATGGCGGGCTATCGCCGTAGGGCCGGTCGCAGGCCGAAAGGTCTTCGCGGACCTTGCCGGGACAGCCGGACGTGCGAAACGCGAGGCCCGCGTCGATGATCCCATCGAGTTCGCTCTTCACCAAGCCAAAGTCCACAACCCGGCCGTTCTCGTCAAACCTCATCTGTTCGACGCGAACGCCACGGTAGTCGATGAGATACCGCGCGAGCTGCACCCGCCGCCATTGGTCTCGCGGCGTCGCCGGCAGATGATCCATCAGCGAGCCCTTCTCCGGGAAGAAGCAGAACATGTGGCTGTGCCCGCCCATGTCGACCAGCCGCTGCACCAGCTTCAGTACTTCGTGCTCCGTCTCGCCCATGCCAACGATGATGTGCGCGCCGAACTTCTCCTTGCCGAAGATGTCGCGCGCGTCCTCCAGGATCTCCCAGTACTTCGCCCACGTATGCGGCGACGCCACGCCCTTACCGCGCGTGCGGTCGAAGATGGCAGGCGTCGCGGCATCGAGCGCAACGGTGAAGATATCCGCGCCAAGGTCTTTGAGGTTGGCGACATCGGCGCGCGTCATCGTCGTCGGGTTCGACAGGATCGATACCGGCAAGAACGATGGATCAATCTTCTTCGTCCACGTCTTCAGCACAGTCACGGTGTCTTCATCCGAATTCGGATGCGTGATCATCGAGATGCACATGCGGTGGAACGGCGTCGCCTCGCCTTGCGCGGCGATGCGATCGACGATCTCCGTCATCGGTACGGCCGGCCAGTCGACGCGGATGAAATTGCGGTCGGCATAATCCCGATCCGCCTCGCGGTGACGCGCTAAGCCGCAATACGCGCAGTTCGCGCGGCAGCCCTCGGGGTACGTCAGCAGCAGGTTGAGGCAGCGCGTGCACGAGCAGCCATGCATCTTGCCCGGCATCAATCCGAGCGTAATCGCCGCCGCCGTCGACATCTGTACGTACTCGGGCGACCGCATCGCCGGAGTAAGCCGGTTGTTGTTCGGCAGGTAGACGCCCTGCGGCGGCACGTTGGCGGTCTTCACTCGCGCGCCATTCCGCGCCTCGGCTGGGATCTGTCCCGGCGCGCGCGGCGTCATCACATCCGCTGCATTGAAGTCCGCCCCAGCAACGCCAGCGCGACTAGGAATGGCCACTTCCTGCTTCAGACATGACATGCGCCGGCATCCCTCTCGCTTTGCCAGCGAGACTACAGGCAGACGGCCCCACAAGCCAAGCGCGGAGATGTCACTCCGCCGCCTGGGCGTGGGTCTCGTTGGCAGCCAGATAGCGTTCGGCTTCGAGCGCGGCCATGCAGCCCATGCCGGCGGCAGTCACTGCCTGGCGGAACGTTTCATCTTTCACGTCGCCCGCGGCGAACACCCCCGGGATCGACGTCGCCGTGCTGTCGGGCTTGGTGACGATATAGCCGCCCTTGTTGACTTCGATCTGCCCCTTGAACAGCTCCGTCGCCGGAGCGTGCCCTATCGCGACGAACACGCCGTCGATCTTGCGATCGCTGACCGCACCGGTTTTGATGTTTTTGAGCTTCACACCCGTAACCGACTTCGGATCGCTCGTGCCGACGATCTCTTCGACAACCGTATCCCAGACGACCGAAATTTTCGGGTTCTTGAACAGCCGCTCATGCAGGATCTTCTCGCCGCGGAAGCTGTCGCGGCGATGCACGACGGTCACCGATTTCGCGAAGTTCGTCAGGAACATCGCCTCTTCCACCGCCGCATTGCCGCCGCCAACGACGATCACGTCCTTGTTCTTGTAGAAAAAGCCGTCGCAGGTCGCGCAGGCCGATACACCATGCCCCTGGAACGCCTGCTCGCTCGCCAACCCAAGCCACTTAGCCTGCGCGCCGGTGCAGATGATCAGCGTATCGCAAGTGAAAACGTCGCCGCTGTCGCCTTCGAGCCGGAACGGCTGCGCTTTGAGATCGACCTTGGCGATATGATCCATCACGATCTCGGTGCCGACGTGCTCCGCCTGCGCCTTCATCTCTTCCATCAGCCACGGGCCCTGGATGACCTTGGCGAAGCCCGGATAGTTCTCGACATCAGTGGTGATGGTGAGTTGCCCGCCCGGCTGAATGCCCTGGATCAGCATCGGCTTCAGCATCGCGCGCGCCGCATAGATCGCCGCCGTATAACCGGCCGGGCCTGAGCCGAGAATGATGACCTTGCGGTGCTGCGTCGCGCTCATCTTAGACCTCACGTCTTGTCTCGGGAGCGCATCTGCACGATGCGCGGAAACTCAAACCCGCATATGGCCGTTTTTGCAGGACCGAACAAGTCCTGCTCAGCGCGCATGTTGAGCAAGGAACGGTAGCACCGCGGCATGGAACGCCGCCGGGTCCTCCGACGACAGCATGTGAGATACACCCTTCAAAACAACGAGATCGGACCCAGGGATCGCCTTGTGGATCGCTTCGGAGGCTGCCACCGGCGTTGCCGGGTCTTGATCTCCGACGATCACGCGCGTCGGCAGCTTGATCCCACCGAGCTTGTCGGTCATGTCGAGCAACTCGATCGCGCCACACCAACCGGCGTAACCCTCGAGCGGCGTTGCTTCGATCATCGTGGCAAACCGCTTCACAAGGTGGGGCTTGTCGCGCTTTGTCGCCTCGGCCACCCAGCGGGCCATAGCAGGCTCCACCTGAGAGGCCATCCCCTTCTCGCGCGCGACCTTGACGCGATCGACCCAGAGCGAACGGAATTCGGGCGCGACGCGGCTGGTCGACGACGTGATGATCAATGAATTGAAGCGAGCCGGATGAAGCAACCCGAGATATTGCCCGACCATCCCACCCATCGAGAGGCCGAGGTAGGCAGCCCGCGCGACCCCGACATGGTCCATGAGCGCGACCACATCCGCAGCTAGCGTTTCGAACGCATAACGCCCAACCGGAGCTTCGCTGCGCCCATGTCCGCGCGCGTCGAAGCGGACGACACGGTACTTCGGCAACAGCGCCGCCGTCAGTTCGTCCCAAAACGTCAAATCGGTAGCGAGCGGATGATGCAGCACGACGGCGGGCGCATTCGTGTCGCCCTGCACGTCGTAGCGCATCGAAATGCCGTTGATGCGCGCCGTCTGGAACGTGCTCATCGTCAAAGCTCCTCATTTCTGCGAAATCGGCCGAAGCCTACACCGCTGGTGGCGGCGTGGTCGACTCCGGAGCTTTTTTCGGCTCGTCGTGACTGCTCGAGTAGGCGGTCTTCGCCTTGACCTGGATCCAATCCGACAATGCGAGCAGCACGCTCGACGTGACGAAAACCATATGGATGCTGACCGACCACCACAGCTCGCGGTCCGACACCGTCTTGATCGCCCAGAATTGTTTCAGCAGCTGAATGGCCGAAATGGCGACGATGGACGACAGCAGCTTCAGCTTGAGCGCCGTAAAGTCGATCGTGCCCATCCATTCGGGCCAATCCCGGTGGTTGCTATGATCGATCTTCGAGACGAAATTTTCATACCCTGAGAAGATGACGATGACGAGCAGCGAGCCTGTCAGCGTGAGATCGACGAGCGACAGCACCCCGAGAATGATGTCGGATTCCGTTGCCTTGAATGTGATGACCGCCAGGTGCCCCAATTCGCCGACGAACTTGATCAGCAGAATGACGAGTGCAAAGGCGAGGCCCGCGTAGAACGGCGCCAGCAGCCAACGGCTCGCAAACAGCGCGCCTTCGAATTGCCGCTCACCCTTGCGCCGCAGGAGTGCCACTAGTTTTTGCATGCAATGACGCTCTCGAATCGATTGTAGCTGACGCCTGACACATACCCGGGTTCAGAGGCTTTTCCCAATCACGGCAGAGGGTTGCAAGTGCGACCTTAATCGGGCGTTAACGAAACCGCCGCATCGTTCCAGGCCTGTGGTGCCAGACCCAGCCGACGACAAGATGACGACCGAGAACGTTCCACCAACGCCTCTACGGAAGGACCGTATGTCGCCAATCGCGCCGCATACGGCACCGGCCCTCGCGCGCGCCATCGATGGTTGGCTCGACCACCTGATGCACGAACGTGGCCTCGCACCGCTCACCGAGGTTACGTACAGTCGCGATCTCGCGCAATTTTTCTCCTGGTTCGCCAATCACTTGAGCCATCCGGTCGATCTGCCGGACCTGGCCTCCTTATCCGCCAAGACGATCCGCGGCTTCCTCGCGGCCCGCCGCCGCCATGCCATCCAGAACAGAACGCTAGCGCGCACGCTGTCGGCGCTGCGCATGTTCTTCCGCTGGCTCGAGACGGAGCGCATCGTTGAAAGCCGCGCGATTCGTCTGATCGGCATCCCCAAGGTCGCGCATGGGATACCCAAACCCTTGACGATCGATCGTGCGCTGGCCGTCGTCGAAGGCGGCATGGCCGCTGAACTGGACTGGATTGCTGCCCGCGATACCGCCGTCCTGTTGCTGCTGTACGGGGCCGGCTTGCGCATTTCCGAAGCCGTGAACCTGACACTTGCCGACGCACCGACCGGTGGCCGCGAGACCCTTCGCATAACGGGCAAGGGCGGCAAGGAACGGATCGTCCCCGTGCTCCCGGCAACCCGCGCTGCCGTCGAGCGATACATCGCGTACTGCCCCTATCCACTCGAACGGAACGAGCCGCTCTTCCGCGGTGCCAAAGGTGGTCCGCTGTCGCCTCGTATCATTCAGCTGCTCATGGAGCGCCTGCGCAGCGAACTGGGTCTTCCCGATACCGCGACGCCGCACGCGCTCCGCCACTCCTTCGCAACCCATCTCCTCTCTTCAGGCGCCGATCTGCGCCAGATTCAGGAGCTTTTGGGCCACGCCAGTCTTTCCACGACCCAGGTCTACACCGAAGTCGATCGCGACCGCCTGCTCAAGGTCTATGACGCCGCTCACCCGCGCGCCTGAAAGGAGTACCCATGTCCCCCTCACTCTTAGTCAAAGGCGCGCGAGCAATTGCAGTTGCGTCCCTCGCTTGCGTTACGGCGGCGCCTGCAATCGCCCAAGTCCAGAACTGCACCGGCCGTGATTTGCTCGCGGAACTGAAGACGGCTGACGCCTCGATGTTTGCTGACTTCCGCAAAGCTGCTGATGAGGCGGCGAATGGCCGCAATGTCCTCTGGAAGATCGAACAGCCGGAGAATCCCGAGCGCGCACCATCCTTCCTGTTCGGTACGATGCGCTTGACCGACGATCGCCTTCAGGTGCTGCCGCCGAAAGTGACCGAAGC
Source organism: Hyphomicrobiaceae bacterium (assembly GCA_033812735.1). Lineage (GTDB taxonomy): Bacteria > Pseudomonadota > Alphaproteobacteria > Rhizobiales > Hyphomicrobiaceae > JABFRJ01. Next base: position 1,795 of record JAPXTA010000013.1, on the reverse strand, counting down.
CATGCTCTCCGCCCGCCGCATTGCGGTGGAGATCGACGATGCCTCCCCCCGCCGCACCAATGAGGCAATGAAGAGCATGTTGCCCAAGGTCGTCGTCGAGGGCGACCAGCGGCTGGACAAGGTTTTGGCGCCATCAGAAGTGCAGGTAGCCAGGGCATCGCTCTCCCGCCTGAGCCTCCCGGCGGACATGCTCACTCGCGTGCGGCCCTGGGTGGCGAACGTGGTTCTGGCAACGACAGATTGCGAGCGTAGCCGCCAGACAGGCGGCAAGTTCGCGATGGATGGTGAGATCGCTCGCAAGGCCGAAAACCGCGGTATCGGCACCGTGGGGCTAGAGACGGTCGAACTGCAGTTCCAGGGGCTCGCCGATGTAGCCGACGAAGAACAGTTTGCAGTCTTGAAGGCGCGCGTCGCCATGGCGAGCCGCATCAACGATGTTACAGAGACACTGATCCAGCTCTACCTGAAACGTGATCTTGGCGCGATTTGGCCGCTCCAGGTGGCGCTCGCCAGAAGGGCCGGCGTCGATCAAAAAACCATTGAATCATATTACGAAAACGCCATCGTCACCCGCACGAAACGGATGCGTGACCGCGCCCACATACACCTCCAGCGTGGTGGCCTCTTCATTGCGATGGAAGCCCAGAACTTGCCGGGTCCAAGTGGCATGGTCGCCCTGCTCCAGGAGTTGGGCTACACCGTCACTGCGGTCGAGTAGGGAAGGCAGTTGCCCTCAAGCCATCGGTTAGCAAACGCGCGCCATGACTAAAGGGCCAATTGCGGCTCCTTGTGCACTGCGTTAGAACCCCCGGGCCTCCCAGTCGGCCGCGCGCCATTTTTGATGGCGAGCGGGCGGTTATGCGCGCAGGGCTGGTGGGGCGGCCGCGCGCAAAGACAGGCGTGCTCGGGGAAGAGGACCTATGGCAAATGTGAAAGGCAGTGCTGCGCGACCCTTGTCGCCGCACCTGCAAGTTTACCGCCAGACGATCAGCATGAGGATGTCGATCCTCCATCGGATCACCGGAGCGGCGTTGTTTTTCGGTACGGCGTTGCTGGCTTGGTGGCTGTTGGCCGTCGCTCAGGGCGAAAAATACTACACCTTCGTCAACGCGATCTTCGGCCATCCCTTGGGCAAGCTGGTCCTGTTCGGTTACACCTGGGTCCTGATGCACCACATGCTCGGCGGCCTCCGGCACCTCTATTGGGACACCGGACGTGGATTCGACTTGGCAAGCATCGACCGGCTCGCTTGGCTGAATGTCGTCGGTTCGGTGCTTCTCACAGCCGCCGTGTGGGGCGTCGCTCTATTCGGCCGGGGAGCATTCTGATCATGAGCTCGACACCGCTCCACCCCACCGCATCACCCACCAAGGCGCGCATCCGTACACCGCTTGCCAAGGTCCGTGGCCTCGGGGCCGCCAAGGAAGGCACTGACCACTTCTGGAAACAGCGCGTTTCCGCCGTCTCCAACTGCCTGCTGACGATCTTCTTCGTCTGGCTGATGGCGAAACTCGCCGGCGCCGACTACGCGATGGTCAAGAAGACCATCCAGAAGCCGGCCGTCTCGATCGGCCTGCTGCTGATGATCCTCTCGATGGCCTATCATATGCGCCTTGGCATGCAGATGATCATCGAGGACTATGTCCACTCCGAGGGCAAGAAGATCCTCGCGCTGATGGCCAATTCCTTCTTCTGCATCGCAATTGCGATGACCGCCATTTTCTCGGTGCTGAAACTCGCGTTTGGCCCCTGATCAATCCGGTCGGCGGATAGAAACGTTGCATGATGTGCCCGC
>JAPXTA010000012.1:26893-56878 GCA_033812735.1 Hyphomicrobiaceae bacterium | reverse complement strand
GCTTCGTCCGCTTCTTCTTCGACGCAAAGTCGAGCGACGCAAAGCTCAGCTGATCGGACATCGTCGGTCCCCTCGAATCAATCAAACCAGTGTGCCATGTTCGAGGCGTTGTTCAGAGGTTCCCTAAATTGGCCGTTTGAGTCGTAGAACGCCTTTGCGACGACAGTGTCTCCAAAGATCCGATCGCTGCCGCTCTTTCCCCTCAAGTCGTTTTGGGCTTGGTTGCCAATCACGATATCATCGCGGTCGGTTCCAATGGCGTTCTCAATTAGCGTGTCGAAAGCCACGGAAACTGTGAAACGCCACGCACCACCAACGGCCTTTGACCACGCACTGAATTGGCCCTGGCCGATATTGACTAAAACACCGTCGGTCGTTCCTGGGGCTGCAGAAAGATCAAATGTGTCAACGCCGCCAGCATCCCAGATCGCCCGCGCTTCGCCAAGATTGCGTTCATTTGTTGAAGCTGAAACCGCAGCAGCACTAAGAGGTGTTGCATTGGTAGGGGCAAACATAAATCGATAGCTGTTTAATCCAGAATCGTCAGTAGAATGGAAGCTCGTATTGGCGCCGTACATTGCTTGAATTTGCGCGATATCATAAAGCATCAAATGACGTATGCCCTCGGTTCGATCGAGGCTGGACCTGTCGCCGTTCCACGGATACGCCATTACGGAAAATAGAGGATCATTCTCGAGAGCACTCGCCTGAACTGATCCATCGAACGTGTGCTTCAACCCGAGGCTGTGCCCGAGTTCATGTATCGCAGTATGCGCATATCGATTCCAATCGAGCGGAAACAACTGAATCACAGTACCTGGCGTCAAAAAGCCAGAGTTAAACATAATATTGCCAGCCTCTTGCGCGGCAGCGGCCCCCGCAGCAGGCCATCCATTGGGAGCTGTCGACAGTCCGAAGAGGACATTTGTCGAGTTGTTCGCGCCGAAACCAATTTCGATGTTGTTCGCGCGCAGTCCACCTGCGGCCACTCGCGTTAGCTGCAATCCTGAAACCGATCGGTACTCTGTCGCACCGATGTCGAACTGCGCCTCGAAAACTTGCCCGGGTGCCGTTGGGTTGCTCCAGGCAAAACCACTGTGGGTGGTAGTAATAATATTCTCAAAGGAATACGTTACTCCCGCTGACCAGCGGCCTTGCTGAAGGTCGAGGAACGGAATTGCAGGCATAGAGTTGTCCTGAGCCGTAGAAGTTGGATGAGCGAAAAATCAATAGGTCAGCGCGTTCAACAGAGCATTTCGAAAGCGGATAGCTTCTTCAATTGGCCGCACGGACTGTCCGAGATTTGTGTGTCCCCACTTCAGGTGTGCCAACAAATGATGCCTGCACTCGTTAGCGCTGCAAACAGAGGCATTGACCGCGATAGAGTAACTACATGTTTTCTGTGTGTCACAGCTGGGCGCCTCGTCAATTGTTATGGAGGCTGCTACTACATACATCGCTTGACCCTGGCCATTCGCCACACACTGAGGGGCAAAGACCAAACCTTGTGGTCGCCCCGGTTGGATCTCGGCCAACACCCGTAGTATTTCTCGGATCAGCTCCTGGATCTCAACGGAACGAGACGACCATCTCGGAGGGCGATCAGTCATACTGGCTTCGCGATTAATTAAGGTCGGTCCTGTCGGAACTATTGTCAGAACGCTGATCACGCATCGCGGTTTGTCCTTTGGAAGCGGCGAAACAAGAGCCAAGCTACTGCTTTGAGAGTGGACCGGGCTTCCGGTGACTAGAATTGCACAGGCCAAGGCGAAGGCGGCCAATATATCAGGCACGGTGCTGTGAACGACTCTCATGGCTCCCCTGCTCCTACATACGGCGTTGCATTATCACTGAGCCTCTCGTCGAACTGCAATACTGTGCGGCTATCGGGTGGTCTGACATAAGATGATCTGACTGGACTGTTGTTTTAACACTATGCGAAGATCCAGCTGCAATGCAACCTTGGCTTTCACACGCCATAGTGACGATCGGTCGTGGCAGCAACCCTGTAGAAGTCTTGTTCTCGCCAAACGTGTGGATTGGTGCCAAAACGCGCTGACAATTCAATGTGCAGGAGAACATCCGTGACCGTCAGTACAACTGCGTCGCCTCCATTAACCAATGCCAACGGATTGGATTCTGCGCGTAACAGCGCACCAATTACAGAGCTGCCCGCCGACGAGTTGGCTCGGCGCGCGGAGCTGTCGAAGCGGCTGATGGGCGCGTTCGGTGAGGCGGTGTCGGTCCTCATGCGGTCGGACGCGCACCGGCATCAGTTTCTCGCCGATCTGGAGACGCTGCTGTTGCCGCCCCTCGCGGCCGGGCAGTTCTCGATCATGGACGCGCAGTCGAAGGCGATCGGCTTCACGCAGCCGGTCGGGCTGGTGTTGTGGGCGCGGGTATCGGCGGAAGTCGATCAGCGGCTCTCGACGGGTCTGGATCGGCCGATGCGGCTGAAGCCCGAGGAGTGGACCAGCGGCGACATTGTCTGGATCGTCGAGGCGATCGGCGACCAACGCGCGCTTGGACCGATGCTGAAGGCGCTGTCGGAACGCGAACTGAAAGGCAAGGCCGTCAAGCTGCGCACGCGCGACGAAGCCGGGAAGGTGGTCGTGCGGGTGATCGAGGCGTCGGCGACGCCAGCAGCCTGATCACCGCTCAGGCGTCTCGCGATTTTGCAGCGGCGTATCGGCGCGATCGCGCCTCACAGTAGTTGACCAGCGCCATCAGCTGTTCCGACCGTTCGGACGATAGCTTGCCGATCGTGGCGTCGTGTAAGGCGCGAATGCGGCGGCCATGGTGGCGCAAGCTTTCGCGTTCGATGCGTGATTGCAGCGAGTTGGCCGTGTAGTCGAGGGGCGTGCCGAGTGCAAACGCGAGGATTGCATCGAGCGCTTGCCTCGCGGCGTAACGGGCGGATCGGAAACGCCACAGCCCCGTTTCATCGATGACGCGCCATTCATCCTCAGTCAACGCGGGCAGAACGCGTGGCATCCCATTGGCAGCAGCCGGTCGAGCGCGCAACTCCCGTCCGAGCCCGCTCGCGCGAGTTTCGTTCGCGGGAGCAATCGAGGCTTGCTCAGCATCCCGCAGCTTCTGGCGCTCACGCAATGCCGTGGCGATAAGGTTATCGACGTTCATGTCGAGTTCTTGAGCCAGCCGGTGCAGTTCGCGAATGGTGGTCGCGTCGAGTTCATGCGGCGGCGTCATGATTTCGAATTTGCGTATCGCAGCCGACCCAAAGGGTCGAGAGACGCAACGTCCACTTCCGTGCGTGTAGAGCGCGCAGGTTCGAACATGTAGCTCGTGGCCGCCCGTTGCTTGGCCATCGCGATCGCGTCATCCAAACTCGGGCCGAAGCAACTCGACAGCTCACCACTCTCAGTGAAAGTAAACGCCTCGCGAAAATGGTGTGCGAGATCGCGTTCTGCGCCGTCCGCAAGGCCATGCCGCTGTCCTTCACGGGCGATCAATTGTTCCAACAGCCGCTGCTTGAGCGTGGCAATTTGCTCTGCGTAGGTCATGGTATCACCTCTAAACAGTCGGCATTGGCTTCCTCCCACTCGGTGATTTGCTTCTCGTAGTCGGCTTGCCTGACCGCACTCCATCGATCGACGATGGCGACTGGCTTGCCGTTTTCATCTCGAATGACTTCGGGCTCTCGCCAGCCTGCAATGCGATCCAGGTAAGGGCCAGCAAAGCCGACGAATTGCAGCTGGTCAGGCGGGTCCAAAAAGAACACGGCGCCGTCGATCACAACAACACCCGGTGGCCATTTTTGAAATGCCGACACGGAAGCCAAGGCGTCATGGAATGCAGTGGGTCCTGTGAATCTTGTGCCGGGCACAAGGAGAGTTGGGATCGACATCACGCAGCCTCCTCGATGACGGATTTCGCGAACTGGATTGTGATCGGCTCGCCAACGATGGCGTCGCGCATGCGAAACAACGCGGCAGCGGCGCGAGCAGAGCCATGCCAGAAATCGACGGTGCAACGAGCTGAGGGCTGTCCTTGCTCACGCGGACGCCAAGTCGCCCGCAAAGCCGCTTTGGCCAAGCTTGGGTCAACACCGACGCTGTCAATGAGTTTGAGGCCGAGGTATTTGTCACCAAGCGCACGTCGCAGTTGCGTCAGCGATTTGAACGGTGCGAACAGCACGATCAGGCGGCCCCGATCCGACGCTACGACAATCTCTTGCAGGTCCGACGACGTGAAGACGTCAAACGTCTGCGGCAGAGGCTTGGTCGCGCTTGCTCCATGTTTTGAGAGAAGGCGATTGACGGCTGCGCTGGTCAAGCGGCGCGCTGGTGTTGGATGAAACGAACTCGACGATACGCTGGTCACGACAAACTCCCCCGAAGTCTCCTCTGTTGGTGAACGTGATATGTGAATCAGCAAACAGTTATTCAATATCGCGCAGTCGGAAATGCGAAAATAAATCAGCGAGAGGTCGGATGGCTATATCCGAAGCCCCTAAGCCGGGACGGGGTTTTGGGTCCCCTACCCCCTCTCGTCGCGGAAGAAAAATTATTTGCAGCTGCTCTTCGGTGTTGTCGGTTGCCTGGCTAGCGGCTTCCGATCACTGAATGAAGTCGATCCGACACAACGATCCTTAGCGATGGAGTCGTAAATCGCTTGGTGCAAGACGGACGTCGATGACAAGGAAATGTAAGAACAACTGAGATAACAGGCTGCTCGTCTATCAGGCGCCAAGATCGCAACTCCACTCGCAACGCCATGCGCGAAGGCTGTTGCCTAGCACGTGGAGGACGCTCGCAGTTGGGTGACCTCTGACTTCGAACCCTGTTCGACTGAGTCAATTTGACTCGCATTCGGCAATATCAGAAACCGGTTTTGTGTATGGCGCTTCAGCAGTGCGACGCAGAATGTTATTCTGCGTTATGCGTTGAATGCATGAGGTCGATATGTCGAGCATCGTGGGGAATAATGAAGCGATCAAGCGGAGAGCATTTGGCTACTGTCGTGTTTCTACGTTGCGGCAGGCCAATGAGGGCGAGAGCTTGGCAGTTCAACGGGAACTCATTCAGGCGATCTGCACTCTCGAAAGTTTGGAATGTGTCGACGTATTCGTTGAAGAGGCTGTTTCGGGATCGAGGCCGCTGGCCACGCGCCCGCAGGGATCTGCCCTATTGGCATCGCTTCGACCGGGCGACGTCGTCGTGGCGCTACGCCTCGATCGCATGTTCCGTGACGTCGGAGACGCGGCAGCGACGCTGGCCGATCTGAAACGGCGCGGCGTGCGGCTCTATCTGAAGGATGTCGGCGGGTTCGTGTCTGGCGACAGCGTCGGCGAATTGGTGTTCGCACTCTTGTCGTCAGTCGCGGCTTTCGAGCGGTCGCGCACACGCGAGAGGATTGTCGACGTGAAAAGGTCCTTGGCCGCACAGGGCCAGTATCTCGGCGGAGACATCCCATTCGGTCACGACCTCGTCGTGGTCGAGGGCAAGCGGACGGTGCAATTGAATTCGAGCGTCGTCGATGAGGTCCGTCGATTACGGTCTCTTGGCTACTCGTCGAGAATGATCGCGGGGCACTTCGCGCAGCAAGGGAAGGCCGTCTCACACCACGCGGTCAATCGGTTCGTTAAGAAGTTCGCCGCCGATGCATAAGTCCGCCTTCGTTTTCGGTGATCGTGTCCCAAATTTCGCGAGCGTGCGTGAGAAGTCTGGTGGCGAGCGACCCAGATTTCGGCGCGATTGGCGAGAGAGCGCTCGTCCTTGAAGTCCGACAAGTCGGACGAAGCAGGTCGTGCGCTGCAATCAACCGTGGAGGGGGGGCAGTTGCGTGCTCCTAGACCGACCTCGTGTCTGACCTTGTCTGATCCGAGTCCGACTTTGGTTCGACTTTGGCGAACCGCTCTCAACTTCCAAATTGCCAACAAACATCGGCGTTTGTTCGAGGTTTAACGAGACGTGTCCGCCCTGTCAGACCATTTCTTGTCATTTTGAAGATATGAATTGAATTAGCTGCTTTCCTCCTCTCTCTCCCCGCGATGTAGAAAGCAGGCCAGACAGGTCAGACAGTCAGACATTTCGATGTTGCCTCGTACTCAGTCGCGGGGGGGGGGGGAGCCTTTAATATGGTAGGCGCCCGAAGCCTCAACTAGGCTCCTGCTTCGCGTTGGGAGTCACCCCGCTGGCAACGGCTGTGATCGGCGACGCGCCTTCGAAAATCCGTCTGTGCCCCTTCCAATAGGCACTGATGCCGACGGTGCACCTTCCGACATCTTCAACGACTGCCAGAGCTGTGACACGCTAACGGCTGCCAACCTCCCTTAACGAAGAGGGCCACGAACGTCGTGTCCGTGGCCCAACAGGCTAAGAAACCAATTCTCTGCCAGCCCTCGTTAGTGGACGGCTGTTGAGCCTCCCTTGAGTTTTGCTTGGCGCATCAACCATTCGGTCGCGCTTTCCTTGATGGCCTGGTCGTTCTCCGCGCGATCATGCTCGCGATCGATCAGTCGCTGCCTGAATGCTGACAATGACACTTTAATGTTGCGTTGGCGCTGCCAGCTTTCGCGTAGGCCAGCCGCGGAAGGAGGGAGTTCGGTTTCGGTGACTGTGACATCCAGCGAAACGCCTTCGAATCCGACATTCTCCAGAACGCCCTCTCCCCAACGCTTGACCAGCGCTTCGCGTAGGATCGCTAGAGGTGGAAGATCATAGGCGGGCACGCGACGCCCGCTTGCATCATCCGTCTTCAAGTCGGCGCGAATACCGCATTCGAGCGCCTTCAGCGCTTTCGTGACCGCTGTTTCGAGTGAGCCACGGAATTGGCCTTTGGTGAACCGTTGGGCAGCGTCGATCAGGACGGACTTGCGGAAACGCGTCGGTGCTGCCTCGTGGAGATCGAAGCGACAATCAAATTCGAATTCGAACCCACCCGTTGCGATGATATGCGCAACGAACTGATCGACCAACGATGCAGCGTTTATCGCGACTGCCGTGCGCGCTTTCGTCAGCGGCGCCCGCCACAGGTCGATGCCTTCCATGTGCGGCGCGTCTGAAGACAGATCATACGTCGAAAGCAGATGCATCAATGCGCTCAGCCCACCTTGCTGATTCATTTCAGCGTCGAGTTCAGCGAAATAATTGGTGTCGCCCTTGTGCACGCCGCTGACGTCGAGGATGAAGTACCGCCGACTGTGCTCGCCCGCCGCCACCGGCAACGTGTTGTTGCTGGTGAGCACATAGCGCGTCGAGTTGCGAATCTGAATGGTGTCGAAGCCCTTGCGCTCAAGGCCAATCACATCCTCGGTGATCTTGGCCTTAAGCGCATCGGCGCTGGCGTGATCGCCTCCCCACAGGACTTCGTTACAGACGCAAAACAGGCAAGATGCCATGTGCGCGTTGAAGGAGCCGAGCAGTTCCTTCGGCGAGTTGGCGATGTAGGCGTGCCGCCCGAAAAGTTGCGCGATCATCTTGCCGAAGAATGACTTACCCGTACCTTCGGCATCGCTGCGGAGGACGAGGCACACGCCTGACTTGCGGTTGGGATTCTGTACGATATCGGCCAACCAAGCGACGACGTAGCGGTAATAGTGATCATTCCCGGCACAGATGACATCGTGGATGAAAGCCAGGAACTTGGCGCAAGACTTGTTGGCGTCAGCCTGGACGGGGAACCCACGGAAGATGTTGAGCTTGTGCCCGACGTCCCCGATCGTTGCGAAATCGCAGACGACGCCACCCCGCGTCTTTCGTGCGGGATGTTGGTGCCAAATCGTCGTCAATGGCACTGTCTTCCCCTTCTCGGGATCGACCATGATGCGTCGATGCGCGTTGAACTGACCAAAGGCCTCTATAGTCATCATAGGAAGTTCGTCGTCACTGGTGTCGACAATTGCCGTTTTCGAAGCGATACGCGTCACGGCGTGATTGCGATCGAGAATTTCCAGCGCGATGGGCAAGAGGTCCTTGGATATTGGCCACGGTAGCACATCAAAGGCACGCGGCCCGTCTGGGACGAAAATGTTCGCGACATCAGTGCGGGGATCGTGATGATCGTATAACACAAGCCATTTGCTCGTCAGGAGTTCCATCTCAAGAGAGGCCTCCTTGATGAGGTCTTCGAGGGCCGTACCGCACAGCGGCAACTTGGCTATCAGAGCCGCGCGCCCGTGGACATGGGCGAGGAATTTGATCTCAGCCGCATTCGCGTCCAGATGATCGACTTTGGCTTGCTCGGTGGCGAGTTCATCGAATTCTTTAGCTAGGTTCTTCAGGGTCTTCATAGTCATAGTGGCATTTCCTTTTTAGTGGTGCAGTGTACGTCTCCTGTCGCTTATTTCGACCTCGGGATAATGACGTTCGGCTGCGGTTTACATGCGTGCCTCATTGGCTGGGTTTCATCGGATTGATTGTTGCTCAGCGTCTCATGCGCGCCTCCCGTGTCTCTTTGGCGGCGCGTAGAGCCGCGCAAACGGCTTCGAACTTGTCGAGACGCGCAATCTTGAAGCGCGCATCATCGAACAGCGAGAGCGCTATGATACCGTCGGCCAGCATCTTGGCGATGAACTCTTCGGTCCGCCGATGGCGGCAATGGGCGTGCATGCAGCGGATGAGAGGCCATGAATGGCTCACGCTGCTGCTGCTGCTACGGTTGGACGCGTTCGCGATAAAACAGCCTGTATCATAGGGATTACCTGCGTCTGAATGCTCGTTGTCATACGGACACTCGATGGCAATCTTTCCGATGTGCAAATTGTACACTCGTACATCGAGTACTTCGGCTAGAGCGGAGGCCAGCTCAAAATCCTGGAGAAGCCGATTGTTCCAGCCCGCTGGCATTGCGGGCACTGTTAGTGTTGTGCGCGAAGATCTTGACGTCCGCTCCTTGCTTTCGCCGATCACCGACTTCGTAACGTTGGTTCGCGATTGGCCTTCCTGTGTTTCTTCTGCTGCCTCTGGCGTGGAGATTGTAAGGCGTGCAATTTTCCGCTCGATCGGCGCGCGTTCTCCAGCTTCGGCGCGTGCGACGTAGGCGTGATAGTCGAGGGGTTTTCCGTCGATGGCCACGGCTTCGTAAGGCGCGTCGGCCGTTCGTTTCGCGGGCCAGTAGATGGCGCGTGTGATATCTGCACAAGAGACGTCGAACCGAGCCTTGAGCGGTTCGGCCACCTCCCACGCGAAGAGATCGTATGCGGCTTCGTTGAGTGCCTTCGCGTGCTGCGCCAAGCGGTATTCACCTCGCCATTTGTTGTGCGCCTTCGCCTTTTCCTGTGCGCTCAGTTCGACGCGAGTGCGCGGCAGCACCCACGGACGCGCAAAGGGGATTATCACATGGAACTTTGGATGCGGTGCATGATGCACTTCGTCGCCAACGATCCTCGGATTGAGATGCGAAGGTAGACCGGCGCAGGTGTCCTCGACCGTTCTGTTGCCCTTGGGCTTGGTGACTGTTTTGTTGTGGCTATAGCTTGTGTGGACGAAAGCTGCGATGCCAAGCGCGCGAATGCGATCGACAAGAGCCTCGAACGTCGTGTCGCCTTCGTCGAAGTCGAGCGTCAAGCCGTGCCGCGCGACGGCGTTGTCGCCGTAACGGTGACGCCCGCGATGTTCTCGGCCTGGAACGTGGTGATCTTGATAGTATCGCTCGGGACCGTCCAGTTCGCAAAGAACGTAGACGCTGCACGCCGCCTTGTTGGCGAGAACATCGGGTTCGTCTTGCAGAGCCTCGATAAGTTCGTCCCAAGTCACATGCTGATTTGTGTGGACGTGATGAAGCCCGTGACTCATCGCCAGGCACAGCATACGAGGATTCGCATCGACCGCAGGCGCGGCAATCAGCGCAAGCTCGCCCTTGTCGATGGGGTCTGGAATCGCTACATGAGGGCTCACGACGTACTCCTTACAAAAGCGTCGTACATATCAAGGCATCGCGAGTCACAATCGCGGTGCCTTTGCCGTTTTCCGGCCCAACGCAACTTGGGATTGCTTACAGAGCAGTTCAATGCTCGGTTAACGAAATTTTACGCTGGTTCAATTCGTTGAATGGACAACTTAAATCCGTTCATTAGAAATATCGGAGTCCGTTCAATGGCTTGAGCGCCCTACTCAAATCGAGCGCTGGTCGACGAAAAAATTTTCCAAGTCATGCGTAGGCGCCCGTCAATAGCAGTGATGCGTATTTGCGAGAACAGCGAAGCATGCAAACAGGCAGTGGGACTGATTTGCGCTAGGATTGATGTGTCCCGATCCTGATCATGCGTTTTGACTGAATTGGAGGTCTATGCGCCGATGCCAGAGGACTTGCCTCACGCGTCGGGCGAAGCGACGCTGATTGGTCCAGGAAGGGTCGTCCCAGAGCGTGTTCGTCACTCGCTGTCTTCCTTCATTAGGATAGGGTCACGGCAAGTAGATCGTCGTGTCGCCTGATGCGAGTGGCGCTGCCACACGCACTTGAGCAGCGTGGCCAGCCACCAGCGCTTCAATATGATTTGCCCAGTTTGCCAAGCCGCGCTGCAGATTTCGACTAACTTGGCGTTGCCCGAATAGATGTCATCGACAATGCTGCGCCCGCCTCCTTATTTGCAAAGCCTCAACGCATCTAGAGACGCCATTGGCGTCACGGAGCCTTCGGCCATTGATAGGCTGCTGCGCCTGATCTTGCGCGCTGCCGTCTCACAGGAAAACTCAGTCGGGCCGTCGTTTCGTATTTGGCGGCCCTGCCGCGCGCTCGCTAATTGGCCAAACGATAGTCCGCATTGATCATCACAAAGACCGCCCCTGCAAATCGTCAGTGCGCGGCAACGCGCACACCCGGCCAGAGATCGTTTCTCAGTGGACTTCACTCAGTTATTCGCGTTGTTCACGACTTGTCGACCGGCCGTTCATGGGGTAGAACGGGAAAAACTTGAGCAAAATCAGCTTCTTGAAAAACGTGTGAAGGGTGTGCTCTACCGCTGAGCTACGCGCCCAAGCCGACCTCGCCGGGCTTTCCCTCGGCAATCGCGCTTGCGAGCGTTCCTGTAACCGGATCGCAGGCGGGTGGCAAGATGGTCCTGTCCGCCCGCTTTCGCCGTCGCAGGGGAAAAGGTATGCCCATGGTCGGTCTTGCCAGGAATTGTGCATGAACGATGAAACCGTCGGCCTGCCTCGGCTTCGCGCCCTGTTCGACGAGCAGCGCGCGGCCTTTGCACGTGAGATGATGCCAGCTGCGGCGGTTCGCGATGATCGTCTTTTCCGCCTCGGCCATATGTTGCGCGAGCGCGAGCGCGAATTGATCGCAGCGATAGAGGCTGATTTCGGCCATCGCCCCCGTCAGCAGACGCAGATGGCGGAAATCGTCATGATCAGGGGCAGTGTGCGTTACGCACGGCGCCATTTGCGGCGCTGGATGAAGCCCGCGCGGGTGCGGACGGCGATCCACTTCTGGCCGGGGAGAACGCGCATCATCAGGCAGCCGCGTGGCGTCGTCGGCATCGTCTCGCCCTGGAACTATCCGCTGAGCTTGAGCCTTGGACCGGCGGTCGACGCCATCGCCGCCGGCAACCGTGTCATGATCAAACCAACCGAGCTGACCCCGCGCTTCTCAAGCTGCCTTGCCGAGGCGATCGGCGCCAAATTCGACAGCCGGGAAATCGCGGTGATCGAAGGCGGTCCTGATACCGCGAAGGCATTTGTGGAACTACCCTTCGACTACCTGCTTTTCACGGGGTCGACGGCGATCGGCCGAGAGGTCGCCAAAGCAGCGGCTGGCAATCTGGTTCCCGTGACACTGGAGCTCGGCGGCAAATCGCCAGCGATCATCGATGCCTCGGCCGACCTTTCCATCGCCGCACCAAGAATAGCGACTGCAAAGCTGTTCAACGCGGGCCAGACCTGTATTGCGCCTGACTACTTGCTCGTCGAACGCGGCCGGGAAGAGGACGTTGCGAACGCAATTCTATCGGCAGCCGCTGCGCAATATCCAGCCGGCGCCGCCTCACCCGCGATGACCGGCATCATAAATGGCCGCCACTACGAGCGGCTGCAAGCACTGCTCGAAGATGCGGCGGCAAAAGGCGCGCGCAGTCTTGGATCGGGCACTCGAAACGCCTCTTCCAGCCAAGATCGCCGCATGAACCTGACGGTCTTGCTCGGCGTCACCGACGATATGCGCGTGATGCAGGAGGAGATCTTCGGCCCCATCCTGCCAATCGTTTCCGTGGCCGATGCACGCGAGGCAATCGCATATGTGAACGCGCATCCGCGCCCGCTGGCGCTCTACTGGTTCGGCGAGGATGCAGCGATCCGCGACATGGTCCTGCGCGAAACGATCTCAGGCGGCGTCACCATCAACGACTGTATGTGGCACTTTGGACAAGAAGCAGCGCCCTTCGGAGGTGTCGGTGCGTCCGGCTACGGCGCCTATCATGGCGAACATGGCTTTCGCGCATTCTCGCACGAAAAGACCGTGTTCCATCAATCGCGCTGGACCCTCACCCGGCTGTTTCGTCCGCCGTACGGCGCCCGTTTTGACCGCATGATGCGCGTGATGCGGCGCCGGTGACGCCGAACGTCAATCGGTCTTGCGGAACGAATGCCACGTTCCGTCCGCGCCGATGGCAAGACGCCATCCCGTATATTTGCCCTTGGCCTTCATCGCGGCCGCATCCGCCGCGGACGTGATCCGATAAAGGTCGACCTCCTCGGCCGCTGTGAGTTTGCCGAGCGGTTTGTCGGCAAAACCCGGCCAGACGAATACTTTGTTGTTCTCGATATCCTTGCCCGCCGCGATGCTCGACGGTGCCGTTTGCAGCAGATTGGCCAGAACGGCGAGGATGGCGCGTCCATTGCCGTCCGCGGAGATGTTTTTCCAATACGCGACGGGATCTGCGACCGGGCCATCCGGAGCCAGATCGGGCTTCATTTCGTTCCAGTCGACGGCAGTCGAAAGCTCCTCGATCCGGCCTGAGTGAACGGCGCTCATTATGGCATCGATCATGTCGCTAACGCCTGTCGGCAAGTGTGCCGGAGCGACTTGTTTCTGCACGATGCCAGATTTCGCCTGTTGTGCCGGAGCTTTCGACGCCGCAGCCGCGTTCTTACCTCCGCGAGGCGGTTCTGCCGCCTCCAGCCTTGCCCCCAAGGCAGCATGGACAATCAACGCCGCCGCAAGTAGGACAACCAAGGTCGATCTGCTCAAGGTCGCGGCGTCTTTGTGCATCGGGAGGAACCTTTGTTCTTAGCGATTTCGTGGCGCGAGCCACACATCGCCGGACGCCGGACTTCGTTAGCGGTGGTTTCGTCGGCCGTCGAGCCGTTTACGCTTTATCTCGCCGCGCCACGGTGGGCTTGAGCGGTCAATGGCGTACATTCCGAACCCCTTGATCATCCCAATTGGCGTCCTGATCGGCGTCTTGATCGCCTTGCCGATCGGTCCCGTCAATCTGCTCGGCCTACAGCGCGCCGTTGAGCGCGGCTTCTTCGGCGGCATGGCGATGGGCATCGGCATCATGCTGGGCGACGGGTTGATTGCGCTGGGCGCGGCTCTCGGCGTCAACGCCCTGTCAGGTGCCATCCATCGCTACCGGACCGTGATCCAGATCATCGGTGGGCTCGCTTTGATGGTCGCTGGTGTGAAGCTCTATTTCAATCGTCCCCAGTTCGCGACGGTCGCAGAGGCAGAGACGGCGACGCTTGCCGACTACGTCTGGGAGATCCCGCAAGCGTTCTTTCTGACCATAACCAATCCCGGCGCGGTGCTGGGCCTCATCGCCATCTTCGGTGGCGTAAGCTCGTTCGTCGAGGTGTCGTCCTACATCGACGCCTTCACCATGGTGGCCTCGGTGATGGGCGGAAGTTTCCTGTACTGGCTCGTCGTATCGCGCTTGATCAGCTCCATTCGTCACAACTTCGATGCCGCGAAGATGACACGCATCAATCAGATCGCCGGGATTGTCCTGACGGGCTTCGGCGGTTTGCTCATCGCTGAAATGGCCGTGAAGCAGTTGCAATACTGGTATTGGTATTGATCAGCGATCGAGGAAGCCGCGCAACTCCCTGACCACGAGGTCCGGTTGCTGATGGACGATCCAGTGATCCGCGCCGGGCACTTCGACGACCCTGAGATCGTCGCAGTGCTGCTCCAACCCCGCCCGCGATACCGGCAGCAGCGCCTTGTCCTCCATGCCCCAAAGCACCAGATGCGGCATGCGCACGCGCATCATCGCCGGATTGATGTGCGCCAGCGGATCGATCGTCACGGTCTCGCCGGGCAACGGCACGACCATCGGCGTCGCCTTGTACCAGGACACCATGGCCTCCATCGCACCAGGCATCGTCCAGGCTTCGAGATAACCGCGCTTCATGTCCTCCGTAAGCCAGCCGCCGCCGCCGAAGCTCGCGGTCAGCATATTGAGCGCACGGGCACAACCGTTCTCGAGCAGCAGCGGCGCCGAGTCGTCCCGCCGTAAGAACCGGATGTACTGGCTTTGCGCGCGCTGTGCCGGATCGTCGATGAGCGCGCGCTGAAACGGCAGCGGATGCACGCCGTTGAGGACGGCAAGCGTCGCGATACGCTTTGCCGCCATGAACGCCATCATGTAGCCGACCGATGCCCCCCAGTCGTGCGAGACGATGTGAAACGGCTTGCCCGGCGACAGGATGTCGGCGAGTGCCAGCATATCCTTGGCGAGATGCTGGACCTTGTAGTGATCGATACCGGCTGGCTTCGATGATTTTCCATAGCCGCGCTGATCGGGCGCCACCGCATGATATCTGTCCGCGAACCACGGCAGGATTGCATCCCAAGCCCCGCCGTACTCGGGAAACCCATGCAGGAAAAGCACCAGCGGCGCGCTCGCATCGCCGATGCTGCGCACGAAAAACGACTGGCCATTTGCGTCGATCATTGACGTGCGCATGACGGTCGATCCTGCAGGATGGGTCAGCAGATCTGATTGCGCAGCGTGCTTCCGCCACGCGTGAGCGTATCGAGGTTCTCGACCAGGATGTCGATCACGTTGTCCTCGTAAGCCTGCGTTTCGCCAGCAGTGTGCGGGGTGATCAGGACGTTCGGCATCGACCAGAGCGCGGAAGCGCCGGGAAGCGGTTCGTCCCGCGTCACATCGAGGCCCGCAGACGCAATCTTCTTGTCCCGGAGCGCCGCGATCAGCGCGTCCTCGTCTACCACCTTCCCGCGGGCCACATTGATGAGCTGCGCCGTCGGCTTCATCGCTGCGAGTGCCTTCGCATCGATCAAATTCTCCGTTTCCGCGTTTAACGGGCAGGCCAGCACGACGATATCCGCCGCCGGCAGTACTGAGGCTAGGTCGCGAGTCGCGACCATCGTGTCGATGTTGTCGGCCTTCTGGCTCGCATCGCGCCGCACGCCGATGACCTTGAGATCGAAGGCCTTGGCGAACCGCGCGAACCGGGCGCCGATGCGCCCCGTCCCGACCAGCACGACGGTTTTGCCCGCGATCTCCGCTTCCCGCTCGGAGATGGTCGAGATCATCGGCCGCCAATGCATGCGCGCCTGATTGTCCCGCCCCGTGTGAATATGCCGATTGAGTGCGAGGATCATCGCCATCGCATGTTCCGCAACCGCGTTGGCGTTGACGCCCGCGGCCGACGCCAACCGAATACCGCCGGTCTTGAACGCGTCGACGTCGTATTGGTCCGTGCCCGCGCTGATCGACTGCACGAATTTCAAGCGCGATGCTGTCGGTATGATGTCGTTCTTCCACATCATCGACACGCACACCACGTCCGCCTCTGGAGCCCGCCGGCGCAGATCGTCGAGGTTGCGCACTTGCTCGTGCGAGATATTCAGCCCGCGCGCGGCGAACCGGTCTGCCATTTGATAGGCGCCATGGGCGAAAACGATGTGCAGTTTGTCTCGTGCGGGGAACATGTTGGCTCGCGGAAAGTGGCTTGGTCGCTTGGACCATTGCAGCCAACAGCGGAAAAGCCAAGACCGGTTGTGACAGCCCTATTCCGCGGCAACCTTATGCGGCACGTCGCGTTTGAACCCGCCGGTGCGGTCTGCGAGGTACTGCGCGAAGTCGTAGTTCGGCCGCTCGAGATGACTGAGATGGCCTGATCGCGCGACCCCGGCTGACACGCCCCTGAACACTTTCTCCGTGCAGCCCCGATCCTCGACGTTGACCTTGTCGAGCAGCGTTTTGAGGTGCGCGAAATGCGATTGCGCATCGGCGTCGTTGACGAAATCCGGTGACATGCCGCCACCGAAGATCATCTTCACTTGCCCGACGCCCTGCGGATGTAGCGACAGATACCAGAAATAGCCGGGCGTCAGCGTCACGAGCATGCTCGGATAAACAGCGAGCAGGAAAGTCGTCCGGCGCCGATCGCCCTTCATCCGCGTGTTGTTCGGATGAGCGAGCGCAATCTTGAGCGTGTCGTCCTTCAGTATGGTGTGATAGTTGAACGCCGCAAGCCCGGGCGGGCAATCCATTTCCTCGAGCTTCGAGAGCTTGCCGATCGTGCCCGCATGGCACATCGGCAGGTGATAGCTCTCCATGAAATTCTCAGCGAGAATCTTCCAATTCGTGTCCCAGACGTGCTCTTCGCGGAACGTCTCGATGTAGTCTTCCATGCCGAAGTCGTCGATCAGCGATTGTACGCCTGCAAGTTGCTGCGAGACGGGCGGCGTGTCCGCATTGAGCGTTACCATGATCCAGCCGAGCCATTCCTCGCACCGCACGGCCGGCAGACGATAGTGCTCTTTGCAGAACTCCTGGTTCAGCGTCATGGCTGGTGCCGCGCGCAGTGTCCCATCGATATTGTAGGTCCAGGCATGATAGGGGCAAACGATCGATTTGCGGTTGCCTTTGCCGTCGAGCAGCGTCGACATGCGATGCAGGCAAACGTTCGACATCGCCCTGAGCCGGCCGTCCTGATCCCTCATCACGAAGATCGGCTGCCCCGCGAGCTCGAACGTCAAGTAATCGCCGGGCTCCTTCAAAGAGCTGGCTCGCCCGAGTGCGAACCAGTCTTTCGCAAAGACGTGCTTCAACTCGAGGTCGAGAAAAGCTGGATCGGTATAGAGGCTCGGCGGCATCGCCCGCGCTCGCTCGAACGGCACGGAGACATTGGCGATCAACGCGGCGACGGACGAGACTTGGCTCACGGTGTTTTCCACAGCTGCATCAGGTGGCTGAGAGCATCGCAAGCCGGACGGCCCCTGCCAAGAGGGCGGGCGTGGAAGCGGACACGCTTTTGCTGTGGACGGAGCGAAACCAGCCACCGCGAGTCGCGGTAGAAGCAACTCTGCAGTCGCCCGTTCGAGCCCAGATCCGTGACCATTCCATGACCACCCGTTGCCCCTGTTGCGGTCAGTCCGTGTCAGCCTCCGCGATCCCCACCATCTGGGTCGAGGAGGAGGTTCTGTCGCTGTGCAATCGCGCCTATGACCGTGCGGACGAGGCGGGCGCCGCCGAAGTCGAACTCCGGCACGTTATCGAGGTCCTGGACGCCGATCCGTCGGCCAGAGCCTTCCTCGCCTCGATCGGCGTCGACGATCGCAGTCTCATCGACGCCGCCCGCCGTTCACCGGTATCGGGCCTTGCCGGAAGTGGAGAGCGGCCCCGCACGTCAGCCGGACTGCGCACGCTCCTGCAACGCGCCGAAGTGCGCGCCCGCTCCGGCGGACACCAATCGATCGCGGTCGACTTGTTCCTAGCAGCGCTTCTGCTCGACATGCGAGACGTCGCCGCGGCCGCGTTCATCCCACAGGCGATGACCCAGCGGGCCGCCCAGTATGTGGCCGGGGCTTCCGCGGGCGAGGCGCATGCCGCGACGTGGCACGCCAGGCAGTTGCAACTGCCGTTGCACCGACCTCAAGCGGAGCGGGATCGACAAGACGGTGCGCGTAACCGTTTCGATCGAGACCAGAACAGGCTGCCGTGGCGCGGTGACGACAATGAACGGGCAGCAACCAGCGCCAACACCTCGTACCAGCGCCAGCCGACTGACGGCGTTCGCGCGGCAGGCATCGCCCACGAAAACAGCCCGCTTCCGCCGCGCGAGCGTGACCGCGAGATGGACCGCTTGCTTGGCCGGTTCGACGCGCAATCGCGTTTGCTCGCGCGCCTGCAAAGTCAGCTCGAAGCCGTTTCCTCCGAGCTTGGCATCAACACGCGCGGCCACCGTCGCTTCTTCCGCAAACGCCGCTCGCCGTCGGCCCTGTTGCGTCATTTCCGCAGGCGGGCTTCGTCGTCGAATGGCAACGGCGTAAGGCCGGCAAGGCCGCGCGCCCGCGCGGTCGACACCGCTTTGATCGATGCCGATCCGATCGAGTTGGAAACGGAAGATGACGCCGACGACGACACGCCGCTCGCGGCGCGGCCGAAGCGGTTTTATCTGGCCCTCGAAGACGATATCGTAAAGGCGCCGTCGATCGGTCCACGAACAGCGTCGAAGTTTATCGCTGTCGGTGCAACGCTCGTGCGCGATCTGCTGCTGGCGGACCCGGAGGAGTTGTCTGCCGCGCTGCAGACTCGCTACATCACCCCGCAGCGCGTCGCTGCATGGCAGGCCCAGGCACGCCTCGTCTGCACCATCCCGTGGCTACGCGGCACGCACGCCCAGATGCTGGTCGGCGCCGGTTTCGACACCTTGGACAAAGTACAAAGGGCAGATCGAGACAAACTATGCGCGGCCGTACTGCAGTTCGCCGGCACGCGCGATGGCCAGAGCGTGTTGCGTTCTCAGCCCCCGCCCGAAAACGCGCGCATTGTCCGCTGGGCTGAATTCGCGCAACTCGCCGAGCGTGATCGCGCAGGGCAACACGCCTATCGGCATTGAGAGCTGAATAGGGCTGTCAGAAGTCTCGCATCGCGCGGGCGTCAGCGTAACAGGCCGTCGAGGATGAAGCCTTGGTGAGGCTTCGGCGCCTCGCCCTCTTTCTTGCCCTGGCCGCTATCGGCTTGCGCCGTCGTCTTGGCTTCCGCTGCTGCTCCCGACGCCTGCGGCGCCTCAAGTGAACCGCGCACGCCGCACCCCGCGACCGAAGTCGCCAGCACGGCCAAAACTGTCCAACGCAGCAGGGTCACGTCAACGGATCCTCGCGCTCCTGTTGAGCGCCTTCATGCACGGTTAGCCGGTCTTTCCGGCCTTTTCCAGACGCTTCACCCAAGCGTCTGCCATTTTCTCGACGTTCTGTGGCGCGGTTCCACCATGACTGACGCGGCTTTTCACAGAGTTTTCAACGCTCAGAACCGAGAAAACATCGGCGGTGATGCGCGGTTCGAAGTCCTGCATCGCCCCGAGCGATAGTTGCTCCAGTGCCACACCTTGGGCCTCCGCCGTCTTCACGATGGCCCCGGTGATATGATGTGCCTCCCGGAACGGGATCTTGAGGGTGCGAACCAGCCAGTCCGCCAGATCGGTGGCGGTCGAAAATCCGGAGCCTGCTGCCGCCGTCATGCGATCCTCGACCGGCTCGATGTCGCTCATCATGCCGTTCATCGCCGCGACCGCCACCATGAAGTTGCGGATCGCGTCGAACGTCATCTCCTTGTCTTCCTGCATATCCTTCGAATAGGTGAGAGGCAGACCCTTCATCACCACGAGCAGGCTCTGGAACGCGGCGGCGATGCGGGCTACCTTGGCGCGGCAAAGCTCCGCGGCATCGGGATTGCGCTTCTGCGGCATGATCGACGAACCGGTCGTCCACTTGTCCGGTAGGCGCACAAAGCCGAACTGCGGCGTCATCCAGATCACGATTTCTTCGGCGAGCCGCGAGATGTGCATGGCGGCGATACTGAGGGCCGCGAGCGTCTCGAGCGCGAAGTCGCGGTCGGCAACCGTGTCGAGCGAATTGTCCGTCGGCTTGTCGAAACCGAGCGCTTTGGCGGTCATGTGCCGGTCGATCGGGAACGACGTCCCTGCGAGCGCCGCAGCGCCGAGCGGGCACTCGTTCATCCGCCGCCGCGCATCCTGCAGCCGCCCGCGATCCCGCCCGAGCATCTCGACATAGGCGAGCATATGGTGCCCGAACGTGACGGGCTGCGCGGGCTGGAGATGCGTGAAGCCCGGCATGATCACGCCCGCATGCAGCTTTGCCTTGCGCGCCAGCGTCAGCATGAGAGTAGCGAGCGCATGGTCCGCCGCATCCGCCGAGTCGCGCACATACATGCGGAAGTCGAGCGCCACTTGGTCGTTGCGCGACCGCGCGGTGTGCAGCCGCCCCGCCGACGGCCCGATGATCTTGGCGAGCCGGCTTTCGACATTCATATGAATGTCCTCGAGCGCGGTCGAAAACTCGAACTGACCCGCCTCGATTTCGGCCGCCACTTGATCCAAGCCGCTTTGGATCTGGGCCTCGTCCGCCGCCTCGATGATCCCCTGCTTTGCGAGCATCGCGGCATGCGCCTTCGAGCCGCGGATATCCTGCGGCGCCATCGCCTTGTCGAAGCCGATTGACGCGTTGATTGCTGTCATCAACTCGTCGGGCGACATCGAAAAGCGCCCACCCCACATGGTGTTGGTATCGGCGCTGGCGGATTGCGGTTTCTTCGACATCGGCGGTCTCACAGGCAGGAACTCATCTGCCCGCGTGTGTGCCGCAGGATCGTCGGCAAGTCAAAGCCACCCTGTCCTTGGGCTGAAGCCGATGGCCACACGTGACGGAGCGCGGCCTCGAACACTTACCTGACAGCGACGTTGTCGATCAGCCGCGTCTGGCCAAGCCAAGCGGCAACGAGGACCCGGCCGGGCCGCTTCGAAGCGCGCTCAAAAGGGCCGAGCGTCGCGGCATCGCGCACGACGAGATAGTCGATCTTGCCGAACCCAGCGGCCGTGATGCGCCGTTCCCCCTCGTGAACCGCGGCCGCGGTGTCGCGGCCTGCCTCCGCGACGTCGGCAATGTCAGAAATGACGCCAAAAAGCGTCGCCGCACTGGCGCGCTGCTCGGCCGACAAGTACCGGTTTCGGCTCGACATCGCGAGCCCATCCGCCTCGCGGATGGTCGGCGCCGGCACGATCTCGATCGGCAAATTGAGGTCGCGCACCATCTGAGTGACGACGGCCAACTGCTGAAAATCTTTCTCCCCGAACACCGCGACATCGGCCTGAGTTTGGCCGAACAGCTTGCAGCAGACGGTTGTCACGCCGCAAAAGAACGTCGGCCGGAAATCGGTTTCGAGCCCTTTGGCAGCCCCGCCCGGCTCGACGTAGGTGGCGAACCCCTCAGGGTACATCTCCTTGACCGTCGGCGCCCAAACGGCGTCGCATCCGGCTGCTGCGAGCTGCTGGAGATCGTCGTCCCACGTGCGCGGATACTTATCGAAATCCTCGTTCGGTGCGAACTGCGCCGGGTTGACGAAGATCGAGGTGATCGTCCGCTGCGCCCGTTGCCGGCCGCTGCGAAGGAGACTGATGTGCCCCTCGTGCAGCGCGCCCATCGTCGGCACGAGTGCGACCCTCTCTCCGGCAGTATGCCAGCGTTGCGTGAGCGCGCGCATATCGCCAACGGTTCGGCAGACGATGGGACCAGAAGAAGACGGAGGCTGTGACACGGCGGCACCCTTCTGCGCAGGCGGAAAACGGACGTGTCGCACAATTGCTGCGAACTGGCGATGAACAGCGCGATTTGCGATCCGGCGGAAGGCCGCAGCAAGTCGCCAGGGTAGCGCGCGATTTGCGATCCGGCGGAAGGCCGCAGCAAGTCGCGCCTCACTTGAGCGCCTTCAACTGCTCGTCTGCCATGCCGACCAGAATGGCCTGACCGTCCTTGGCGACGCGGAACTCGCCGAACCGTGCGCTGGCCCAAGTTTGTGCCGTGCCCTCTTTGAAGAACCAGGCGTCGGTGCCGAGCAGCCAGCGGCCGTTCTTGACGCTGAGCAGGAAGGCGGATTGGTTGCCGGCGGGTGCCGGAAGCGCCGGCGAAACGCCTGTAAGCGTTATGACGCCGCGATCATCGACGGTCCCGACCGCGTAAAGCGTTGCACCGGACTGCGGCGATGGCGCCTTGGACATGTCAGGCAGAGCAAACCGCAGCGCCATGAAATCGCCTTGCATGAGCGAGCGTGGATCGACAGGGGCCAACGCGACGAACACGCGCTTCCCGCCCGTCAGGATCGCCTCCTTTTCGCTGATGCCCTTGGCGGTCAACCCGCCGGTCGCGGCCGCGCTCGCCAGAATGAGGGCAGCAGCGACAAGGCTCGACGTGAGTGTCGCGGGCAACGCCGCGCGCGGCGTCTTTGCAAGCCCCGGACCTGTCGCCCAGGCGACAGCACCGATGCCGAGGCCGAGTGCGACGAGCAGCATCGCCTTTTGCTGTAGCGGCCAGCCGAGCCAGTAGTAGAACGCGCCGATGATCCACAACGCAGCGAAAACGGCGAGGATCAGGATCGCTTTGCGGTCGGCGATCCACGCCGCCGCGAGCAGCAGCAACACCGGTCCGAGCGCCGGCACGAACACCGAGAGGATGACGGCCGCGAGGACGATCGCCATGCCAGCCTTGGAGCCGAAGTCCGGCCGCGCCTGCCAGAGGAGCGCAGCGCCGGCGAGAGCGCACAGCAAAGACCCCGCCTGCGCGAAAGCCGCAAACGTGCCGGCTTCGCCACCCGTGCCGAGGCGCGCGGCAGCCGGCGCCCATGTCGCGCTCATCAGGAAAGTGGGTCCCGCCGCTGCCATCAAACCGAGCAACGCAGCGACCGCCGCGCCGCCGGCGAAGGACGTCAATGCCTGTCCTCTCGGCTCGCCTGAGGGAACACGACGTAGGCCGTACAGCGCCGCCGCAGCGCCGGCCGCTGTCGTCATCCAGGCGAGGCGGAAAATGCTGGCGTCACCCAGCCAACGGAAGCGCCAACCGCTCTTGCCTGCGTGGACGATCGACGAAATGAACGTCGCGGTGGCCATCGTCACGAAGGTTGCCGCCGCCATACCGAGAAGACCCCGGATCCATCCCGAGGGCACGACGGCGAAAAGGCCAGTGACGACAGCCGCCATGAACAGCGCTGCCATGCCGCTCGGCATGTCGCGGAACGCCCCGAAACCGAAGAGGATCAGCCCCGTCGTCAAGCTGATGAAGGCCAGTTGCTGGCTGAAGCTGATCGCCTTCGCCTTCTGCAACATGACGGTCGCGCCTGCAACGAGCAGGCCACCGACGACATACGTACCAGGCCCCTTTTCGAGCATCACGCCGAACACGATGCCGACGAATACGAGGAGCGGGATGGCGGCAAGAAGGGCGCCGATCCCGCTGACGACGGCGACGGGCCACGGTGGCGTTTCGCCTTCCTTCACGTCAGCCGCCTTGAAGCTGATCGATTGAAGGGCGTCGCCGCGGATGAGCTTCAGCAGGATCATCGCGCTCGCGGCGACGATGCCCCCGGCCATCAAGCCGATGGTAAGGAACTCGAAGCCGCCGCTGCGGCTGAACGCCATCGAACGAATGAGACCCGTAAGCAGCATCACGTCGATGGCAAGTGTCGCGGCCGACATGACGATCGCGTCCCGTTTCGGAAGCCTTGCCATCAGCCAAAGCAGTCCACCCGCGAAGCCAAGGCCCAGGAAGCCGATGATGATCCCCGTTCGACCGTGGACAATGGAAGGCACGGCGGTGCCGGCGACGAAGATCAGCCACAAAACGGCAGCGAGCCGGAACGTCCAATCCGTCCGGCCGATCCAGCGGTCGAGCCCGGCCCAAGGACTGAACAGGAAGACAATGACGCCGCCCGCGAGCCACGGCGGCAGGAGCAGCTGTAGCGGCGGCGAGCTCATGCGGCCCGTTTGGGCAAAGAGCCAAAGCGACAACCCCGCGAAGACGACGATGGTCCAAAGGCTCCAACTGGCGTCATGCCGCGCTGCCAACGTCCACGGCAGCGCCAGCGCCGCCCACAGCGCGAACAGTTGCCATGGGTCGGCGCCGCTCTGATAGGTCTGCCCGAAAAGAGCCAGCAGTCCGCCGATCGCCAGCACGCCGGTCAACGTCGTCGCGACCCTGACGCGGGGCAAAGCAGCACTCGTGAGCGCGGATAGCCCGAGAACGCCGCCCACGAGCCAGAACCGCCCAAACTTGCCAAGGTCATCCCAGTTGGCGGCGACCCACATGACGACGCCAAGGCCGACGAGAGCGCCACCGAGCAACAACGCCGCGAGTTCCAAGCGTTCGATCAGCGGCTGATCGGTGGGTTTCGACGACGGCAATGACACGTTGGACATGGGCGCGCTCCGGCAATGAACGCAATTTAACATCGTTCATTTGTCGGAATCAAGGCAGCGCGCGAGGGGCCTGCCCATCGCGGCGTGGCCGGCTAAGAAGCTGATTAACAGATGATTACTGCCGCCAGCGCACGCCGATCTTTGCGACGTCTACGGTGTAATCGCCGCCCGTGGCGGAGGTGTCGAAGATGATATGGTCGTAGCGGCCGAACACGGTCCAGGCGCGGTTCACGAAGTACTCCGCGCCGAGCGACAGCGTCGTTTCACGCTCGGAGAGGTCGACCCCTTGATAGTCGGCGAGACTGTATTTGATCCCAGCCGTGCCAATCAGATTGCGCTTGAAGGCATGGCGCGCTTCGAGACCAAATTGGCGCGCGACCGAGCCCGATTGACCGACCGTCGTCGAGTCGTTGAAGTCAGTCTTGGCAGTGGCGAGCAGGGACGTCAGCGCGCTGATGCGCAACCCGACGTTCGCTTCGACGAGCAGCCCGGAGGTCGCCTCGAGGCGGTCGTCTTCTGGACGTTGCGTACCGTAACCGATGCCGAGTGTGCCGCGCAGCCGCGTATCCGCACTTCCAAAGCTGATGCCCGTGATCACGCGCAGGCCGCGTGAATCGCGGCTGATTCCGTCGGCCGGAGTGACTTTGTAAGCTCGATCGTTTGCGCCGACTTCCGTGAACGCGAGCAAGGTCGGCTTGAATTCCCACGTCGCGCGTGCCGCCGTCTCGCGTTGCACCAGATCTTTCTGGCTATTTGACAAGGTGCCGCCGCCGATCGCCTCGACCGGCTTGTAGTCGCTCTCCGTCACGCCGCCGCGCAATTGCACCGCCAGGCGATTGAAGCGGTGATTGAGGGCAACGACCGCGCGGCTCGTGAGGATGTCGGGCCGCTCTGCCGCCGACCCGATCGCGTTGCGCGCCTCGCGGCTCTCCTGATCCCGGGCATGCGAGACAAGCGTTTCGACGTTCGTGCGCTTGGATAGATCGTAGCGGCCGCGCGCTTCGAATGCATAGGCGCGATCATTCTCGCTCGCATAGTCGGAATAGGCGCTGGCGAGACCGGTCGCTTTCAACTCGATGGCATGTACCCGCCAGTTCGTGACCGCGCGAACCGTCGGACGAACCTCGAAGAACGTCGAGCTGTCCCGTGATGCCGAGCGGAACACATTCGACGTCGCGCCGAAGCCTGCCTCGACCTCGGGGAAGATGATCCAAGAACCTCTGCGAATGCCGATCGGATCGTAAGGCTCGAAGCGTGCGAGCCGTGCGGGCCGGCGATCCAGGATGGGGTCGATATCGTCGATCTGGAACGCGACAGCATCGTAGCCGGCAGGCGGGCTTTCAAACGCGGCAATGTCCGATTTGAGACGCGGATCGCCATCATTGAGCGGCTCACCGTCGCGCGGGGCGGCGTCGGCTTCACCAGTCGGAATGACACCGTCCTGCTCGACAGGCGCCTCGAGCCCGTCGGCCTGCATCCCGTCGCCATTCCGGCGCGAGGCCGCATTGCCAGGATCATCGCCATCCTGATCGCCGGACGCTGCGTCGTCGCCGGCAACCGCACCTTCGGCAGGAGGGCGCGCGATGCGAACGGTCGGCTGCCCCCATTGGGTGCTCTCATCGTCGTCGCTCGACGCCGGGGCCGGAAGCCTCCGCAGCGGCTCAGCCTTGCGCTGGGGTAGCGGAGACATCTGGGTCGGCGATGTTGTCTGCGCACTAGCCGGAGTAGCGCGCACGACGAGGCCGATCAGCGAGGCGCTGAAGAAGCCCACCAGGAACCAGGCAATTTGTCGGCGGCCGATCACGCGTCGTGTCTTTCAGGACATGAGTTGGCATGCGAACGCGCGACAATCGCAACCCGCACAGTACGTGGACGGCCCTTAACAACTAGTTGAGGATAGCCACAAAAGAGGACGACAAGCCTGGCCGGTACTGCTTAAGAGACGCTTTGCCGGGGGGCTGACTTTGTTAAGCTCCGGCACAATGTATGCATGGCAGGCGGACAACATCGCCCGCGCGCGGAAAACCAGCGGAGATCTCCATCCATGAAGATCGCTGTTATTGGATCGGGGTACGTCGGTCTCGTGTCCGGCGCCTGCTTTGCCGATTTTGGCCATGACGTCACCTGCATCGACGTCGACGTAGCCAAGGTCGAAGCCCTGCGCTTGGGCCGCATCCCCATCTTCGAGCCGGGCCTTGAAGAGATGGTCAAGAAGAACGTCGCGGAGGGCCGGCTCGCCTTCACGACCGACATGCAGGCGGGCGTGCGCGACACGCCGGTCGTCTTCATCGCCGTCGGCACGCCATCACGCCGCGGCGACGGCCACGCCGATCTCTCCTACGTCTTTGCCGCCGTCCGCGAAGCCGAAAAATCGTTGATGCCGGGCGCCGTCGTCGTCACAAAATCGACCGTCCCGGTCGGCACCGGCGACCAGATCGAACGCATCCTCGCGGAACTGCGCCCTAAGAAGGATTTCGCCGTCGTCTCCAATCCCGAGTTCCTGCGCGAAGGCGCGGCGATCACCGACTTCAAGCGCCCCGACCGTATCGTCATCGGCGTCGAGGACGAGCGCGCCAAGGAGGTCATGGCCGAAGTCTACCGGCCGCTCTACATCAACCAGGCGCCGATCCTCTACACTGGCCGCCGCACCGCCGAACTCATCAAATACGCAGCGAACGCCTTCCTCGCGACCAAGATCACCTTCATCAACGAGATCGCCGATCTCTGCGAAAAGGTCGGCGGCAATGTCCAGGACGTGGCGCGCGGCATCGGCATGGACGGCCGCATCGGCTCCAAGTTCCTGCATGCGGGTCCAGGCTACGGCGGTTCCTGCTTCCCTAAGGACACCCAGGCGCTCGTCAAGACGGCACAGGACTTCGAGAGCCCCGTGCGCATCGTCGAGGCGGTCGTCGCCGTGAACGATCAGCGCAAGCGTGCCATGGGCCGCAAAGTCATCGTGGCCTGCGGCGGCGACGTGCGCGGCAAGACGATCGCGATGCTGGGCCTCGCCTTCAAACCCAATACCGACGACATGCGCGACGCTCCATCGATCGCCATCGTCCAGACCCTGATCGATGCCGGCGCCAAAGTCCGCGCCTTCGACCCCGAGGCGATGGATCAGGCGCGCCAGATGGGCCTCGAAGTCGACTACGCGACCGACCCCTACGCCTGCGTGCGCGGCGCTGACGCCGCCGTCATCGTCACCGAGTGGGATCAGTTCCGCGGCCTCGACTTGGGCCGCATCGCCAAGGCCCTCGCCAAGCCCATCCTCGTCGACCTCCGCAACGTCTACCGCGCGAGCGAGGCCGCCCGGCAAGGCCTCCAATACACTGGCATCGGTGTGCCCGGAGCCCAGGCTCACTGACGCAGTCAGCACGAACCCTACAGTTCCCGCTGATGTTATGGCCGCTCGGCGCTAGCCTGCCGAGAAGATCTCTTAACATAACATCTCTAGTCTGATTACGCGGGACGATGGGCTGCCGCGGATGAATGATCGATGATTCCTAAGACATACTACGACAACGATGACTTCGGCCCCGGCGAGCGCCGATATCTCGAGGATTTCTGGAGTTGGCTCGAAGGCCAGCCTCAGGATACTTGGCTGCTGTGGGCGCGGAACGCGAATTGGGATAACGCCGATACGGTTTTCGAAGCCATGATCGCGCGGCCCGACTGCGACCTGGCGTTAGTGTCCTGGATCTTCTGGGGCTGCAATCCCGGCTACCATGTCGAGAACCCGTCGAGCTACGCCCCTCAGTCCCTCATTGCAAAGATCGTGTCCAACTGTGAGACAGGACTCTATCAGTCATCGCACCTGTTCTTGGACCGGTACGAAGTGGTGATCGCGGCGCATGAGTATCTCAAGGCCATTCGCCGGACACGTGGGACTGAGCCTCCTTTCCGCCTTCCCCGTCAGCTGTGCGGCCCATTCGACGGTCGCCGCGCAACGATTTCCCCGCGTTACGACGATCAAACCGAAGCTGATCTGGCTGAGATCTTCGCTCTCATCGATGGCCATCTGCCGCGCTCGGAAAAGGAACATTGGAAAGCGCAACTCGATGGCGGCAATCTTTGGATTGTCGACCGGCTGAAGCTTCCCGCCGTGCCTAGACTTCCGCAGCAGGCTTTTCAGGACCTCGATGACGCCGGCTACGTCGAGGCAATTTTTGGCGAAGCCCGCGCCTATGAATCGGCACGCCCCTCGTACAAGAAAAAGTGGTGGCCGTCCGGATAGCTGATGCCCTGAGCTGGCTGACGTACGAGGGAAATCTGTTTCGCCTCCAGGTTACCCCGGCGGATACACGTTCTTCCCCAACCG
The DNA here is from genome assembly GCA_033812735.1 of Hyphomicrobiaceae bacterium. Lineage (GTDB taxonomy): Bacteria > Pseudomonadota > Alphaproteobacteria > Rhizobiales > Hyphomicrobiaceae > JABFRJ01. Next base: position 28,420 of record JAPXTA010000012.1, on the reverse strand, counting down.
GCGGAAGAACGTCCCCGTCGCGATCTCCCAGATGCGCCCGTCCGAGCCCATGTGTCCCGTCACGAGATACTTGCCGTCGGGGCTGACGTCGGTCGAATGCAAGAGATCCTGGAACGGCCCGAAGTGGTGTACGCGCTTGCCCGTCGCGATGTCCCACAGCTGCGCATGGCGCGAACCAGTGATCAGCTGCTTGCCATCGGAGGTGAACGTGATGTCCATGCCGCCGCCGAAACTGGGATAATACTGGACCTTCGCTGTGAGCTTCTTCGCGGCGACGTCATAGACGTACGCTTGCCCGTCGACTGCCGCGACGAGTTGCTTGCCATCGCGTGAGAAAGCGATCGAGGACGCCGTGAGACTGCCCTGCGCCTCGGCCTGCCAGAGTGGTCCGCCCGTCGCAAGGTCGCGCATTTGCAAAATAACGCTACGATCGCGACCGCGATCCTTCCCCCGCACCGTCGTCACCAGCAGTCCGGCCGCCTCCGAAATCGCAAAGCGAGGCCAGTCGGTGCCGGTGGTCTTGATCCGGTAGCGCTCGGATTTCGCGTTGACGTCGTACGCGACGAGATCGGCGGACGAACCAGCGATGACGAGAAGGCCGCTCTGCGTCGCGGCGATGGCCGGCGCGGTCGCCGAATGCTGTTCCGGGAACGGGTAGACGATCTCGGCAACCTGATTGCCGCTCGCGACGTCGAAGATGCGGACCGGATGCGCATCCGCTGAAACGGCGAGCATCTTGTCGCCATTGAGGAAGCGGACCATGCGCACGTGCGACGGGTATTGCATCCTGCGCACCGGCGTCATCTTGCCGATCTCGATCGTGCGAACGCTCTTGCCCGTGCTCGCGTCCCAGATCCGCACGTCGGTATCGCGACCCGCCGTCGAGATGAGCTTGCCGTCCGAACTCCAGCGGGCGTCGTAAATCCAGTCTTTGTGAGAAGCTGCGTCAGCGGGATCGGTCGTGTCGTGCGCCGGTTTGTCGGTCAACGCCAGTTGCTCGCACTTCGCGTCGAGTTCCCATTTCGCGGTTGCCTTTTCGTAGTCGCCCCCCTGTTGGATCATCTTGGCGACGATCTGGTCGCGTAGCGCCTGACTGGCACATGTCGGCTTCAACAAAAGCCGCTCGGCTGCTGCCCGTGCGGCCCGGTCCTGCGCAAACGCCGGTGCACCCGCAACGGCAGCGGCGACCAACAAGGCGGCGAAACGGCAGTTCGGCATGGCAACGACCCTCAGCAGCAATGGCAATATTGGGCCATTCCTCCGACGCCCCGGCAACGCTGAAATGTAAAGACCCCTAAAGATGCCCTGTACCCCGCCCGCCGCCCTACGTGACGCCGCCGCCAAAATCGGCTAGGTCCGGCAGCACTTGGGGCAGCGCCCTTCTTGCCTTTTGCATCCCCGGAAGCCCTCGGCGCACAGCGGCGAGGGCCTCGAGGCCCTGCGGGCGGCCATCGCGGCCCTCGCCGAGCGCACCCCGCCGCGGGGCGAGGACGGCTGCTTCCGCATGTTCATCGACCGCGTCTTCTC
>JAPXTA010000012.1:0-26883 GCA_033812735.1 Hyphomicrobiaceae bacterium | reverse complement strand
TCCCGGCTCTCGCTTCGCTCGGCCGGGAATGCAAGTGATGGACGGGCAATTTGCCGATCTGGATTGGACGACCATGCCGAAGACCGCCACTGCCGCCACCGCACCCGCCCTCGCAGCCCTCCGCCCGAAGGAGAGCTTCCAGGACCTGATCCTGACGCTGCAACAGTTCTGGGCGGCGCAAGGCTGCGTCGTGCTCCAGCCCTACGACATGGAAGTCGGCGCCGGCACGTTCCATCCGGCAACCACGCTGCGCGCGCTCGGGCCGAAGACGTGGAATGCGGCCTACGTCCAGCCCTCGCGCCGGCCGAAGGACGGCCGCTATGGCGAAAACCCCAACCGCCTGCAGCATTACTACCAGTTCCAGGTGATCATGAAGCCGTCACCGCCCGACATCCTGGACCTCTATCTCAAGTCCCTCGACGCCATCGGCATCGACACGGCGAAGAACGACATCCGCTTCGTCGAGGACGACTGGGAAAGCCCGACGCTCGGCGCGTGGGGCCTCGGCTGGGAAGTCTGGTGCAACGGCATGGAAGTGACGCAGTTCACCTATTTCCAGCAGGTCGGCGGCTACGACTGCAAGCCGGTGTCAGGTGAGATCACATACGGCCTCGAGCGCCTGGCCATGTACGTCCAGGGCGTCGATCGCGTCTGGGACTTGAATTTCAACGGCCGCACCGACGCCCGCAAGCTCACCTACAACGACGTCTTCCAGCAGGCCGAGCAGGAGTATTCCCGCTACAACTTCGAGCACGCCGATACCTTCATGCTGCTCCAGCACTTCAAGGATGCCGAGGCCGAGTGTAAATCGCTGCTCGAAAAAGGCACGGTCCGCGCCGCCGGTAATCCCCCTCCCCCTGGTGGGGGCGGGTTAGGGGTGGGGGGCGCCGCACGCCACCTCATGGCGCTGCCCGCTTACGACCAGTGCATCAAGGCGAGCCACGTGTTCAATCTGCTCGACGCGCGCGGCGTCATCTCCGTGACCGAACGCCAGAGCTACATCCTCCGCGTCCGCGAACTCGCCAAAGCCTGCTGCGGCGCCTGGCTCAAAACCGAAGGCGGCGGCGTGGCGGCGTGAATGTTGAGCGCTGAATGAACCTGTTGAATTCCATTCTTGAAGGCTGGGGCTGGCTGGGGGTCCGTCCGCGCAAGATCATTGCAGAGAATGACTTCGGCAACGTTCTCTTCGAAGATGCGTGCGGCAAAATCTGGCGTGTCTGTCCGGAAGAGCCATCGTGTACACTCGTGTCGACTAGCCTTGCAGACTTCTCGCTTGTTTGGTCACGCAAGGAAATCTCTATTGACTGGGAGATGAAAGCATTTGTTGAGGTGGCGCGCGCCAGCCTCGGGCCTCTGGCTGAAGGACACTGCTACTCCTTGAAGATTCCAGCAGTGCTAGGTGGTGAGTACTCGCCTCAAAATGTCGGGATTATCAGCCGCGTAGAATTGGTCGCTGTTGCCGGGAGCATTGCGCGCCAGATTGAAGGTCTTCCTGACGGCACAATTGCCGAGTTCAGAATTGTCGATTGAGGAAAGGTGACAGCAGCCATTCGGCTCCGGCGCTTGGCTCAAAACCGAAGGCGGCGGCATAACGGGTCACGGTGCGCATTATGAAGGACCATTGGAGTGGCAACGACGATTCATTTTTCGCACTTGGATTTTTCCGGAACATTTGATGTTGCGCGCGTCGGCAAGAATGAAGTGCGGCTGGACAACGTGCCTTTCCTGTTGTTGGACTTTATAGGGTACCGCGACATTATCGAAGTCGATGAAAATCCAGACGGCTCGCTTACCTTTGTCCGCCTCAGTCAGCGCTCGGGCTGGCAAACGCACAACTTCGTGTTGTCCCACCAGCAGGCCAACGACCCGCTCTTTCTGGAGGTTTGCAGGCGGACCGAGGCCGCAGGCGCCCATTGGGAACGCATCTTCGGCGGTCTGGTATTCGTGTGTGTCCCGCCAGGCTCCTCGTTCGATCCGGCAAGCGAGTTCGCTAGTTTATTCGGAAATAGTGCCGGTTAGGTTTCGCACCCGCGTACCGGATTTTCCGCCCACCTACCGCCACGTGCGCCAATCACCTGCCTAATCACCTCCACTTTCCGCCCCGTAGTCGCTATCCCTGGGGCAACGTCTCACACGGGGTTCCGATGAAAGCGATGAGCAAATGGGGTGCAGGCCTTGGCGCGGTAGGCGCGCTATTGATGTCGGGTGCCGCGCTCGCCTGCAGCGACGAAACCGACCCGCAAATGTTCGGCGCGCTCCAGATCGCTGAAATCAAGCGCAGCGCCGGTCGCACGCACTTCTACGACGCCAATTGCGACGCCGGCGCCAAAGGCCTCGAAGCCTGCCGCCGCAAGGCCTTCGTCCAGCCCGGTGACGTCGTGCTCCTCGGCGACGTCTATGACACGACGGCTTGCGCGACCTTCGTCAACAAGACCGGCCGCGGCACGTCAGGCATCATCAAGGGCAACACGGTGCAGCCCGTACGCAGCGCCGATCAATCGACCAAGCGCGCTTTCGTCGGTCGTTGGGTGCGCGAAGAAGCCGAAATCAGCGTCACGCCGAAAGGCGCGGCCCTCGCCTTCAAAGGCGAAGCGACCTACGGCGGCAAGGACCCGCAGCGCGTCGCGCGCGGTGCGGTCAACTCCGGCAACATCGACTTCACCGCCGACCCCGCCTCGAACCGCCTGTCCGTCGGCCTATCAGGAACGGATGGCGCCACAGCCATTCCGAAGGACAAGGCCGCAGCCACGGACTGCCAGCTCGACATGATCGCGCTCGGCCCCTACCTGGTCGTCCGCGACAACATGCAATGCGGTGGCATGAACGTCTCCTTCACTGGCATCTACCGCAAGAAGTGACCATCATCCGCGCTTGGCGGCGAGCTTCCGTACGCCGCAAGTCTCGACCGGAAGCGCCGTCGTCTGCCAGCCGTCCTTGGCGATCTCGACGACGTAGCGGCGGCAGCCATCTGGAGCGCCCGGCACGAAGCTCACACGAAAACGCGTCGCGCCTTTGGCGGCTTTCTGCGGCCAAATCAACGTCTCAGTATCGCCCGTCTCCTTGAGCGCACGGTCGATCGCCGTCTTGGCTGTAGCAAAGTCGGCCTCGCTCAGACGTTTCATGAGCGCAAGCGACAAATCAGGATGGAGCCCGGCAGCCGCCGCGCGCTTCACCAGCGGATCGATCGGGGTCTCCTTCGGCGCCGCATAGGCACCACCCGCGGGCTTGGCCGGTTCGGCTTGTCTCGCAGTCTTCGGCGCGGCGGGGATCATCGGCGGCGCCGGCATCGCCATCGTTACAGGCTCGCTGGCGGCCGCTTGCTCCGGCTCCCTGGCGGTGCTGGCAGGGGGTGCAGATGGCGTCGCGGTCGCGGCGGCCTGAGCGGGCTCTGTCGCTTGCGACGGTTGCACTGTCGCCGTGGGGGGCTGCCGCGTAGCCTCGACGAGTGCCCCAGCGACCGGCGCCGTAACCGACCAAAGGCGCGGCCAGATCGACGGGTCGGCATAGGTCGCCGCGCCGCCACACGCCAATCCGGTGAGGACAAGGAAGCGGCGGGCGCGGCGCGAGCGCGGCCGGTCGATCGCTTGCCCGATGCGTTCGCTGGCGTCGAGGCCGGTCACGGCGAAGTCGGCGACTTCGACGGCGGCGGCGTGGGTGGTGGTAATGCTGGTCACGGCAGCGGTCCCCTCGATGGTTTCGATGTAAAGACCCCGCTGCCGCCGTCCTTGATCCGGTCTCGCGGCGAAAAAGCGGCAGCTCGGTCACGAATGATGACCTCAGATTTCAGCTGGCCACGGTTCGTCGAGCAGCCAATCCGATCTTGTGCGCCGTCTGAAAATCGAGTTCAAACGTCACCAAGATCGAATGAACGATCGCTTTGGGAGGACTTTGAATGCTGTCTCGTTTCTTGGCGCGCGCCGTCTCGGCCGTCGCTGCGCTGGGCTTCGCTGCCACCGCCGCCACGGCGCAAACCAACTGGCCGACAAAGCCGGTCACCGTGATTGTGCCCTTCGCCGCAGGCGGCAACACCGACGTCATGGCGCGCATTTTCGCTGAACATCTCGGCAAGCGTCTCGGCCAGCAATTCGTGATCGAGAACAAGGCCGGTGCCGGCGGCGTCACGGGCCTCAATGCGGCGGTGAAGTCGGCGCCAGATGGCTACACCATCGCGGTCGGCACATCAGGTGGTCTCGCCATCAATCCGGTCCTCATCAAGGACAAGATGCCGTACAACGCCGAAAAGGACTTCACCTACCTCTATCTCATGGCCGCGACGCCGAACGTGTGGATCGTCAACAACGACGTTCCCGCCAAGACAACCGCTGAATTGATCGCCTGGCTGAAGGCCAATCCGGACACGCCCTACGCGACGTCGGGCATCGGCACCACGCAGCACATCTGCGGCGAGATGTTGGCTTTGCAGGCCGGTTTGAAGATGGCGCCCGTCGCATACCGCGCTTCCAACCAGTCGCTGCAAGATCTCATCGGCGGCCAGATCAAGGTCGCGTGCGACAACTTCCCGGCCGCATCGGAGTTCATCAAAGCCGGCAAGATCCGCGCCATCTCGATGACGTCGCTGCAGCCGTTCCCGCTTGCGCCTGAAATCGAGACCACGGCGAAAACGCTGCCCGGCTTCGAGATGATGCCGGCATTTGGCTGGGTCGGCCCCGCCGGCATGCCGGCCGACATCACCAAAAAGCTCATCGATGAACTTGTCGCCGTCGGTAAATTGCCGGAGGTGCGTGAAGCGATGACGAAGTTCGGCGTCATCATGCCGGAGCTAGCAGGTCAAGCCTATGCCGACGCGATGAAGAAGGAACGCGGCAGCTACGCAGTGGTCATCGAAAAGGCCGGCATCAAGGTGCCGTGACATCAGTCGCGCCAAGATAGTCAATCGACAAGGTCGGCCGATCTTTTCACGCGAAAAGGTCGGCCGGCGTTTTTTTTGACAGGCCCCTTGAACCCCGGCGCCGTGGGGCCATTTGTGTGTCCTGCGCCGGGTGCGATCGCTGACGGAACCTCGTCAGAAAGTCGTGCTTCTGCTGCGGGAGGCTGATGTTGCGAGGAGTAATCCTCGTGGGTGTGGCACCCGTGGCAATGCTGGAGTGGCTCGCGCCGCTTCAGTGGCACCGCGAGACCGCGTGACTTTTTGCGCCAGCAAAGTGCAATCAGTCGCCAATATCAGCGGGCACCCGGCGCAAGAGCTGCCCGCCCAGCGTGACTTACGGCTTGGCAGGCTGAGCGCGCGGCTTCTTCGCGAACGCCTCTTCGCCCTTTGCCGTCAGACAGTACTCGACCATCAAGAGCTTGCCGTCGTGCCGGGCGAGCTGCCGGACGATCGTGTTGCCCACATGTTTGAGCAACATGCCCTTCGCGTCTCGCTCCTCCCGCGTGTAGTCGATGCCGATAAGGTCGGTCGGCGTCACCGGAAGCGTTGTCAGGTCACCGCGCGCGGCGAGTTGATCGAACGCCGCGCTGTTCTTGTCCTTCGTCAGGAAGACGATCTTTGCGTCGTCCGGAAGCCCACTCGTCACGTCCCGCCGCATCCGTTCGTCGAAGTAGGCCTTGCTGACCGGCGACGACATGCACGCCCGCGACGCCGGATGCACCAGTTGAGCCATCTGCGCCGGATCACGCGACGCTTTCGCGGCCTTGAAGGCGGCGATGAATGACTTTTGTGCTTCATCCTTGGTGGCCAGCGCCGGGTCGGCAAAGTCGAACGTCATCTCCCCGATGCTGATCGACTGGGAGAACGCCGCGGTGGCAGACATCCAAACGACCACCAAACCTGCTAGAACGCGTCGCATCGCAATCTCCTGGAGGGCACGGCCGGCCAAGCCCGCCTAAAGCCTAGTCGCATCCGCTAAGGCCTGTCCAATCAGACAAACTCGCCTTATATCTCGCCCATGAACACGACACTCCATTTCCGCAAGATGAACGGCCTCGGCAACGAGATCGTCGTCGTCGATCTGCGCGGCTCCAAGTTCGTCTTTACCGCCGAGCAGGCAGCAGCCGTCGCCGCCAACCCGCGCACCCACTTTGATCAGATGATGGTGCTCCACGATCCGAAAACCAAAGGAACCGACGCTTACGTCCGCATCTACAACACCGATGGCTCCGAGGCTGGCGCCTGCGGCAACGGCACCCGTTGTGTCGGCTGGGTGCTGAAAGAACAGACCGGCAGAAGCGACTTCAAGGTCGAAACCCGTCCCGGCGTGCTCGATGTTCGTGTCGGCGACAAGTCGAGCATCACCGTCGACATGGGATCGCCGAAGTTCGGCTGGCAGGACATCCCGCTCGTCGAGCAGTTCCACGACACGCGCGGCATCGAACTCCAGGTCGGCCCCATCGATGCGCCGCTGATCTCGACGCCGGCCGTCGTCAACGTCGGCAATCCTCACTGCGTTTTCTTTGTCGATCGCCTCGATATCATCGATCTCGGCAAGGTCGGGCCGATGCTGGAATATCACCGGCTGTTTCCTGAGCGCGCGAACATCTCGCTTGCCAAGGTGACGTCGCGGCACTCGATCGATTTGAAGACCTGGGAGCGCGGCGCGGGGCTCACCCGCGCCTGTGGTTCCGCCGCCTGCGCCGCCGCCGTCTGCGCCGCCCGCAAGAACCTGACCGACCGCACCGTGACCGTCAACGTTCCCGGCGGCCCCCTCCGCATCGAATGGACCGCCGCCGACCGCATCCTCATGACCGGCCCCGCCGAGGACGAGTACGAGGGGGAGATTACGGTGTGATGCCGTGCAGGACGATCCTTGTCCAGATCATTGCGGTTTATTGCCGCTCCATATAGATCTGTCACGTTACGTCATTATCCGACCCTTGCCTCTCCCGACTGCAACGCGGTAATTAATTTGTGATTTACGAATTTTCTGACAGGCGGGGCGATGACAGAAGTTGAGCGCGAGTCTGATAAGTTTAGCGTATTCATTTCTTACTCACGCGACGACCTCGAATTTGCCGACCAGCTTGACATCGTGCTCGACGGGACCGGTTTCAACGTTCTAATCGATCGCCGCGGTATACAAGGCGCTGACGCATGGAAGCGTCGGCTTGGCGAAATGATCCGTGATGCCGACACGGTCGTTTTCGTCCTTACTCAGTCCTCAGCTCTGTCACAAATTTGCGCTTGGGAGGTGGAGGAAGCAGCGCGCCTCGGAAAGCGCCTAATCCCAGTGCTATGCTATCCTATCGAGGGAGTGGCCGTGCCGCCGCCCCTTGCCGAGTTGAATTACATTCACTTCTACGCTGAGCAGAAGGTGCCAGGGTCAGGCTTCGGTTCCGGCGTCGTTCGGCTAACCCGAGCGCTTAGCGAGGACCCAATTTGGCTGCGCGAGCACACGAGACTGCTGGGTCTCGCGAACCAATGGAATGTCGCAGGCCGGCCGGTAAGTCGGCTGTTGTTTAGTGAGGACATCGCAAAGGCCAAAGGATGGCTCGCCGAGCGCCGACAAACCAAGACCGTGCCGACTGCGCTGCACATTGAGTTCATCCGCGCCAGCGAAGACGAGGCGATCTTACGCGCAAATGCTGAACGTCGCCAACTTGATGAACGCGAGCACTTGGTACGGGAGGCGGAAGCAGCGCAGGCCGAACGTGAGCGTGCAATCCAGGCCGCAGAGACCGCCTATCGTCAGCTTGACCAGATTACAGCACGTTTTGGCTGGGTAGCGTTTGTTGCGCTCGCTGTAGTTTTTGGCGTAATGATTTATTGGATGCGCTATCTGCTCGCGCAAGATTTCGGTTTTACAGTCCTTATATCTGCTTGGGGAACTATTTCTGTCACATTTGCCATAATGGCAGGAATATTAGCGACCATCAAGATGCGTGATGCGTCGTATTGGGGGCTGTTGGCATTCCTATTTCCGCCAACGATCCTCGTGCTGCTCTTGATGCAGCGAGGGTCGCCGGGAGTAACCCGATAAAGTTTTTTGGCTAAGTAAGCCTTGCTCGAAGCGACAGTATGAATTACGTGGCGATTGCCAAGGCGCCACGCCTCACCTAGCTCATCACGAGCGCGCGCTGATTTGTACCTGAGTGTTCTGCCACACCCTCTTCCCACGCCGGCACCTCGGCCCTACAAGCCGCTCATGTCTCACCCCGTGCCCCTTGCTGACCGCGACGAGGCCGGCCCGGCGCCCGAAGCGAGCGCGGCCGACGCCGGCCCGCGTGTCGTCACGCTCGGCTGCCGCCTCAATGCCTACGAGAGCGAGATCGTCCGCGCGCATGCGGCGGCGGCGGGGCTCGACGACGCGATCATCGTCAACACCTGTGCCGTCACCGCCGAAGCCGTCGCCCAGGCGCGGCAGAGGATCCGCAAGTTGCGCCGCGAAAATCCGGCCGCACGCCTGATAGTCACCGGCTGCGCGGCGCAAACCGAGACCGCGCATTTCGCCGCCATGCCGGAGGTCGATCATGTCGTCGGCAACCATTCGAAGTTGAAGCCGGAGACCTTCGCGGGCCTCTCGCTCGATGGCAGCGCGCGCGTGCAGATCGACGATATCATGAGCGTGCGCGAAACAGCGGGCCATCTGCTGCCGGGATTCGGCAAGCGCGTCCGCGCCTACGTGCAGGTTCAGAACGGCTGCGATCACCGCTGCACCTTCTGCATCATTCCCTTTGGTCGCGGGCCCTCGCGTTCGGTTCCGGCGGGAGAGGTCGTGAGCGAGATCCGCCGGTTGGTCGAGACAGGCACGAAGGAAGTCGTGCTGACCGGCGTCGACATGACCTCCTACGGCGCCGATCTCCCCAATACCCCGCGCCTTGGCAAGCTCGTCAGGCAGATCTTGAAGCATGTGCCGGACTTGCCGCGGCTGCGCCTGTCGTCGATCGATCAGGTCGAGGCCGATGCCGATTTGATGCGAGCGCTCGCAGAGGAGCCACGCTTGATGCCGCATCTGCACCTCTCGTTGCAGGCCGGCGACGACATGATCCTCAAGCGGATGAAGCGGCGGCATCTGCGCGCCGACGCCATCCGCTTTTGCGATGAGGCACGCCGCCTTCGCCCCGACGTGGTCTTCGGCGCCGATCTGATCGCCGGATTTCCGACCGAGACCGACGCGATGTTCGACAACTCGCTGCGGATCGTCGACGAGTGCGGGTTGACATATTTGCATGTCTTCCCATTTTCCCCGCGTACCGGAACGCCGGCGGCTCACATGCCGCAGATCCCGAATACCGTCGCGAAGGAACGTGCGGCGCGACTGCGCCTCGCCGGCCAGCGTCGTCTTGCCTCACACCTGTCGTCTCAGGTGGGCCGCACGCTCGATGTGCTCCAGGAGACGCCGGACCGTGCACGCGCCGGCGATTTTTCCGGAGTTGTCCTTGCGGGCAAGCGCGGCGAGATCGTAAGAGCGCGCATCACGGGCGCGACGCCCAATGAATTGATTGGTGAGGAAGTCGTTTGAGCACCGATAAAGACAAACCGCGGGGCCTGTTCGGCCGCCTGTTCGGTCGCTCCGACAAGCCGGTCGAGGCGGTACCCCCGTCCGTGCGCGCCGACGAGCTTGCCGCCCCCGCCGCAGAACCACAAGCGCCGCCGCCGGGCCCGGCCGAAGCTGAAGCAGAAGCCGCGACCGCCGCACCAGCCGTCGCGCATGCGGCTGCTCAGACCGTCGTCGAGACCGCACCGGAACCGCCACTTGCGAAGGGCGGCTGGTTCCAACGTCTGAAATCCGGTCTCTCGAAGACATCGAGCAAATTGACCGATGGCATCTCCAGCGTCTTCACCAAGCGCAAGCTCGATGCCGCAACACTCGATGACCTTGAAGATCTCCTGATCCAGGCGGACCTTGGCCTCGAGACCTCCGAGCGCATCGCGTCGACGCTGAAAAAGACGCGCTACGACAAGACGATCACCCCAGATGAGGTTCGCCAGGTCCTCGCAACCGAAGTCGAGAGCGTTCTTGCCCCTGTCGCCAAGCCATTGGTTTTGGACGTCGCCCGCAAACCGCATGTCATCCTGTTCGTCGGCGTCAACGGCACCGGCAAGACGACGACGATCGGCAAGCTCGCCGCCAAGTATGGCCGCGAGGGCAAGAAAGTCGTCATCGCCGCAGGCGATACCTTCCGCGCCGCAGCCGTCGCACAATTGCAGGTTTGGGGAGAGCGGTCGGGCGCACCGGTCGTAACTCGCCCGGAAGGCGCCGACGCCGCCGGCCTCGCATTCGATGCTCTGTCGGAGGCGAAGGCGGCGGGAGCCGACATCCTCCTAATCGACACGGCAGGGCGTCTACAGAACAAAGCGGCACTGATGGACGAACTCGAGAAGGTCGTCCGCGTGATCAAAAAAATCGATTCGACCGCTCCTCACGACGTCTTACTTGTGTTGGACGCCACGACCGGTCAAAACGCTCTTAACCAGGTGGATGTATTCAGGGATAGGGCGGGCGTTACCGGATTGGTAATGACCAAATTGGATGGAACGGCGCGGGGAGGCATCCTTGTCGCAATTTCGGCCAAGTTCGGCCTCCCGATCCATGCTATTGGTGTGGGTGAGGGTATCGACGACCTGCAGCCGTTCGACGCGGGCGACTTTGCGCGCGCCATTGCGTTGAGTTAAGACAATACCGAGGGGACGTGCCGGTCGACCGGCCGGTACGGAAGGGAAAAGAAGGGAATGAGCGCTCTGCGTCGTGTCTATCCGTTCAATGCCGAACAGACCCTCAACATTCTGAGCGAGCTCGGCCCCATCTTCACGATGTTCGTCGTGAACTTCGCCTTTGGCGTCAAGGCTGGCGTCTGGTCGCTGCTGATCACCACGGCGTTGGCGCTGATCGCGTCGCTGATCGTGTTCCGCCGCCCCCCAATCATGCCGTTTATCGCCGGTGCGGTCACGATCGTGTTCGGAGTGCTGACCCTGGTGACCGGCGACCCCATGTGGGTTCAAATAAAGGTCACCGTTTTCAATGCGTTGGTGGCCGTTCTGCTGTTCGTCGGCTTGATGCGCAAGAAGTACTTCTTCGAGTTCGTCTTCGGCAAGACGTTCTACTATACCGACCATGGCTGGCATCAGTTGACGCGCAACGTCGCGATCTTCTTCCTCGTGACGGCAGTGGCCAACGAGGCGGTGCGTCTCGGTTTCGCCAGCGCTCACATCCCGACGCCATCTGCGATCATGTGGATGCTGAAAAAGCCTGAGCTGACCGGCCTGGACATCTGGATGATCTTCAAGCTGTTCATCGTGATGCCCCTGACGTCGCTCTACTTGGTCTGGCAGATCCGCCTGATGCAGAAGTATCGTCTTCCCGAACCACGTACGATCGTCGTGCATGGCGACGGCGCGCCGGCTTCGAACGAGACGAAGGCCGGCTGAGCCGGGACGGGAGCAGACCTCCGAATGTCCGATCAAGAACACGACCGTGGCAAAGCCGTACCTCAGGCTGCGCCGCCGGAAGAGCAGCCGTCTTTGGCCAAGTTTCTGATAGACTTGGCGCCGCTCGTCCTATTCTTCGGTGCCTACGCCAAGTTCGGCATCAAACCGGCAACCGCTGTTCTGATGGCGGCTACGCTGGCCTCGCTGGTTGCCGCCCGCGTGATGTTTGGCCGTGTCACGCCGATGCTGATGGTCACGACGGTCATCGTGCTGCTGTTCGGCGCCCTGACGTTTCTGTTGGACGACCCGCGCTTCATCAAGATGAAGCCGACCGCGGTGAACCTCTTGTTCGCTGGCGTTCTGGCCATTGGCCTCGCGAGGAACAAGCCGTTTCTCAAGACCGTCCTCGGTCAGGCCTTTGATCTGACGGACGAAGGGTGGCGTAAGCTCACGATGCGCTGGATCGGCTTCTTTGTCGTGATGGCAGGCCTGAACGAGCTGATTTGGCGCACGATGTCGGAGCCCACCTGGGTGAACTTCAAAGTGCTCGGGATCATCCCCCTGACCGCCGTATTTATGATCGCCCAGGTTGGGCTGATCAAGCGGCACACGCGGCAAGAGACATAAGTCAGTCGCTCAATGCATACACTAATGAGTTGTTGTGTCGGTTTCGCACAATTTCTCACCAGGCAGAAGCCATTTTCACATCTGGCGTAATTACCGCTCCCTTTTGATTGGACCTTCGCATATGAAACAGTTTTTATGAATTGGACGTTCTGTCTTCAGGCGCTCTTTCGTTTCAGGTAGCATGGAGCGCCTGCTCCAGGGACAGACCCATCGAAAAGCAAGGCGAACATGAAACGCGAAGAAAAGCCGGACCGCTTGGCCCGCTCACCGATTCACCTGCTGCACCGCGCGGGGCAGTGCGCTGGAGAGGTTTTCTATGCTGAAATGCAAGTGGGCGACCTGACGCCCCGCCAGTACGCCGTTCTCGCGACTGTCTCCGCGAACGAGGGCGTCAGCCAGACCGGCTTGGTAGAACGTACCGGAATTGATCGTAGCACCCTCGCCGATATCGTGCGGCGCATGATGAAAAAGGGGCTGCTTCAGCGCCGCCGGACCCGGGAAGATGCACGGGCCTATGCGGTTCGACTGACCGAAGAAGGCCGCCGCATGCTGAAGGTCGCCGAGCCGGTTTCCCGCAAGGTCGACGAGCGGATCCTCGAGAGCCTCCCCGAGAAGAAGCGCGAGCAGTTCCTCGAGGACCTTGCCGTGATCGTCGATGCGCTCGGCCGCATGACGCCGCAAGAAGGCGCCGCCGAGTAAGTCGATCTCGGGTGCGCCGTTAAGCCACTGTTAGGACCCCGCTGCGAAGATGTGCCGCCAGAGCGCTCTTCAGCCGGGAGACTGCGTCAATGCGTACTGCCGTCGCGACGGTCAAAGCATTTTCGTTAGCAAGTACGATCGCTGTCGCAGCGACGATCGGGTCGTCTCCGTTTGAACCGGTCGAAGCAAAATCGAAACTCCGTAGTGTCGTTGTCGGTGGTGCGGCTGCAGCCCCCGCTACCGCCGCCGTCGCGCGCAACGCGCCCCCGGCCGCCGCGCCCGAACAGCAAGTCGCCTCCGCCGACCGGCAGGACAAGACAGCCGATCCTCTCGCAAATCTGAACGTCAGCCCGCGCACGAAAGAACTGCAGGAAAGAGCCGACCGGATTCTCGCTGAAAACGGCGAAACCCGAAAGGACGAGGCCGACGTCGACACCTCCTTCGCGACGGAGCCCGCGCCGAAACCCCTCCAGCCGTCGAAGGCCAAGGAATTGGCCGCGGGTATCCAGTGTATCGCCGGCTGCGATTGAGCGTGTTGCGGCGGGCGGCGCCCATCAAAGGCCAAATCCAAGTTGGAAACGCAAAACGCCGGAAACTCACGTTTCCGGCGTTCGCATGTTCGCAAGCTCGTGGGGCCGCTAACTCTTCGCCCCGCGTCCACCAAGCTTGGCAAGCCACTTCTCGACGCCAATGTTCTTCCAGAGATGGATCTCGGCGCCGTTCTTTTTGTTGATGTAGTACTGCTGGATGATCGACAGAATGTTTGACCAAGCCCAGTAGATCACGAGCCCGGCCGGGAACGAGGCCAGCATGAACGTGAACATCACGGGCATCCAGTTGAAGATCTTCTGCTGCAGGGGGTCCGGCTGCTGCGGGTTGAGCTGCATTTGCAGCCACATCGTGACGCCCATGAGCAGCGGCCAAACGCCGACGTGCAGGAACTCGGGAACTGCATACGGCAGTAGCCCGAACAGGTTGAAGATCGACGTCGGATCGGGCGCCGAGAGGTCCTTGATCCAGCCGTAGAACGGCGCGTGACGCATGTCGATCGTCACGAACAAAACTTTGTAGAGCGCGAAGAACACCGGAATCTGCAAGAGCACGGGCAAGCAGCCGGCGGCCGGATTGATCTTCTGCGTCTTGTAGAGCTCCATCATCGCCTGCTGTTGGCGTTGGGTGTCGCCCTTGTACTGCTCTTTGATGCGCTCCATCTCCGGCTGCAGCTTCTTCATCTTCGCCATCGATTCATAGCTCTTGTTCTGCAACGGGAAGAACAGGAGCTTGACGATGAACGTCAGCGCCATGATGGCGAGGCCGAAGTTGCCGAGCCAGCCGTAGAGTTTGTCGAGCACGAAGAAGAGCGGCCGCGTGATGAAGTGGAACCAGCCCCAGTCGACCATCATGTCGAAACGGCTGATGCCCAGATCCTTCCCGTAAGCCTCGATCGTCGACACCTGCTTGGCGCCGCCGAACATCCGGCTCTCCACGCCTTTCGTCTCGCCGTTGGCAACGACGAGCGGCGTCAGCTGATAGTTCGCCCAGAAAACTTCGTTCCGCCCCGCCGCCTTTCCGAGAGTCTCGAACGACGCGTCGAACGGCTGGCTTTGCGGCGGAACGAGTGCGGTGGACCAATATTTGTCGGTGAAACCGAGCCAGCCGCCCGTCGCCGGCTTGAAGCGCTTCGCCGCCTCCGCCGCCTTCTTGGCCTTGAGGTTGGCGTCGGCTTCCTTGGTGAGATCCGCGTATGTGATCTCTTGCAGCTTGTCGTCGCCGATGTAGCCGATCATGCCTTCGTGCAGGATCGCCCAGCCCTCGACCTTCGGCGTGCCGAAGCGGTAGATGCGGCCATAGGGCGTCAGGGCGACGTCGCGGCCCGACTTGTTCTCGACCTCGTCCTTGATCGTGAACATGAACTTGTCGTCGACCGAGATCGTGCGGCGGAAGACCAGGCCCTGCCCATTGTTGTAGGTCAGAACGGCAGGCTTACCCACCGACAGCGGCGCCGTGCTGGCCGCGGTCCAAACCGTATCGGGTCCGGGTACGGGCGCGTTCGTGCCGACCGCTGGCACCCAACCGAACTCGACGAAATACGGCTGCGGCGCGGCGGCGGGCGACAGCAGGACCACGTTCGGGCTCTGCGGCTTCAGTTCTTCCTGGTATTTGGCGAGCGCCAGATCATCGATCGTGCCGCCCTTCAGATTGATCGAGCCGATCAGGTTCGGTGTGGAGATCGCGACCCGCGGAGACGCCTTGATCGCATCGGCGCGTGTGAGTGTGGCGGCGATGGTCGGCGCGGGAGCCTGTCCCCCCGATTGAGGAACCGCTGCCGGCTGGCCGGGTGCAGACGGGGCCTGCGGCGCCGTCTGTTTGGCAGCCTGCTGCTGAAGCTGCCGCTGTTCTTGTTCGAGCTTGGTGCGCGGCGCGACGTAAAGAAACTGCCAACCGATCAGAACGGCAAGCGACAACGCGATCGCGAGCAACAGATTGCGTTGCGTTTCGGGATCCTGATTCATAGGCGTCTCATCCCTGCCCCTTGAGGGCGTTGGTAGCGCGGCGCCGGGCCGTCCGTTGCTGTCTCGGCGAGCACGCGCTTCCTGAAGCCACTCGCACGCCGCGTCAAGGTCTCGTCACCGTTTCGTAGGCAGCTTCGATGGCCGCGGCCCCTTCCGCTGTCCATCTTGTGCAAGACCGCCTGTCTTGAGGCGGGCGAGGGCCGCTCGCACGTCGGCGGTCAAATCCGCAAAATCCATGTCGAGAGCAGGTCTCCGCGCCACCACCACGACATCCGTCGCGATAGGTGCCAACTCGGCCGGCAACAGCCGCAGAGCCTCCTTGAGCCGCCTCTTGATCCGGTTCCGCTCGACCGCCTTGCCGACCTTCTTGCTCACCGTAAAGCCGAACCGTGTCACGTTCGAAGACGGCGCCCCGTCTCTTGGTGCCCCGTCTCCTGGCGCGCCGTCTGCCTGAGCGATCTCGCGCCGCTTCCCTTCCGCCAGAAAGCCGCGTCCGCTCCAGCGTTGGCCACCGCGAACGCGTTGGAACTCAGCCCGCTTCTTGAGGATGACAAGTTCCATGGGGTTCACGAACCGCGAGCGATCTCCAGACGCATTGAAGCCGCGAGCACGTGCCCGCGGCGTTCAAAAAGTCGCAAAGTCGATCAAACGGCCAATGCGCGTTTAGGCCGACAGGCGAGCACGGCCCTTGGCCCGGCGACGGGCAAGGACACGGCGGCCGCCGACGGTCTGCATGCGCTTGCGAAAGCCGTGGCGGCGCTTGCGAACGATCTTGCTCGGTTGATACGTACGTTTCACGGATCTGTCTCCGTTGATCTCTAAAGCCGGTTTGGGATCGGCCCGAAATGCCTAAATACCTGATGGGTCACTGGTTTCACCGACAAAAGTCGATGCAACCGGACTGCCGAACCGGCGCTGACATTCACGGAAGCTGATCGTGAGTGCGGCGGTTTATATCAGCGCTTATGGCGAAGTCAACGCATCCAAGCACCATCGGCGGGACCGATCACGGATCGCACGAAACTGTTCACAGCTCGGAGAGGCGGTCTATTTTGCAGGGTTTCCAGGGACTGTTCGCGCTATGTTTACTGTAACGGATGGCTCGTGGCGCCACGAACACCTGTTGACCGAAGTAAATTGCGGACGAAGGCGCCATCAGCAATGCCGAGAACTGCCGAGCAATCCAACGCGAAGGCGCTCATGCCTGTCCCGAACGAAAAAGGGCTGCCGGAGCGATCTGGCGCTACCGACTCCGCCCCCAAGCCGATAGCGCCTCCAAGGTCTGTCTGGCACCGCTTGGTACCCCTTCTGGTCGTCGCCAGCCTGTTGGCACTGGTGCTCGTCAATGGCTGGCACCGTCATCTGACACTCGAAAACGTCGTCGCGGCCCGCGATCGATTTCAAGGCTTTCTCACCGAGCATCTGCTCGTTTCGCTGCTCGGATATGTCGCCGCCTACGCCGCAGCGGTCGCGCTCTCCGTCCCGGGCGCCCTCATCCTAACGTTGTCTGGCGGCTTGATGTTCGGTTGGCTCGTCGGCGGTGCCGCCGCGGTCGTCGGCGCGTCGATCGGCGCCGTTATCCTGTTTCTCGTGGCTCGGACGGCGTTCGGCGAGACCTTGCGGGCGAAAGCAGGCCCATCGCTGACCCGCCTTGTCGAAGGTTTTCGCCGCGATGCGATGAGCTATCTTCTGTTCCTGCGGCTCGTCCCGGCATTCCCGTTTTTCATTGTCAATATCGCGGCAGCGCTTCTCGGCGTTCCGCTCAGGACGTACGTGATCGCAACCGTTCTCGGCATCATCCCCGCGACCTTCGCGTTCGCCTCCATAGGGGCTGGCCTCGACAGCATCGTTAGCGCTGCCAAAGCCGAACAAGCCGCCTGCCTGGCCAACAAAGCGGCGGCCCTATGTCCCCTCGCCCTGTCGCCGAAGTCACTCGTCACCCGGGAAATTCTCATTGCATTGACGTTGCTGGGAATCGTGTCGTTGATCCCCGTCGTGTACAAGAAGTGGAGCCATCGCCATGGTTGATCCGACCCCCGCAGCACTGTTGCGCGATGGCGCATCCGCACCCGACGCCTCGCGCATGAAGACCGTGACGGACCTTGCCCAAAGTGACCGTGTTCAAGACTTGCACGCCGACCTTTGCGTGATTGGCGCGGGCTCCGGCGGTCTGTCGGTCGCGGCGGCGGCAGCTCAACTTGGCGTCGATGTCATACTCATCGAGAAGCACAAGATGGGTGGTGATTGCCTGAACTACGGCTGTGTGCCCTCCAAGGCAATGATTGCGGCTGGCCGGCGCGCCCATCAGATGCGCACGTCAGCGCCCTTCGGCATTCGCCCGGTCGTCCCCGCGATCGATCCAGTCGCCGTCCACGACCACGTCAAAGGCGTCATTGCGGCCATCGCACCGAACGACTCCGTGGAACGCTTTACCGGTCTCGGCGTGCGCGTCATCCAATCGGCCGCGCGCTTTGTTGACAAGCGTACGGTCATGGCAGGCGACAACCGCATCACGGCCCGCCGCTTCGTCATCGCGACAGGCTCCTCGCCGGCGGTACCCCCGATTCCCGGTCTCGATGCCGTCCCCTATTTCACCAACGAGACCATCTTCGACAACAAGGCGCCGATACCCCACCTTCTCATCATCGGCGGCGGCCCCATCGGCATGGAACTCGCCCAGGCGCATCGCCGCCTTGGCGCGGACGTAACGGTCCTCGAGGGCATGAAGGCGCTCGGCAAGGACGACCCTGAGCTGACCGCAATCGCTCTCAAACGGCTGCGCGCGGAAGGCATCGTCATTCGCGAGGATTGCCGCGTCGAACGGATCGAAGGCACACTCGGCCGCATCCGTGTCGCGGTGACCGAAAACGGCGAGCCATCGTTCGTCGACGGGACCCACTTGCTCGTTGCGGCGGGTCGCAAACCCAATGTCGCCGATCTTGGCCTCGACACAGCCGGCATCAAGTACGACCGCACCGGCATTACCGTCTCGAAGGCCCTGACCACCTCCAATAGCCGCGTTTACGCCATCGGCGACGTCATCGGCGGCCTGCAGTTCACCCACGTCGCCAACTATCACGCGGGCATCGTCATTCGCCGCACGCTGTTCCGGCTGCCGGCCAAGGTGAAGACCGGTCACATCCCCTGGGTCACGTACACCGACCCTGAGATCGCCAACATCGGTCTCAATGAAGAAGCCGCTCGCAAACTACACGGCAAGGTCAACGTCTACCGGTGGCCCTATCATGAGAACGACCGCGCCCAGGCGGAGCGCGCGACCGAGGGCCTCGTCAAGGTCGTGACCGACAAGCGCGGCAATATCCTCGGCGCCGGCATAGCCGGCGAGCATGCCGGCGAACTCATCCAGATGTGGTCCCTCGCCGTATCCCAAGGCATGAACATCAAAGCGATGACCGAATGGATCTCGCCCTACCCGACGCTTTCGGAAATCTCCAAACGCGCCGCATTTGGCATCTATGCAGGCAAGGCCGCGAACCCAGGCGTCCGCAAGCTCGTCAGTTGGCTGCGGATGTTCGGTTAACGCTGCTGCGCCGGATTTGCCGGGGCGGGCTCGTTCTATGGTCGTGGGATGCTTACATGGGGTGGGAGGGCGGCTGACGCTGCGGCTCCTGACAACGGCGAACGACGCAGTGCTACGGGATACAGGGATCGATCAGGCAGGCGGGGCAGGCGTCCCGGCATCGCCCCAGGCCGAGGCGACCGCATCGCCGCGGGTGCCGTCGTCGTTGTGGGAGACCGCCACCAATTTCATTCGCAATCGCCGATTCGGCCTCTCGACGAAGCTTTTGGCTCTGACAGCCGTCTTCGTCATGCTGGCCGAAGTCCTCATCTTCGTCCCCTCGATCGCCAACTATCGCGTCCAATGGCTGTCCGACCGTCTGACAGTCGCCCGCCTCGCGGCCTTGGCGGCCGAAGCCTTCCCGGGCGGCGAAATGCCGGGCGGCATGCGCGATGAGCTACTCACCGCGGCACAGGTGCGCATGGTCGCCATCAAGCGTGCTGAGCGCCGCAGCCTGGTCGTCCGCGAAGACGAGGACCTCGATATCGCCGCGAGCTATGACTTGCGGACGGCGCAAAGCGTCATGCCTTCGACGCCCTGGGATTGGCTGCAGACGCGCGCCAGCCTGATTGCGGATGCCGTCACGGTGTTCTTCACCCGCGACGAACGCCTCATCCGCGTTGTCGGACAGCCGAATATGACCGGCAACGACTACATCGAAATCGTCTTGGCGCAGGGCCCGCTTCGCAAGGCGATGATCCGCCACGGCCTCAACATCCTGGCGCTCTCGATCGTTATCTCTGTTGTCGCCGGAACACTCGTCTATATCGCCCTCAATAGCCTGTTCGTCCGGCCCTTGACCCGGATAACGCGCAACATGGAGCATTTCAGCGCCGCGCCGGAAGATGCGAGCCGTGTCATCAACCCGTCGTCACGCACCGACGAGATCGGCACCGCCGAACGCGAGTTGGCGCACATGCAGAGCGAGCTCAATCAGCTCCTCGCCCAGAAAAACCGGCTTGCGGCCTTGGGTCTCGCCGTCAGCAAGATCAATCATGACATGCGCAACATGCTGGCGAACGTGCAGTTGCTCTCAGACAATCTGACGAGCGTCAATGATCCCCGCGTCCAGCGTTTCGCCCCAAAGCTGATCGCCTCGCTCGATCGCGCCATCGCCTTCTGCAATGACACGCTGCGCTTCGGCAGGGCCGCCGAGCCGCCGCCGCGCCGTGAGCCCTTCCTGCTCCGTCCGTTGATCGAGGAAGTCGGCGACAGCCAAGGTCTGCCGCGCCTCTCGTCCGATCCGCACATCGATTGGCGCGTCGAGATCGATCCGGGGCTGCGTCTCGACGGCGACAAGGATCAACTCTATCGCGTGTTCTCGAATCTCGTTCGCAACAGTCTGCAAGCCATCGAGAGCCGTAGCCCTGCCCGCAATGGCGCGATCGCCATCAAGGCCGAGCGCGCCGGCCAGCGGGTGATCATCGATCTCGTCGATACCGGGCCGGGCCTGCCGCCTCGCGCACGAACTTACCTCTTTCAAGCGTTCCAGGGCTCGACCCGCCGCGGCGGATCGGGGCTTGGCCTCGCCATTGCGCACGAGCTGGTCACCGCCCATGGCGGCACCATCCGCCTGGTCGAGAGCGACGCCACCCCCGATCCCCAATCGCCCGGCACGCATTTCCGTCTCGAATTCGCCGATCGCAATCCGTTGCCTTGAGCCGAAGTCTTGGTGAGTTGTTCGCGCCCTGCGTTACGATGCCTTGGCGCGGGCGGCGAGTCGCGTTAGGCACGGTGCGATTGTTGTTGCAACCCGTGCCGGCTGATAGCCGCTGGAACGAGACATGGCCGCCAAAAATACCAAGATCGATTTTGCCAAGGACGGCGGCGTCTATCGCCAGTCGGTCGATGGCTGTTTGACTGACGCCATCGGCAAATTCGGCTTGAAGCCGTCGCGCCTCGCCGCCGAAATCACGCGCACGGAGACGACGCGCAACAAGCTCGCCGTCGCATACCGCGACCGGACTTTGGCGTTCCTGCGGATTGCCGAAGACGAGGCCGACATCGTCGCCGCCGAAGCAGCTCTTGCCAAGTTGTCCAAGGGCGCGAAGACGATCGTCTTTTTTGGCACCGGCGGCTCCGGTCTCGGCGGCCAGACCCTGGCCCAGCTCGCAGGCTGGAACATCCCCGGCCTCTTCGATGGGGAAAGCCGCAAACGCCCACGCACCCGCTTTTACGACAACCTCGATCCCGTCACGCTTGACGCCGCACTCGCCAACCTCGATCTCGCCTCGACCCGCTTCGTGCTCACGTCGAAATCGGGCGGCACCGTCGAAACGCTCGCCCAAGCCATCGCCACGCTTGCCGCCGTCCAGAAGGCTGGCCTCGCCGAGAAGATCCCTGCACTCTTTCTCGGGCTTACCGAGCCATCGGTTGTCGGCAAAACCAATGGTCTGCGATCCCTCCTCGCGGCTCACAAGATTCCGATGCTCGAGCATCACACCGGCATCGGCGGCCGCTTCTCCGTGCTGTCCAACGTGGGCCTTCTGCCGGCGCTCGCACGCGGCCTTGATGTGCGCGCCATCCGCAAGGGCGCCAGAGCCGTCGTCGATCAAATGCTCTCGGCCAAGTCCACGAACGACGTCCCGGCAGCCGTGGGCGCCGCTGTGGCCGCAGCGTTGCTCGCGGAACACGGCGTCTCCACGCATGTCATGATGCCCTACACCGACCGCCTGGGCTCGTTCTCCCATTGGTTCGTACAGCTCTGGGCCGAAAGCCTTGGCAAAGGCGGCAAGGGGACGAGCCCCATCGCCTGCCTCGGTCCGCTCGATCAGCACAGCCAGCTGCAGCTGTTTCAGGACGGCCCGCGCGACCACCTGATCACGATCATTCGAACGCCCGCCGCTGGCCTCGGGCCGAAACTCAGCGCCAAGCTCGCCAAGGCGGCGGGCATCGAGTTCCTTGGTGGCAAGACCATCGGCGATCTCGTCGCCGCCCAAAGCGCTGCGGTGCCTGAGGCTCTCGCCAAGGCTGGCCGCCCCGTCCGCTTGATCGACATTGCGCGCCTCGACGAAGCCTCGATGGGGGCGCTGCTCATGCACTTCATGCTCGAGACCGTGTTCATGGCCGATCTGATCGGCGTCGATCCCTATGACCAGCCGGCCGTCGAACTCGCCAAGATTTTGACGCGCGAGCGTCTCGCGAAAAGCTGACCCGCGCGCCCATGGCCATCCGCCAGCTATCGCCCGAGACCATCAACCGCATCGCTGCCGGTGAGGTGATCGAGCGTCCGGCGAGCGTCGTGAAAGAGCTGGTCGAGAACGCCATCGACGCCGGGGCAACCGACATCGAAATCGTCGCGGCGGGCGGCGGGCTGTCCCTGTTGCGCGTTACCGACAACGGCAGCGGCATGGGCGCGGATGATCTCCGTCTCGCGGTCGAGCGTCACGCCACGTCGAAGCTGCACGAGGACGATCTCTTCAACATTCAGTCGCTCGGGTTTCGCGGCGAGGCCTTGCCCTCGATCGGCTCGATCGCGCACCTTGCCGTCAAGTCGCGGCGGCACGATGCCACGTCGGGCCTCGGTATCGTCGTCGATCGTGGCGACAAGGGCGCCGTCGGGCCGGCGGCGCTCAACCCAGGGACTATCGTCGAAGTCCGTGAGCTTTTCTCCGCAACGCCCGCGCGCCTCAAGTTCTTGAAGTCCGAGCGCGCCGAAAACATGGCGATATCAGAGACGGTGAAGCGCCTCGCCATGGCGCATCCGGAAATCTCGTTCACGCTCGTCACCGGCGAGCGCGCACCGCTGCACATGCCCGCTACTGGCGACGATGGGAAAGCCCTTCTCTCGCGTCTTGGCCGCATCATGGGCCGCGAGTTCCTCGACGACGCGCTTCAAATCGAGGCCGCGAAGGAGCGGATGGCGGTGCAAGGCTTCGCCGCTCTGCCGACGCTCCACCGCAACGATGCCGCCCAGCAGTTCCTGTTCGTCAATGCAAGGCCGGTCCGCGATCGCCTTCTGCTCGGTGCTGTTCGCGCCGCCTATGGCGATCTCATTCCGAAGGGGCGCCACCCCCTGTTCGCACTCTTTCTGGAGCTCGATCCGCGCGACGTCGACGTCAACGTGCATCCGACGAAGGCAGAAGTCCGCTTTCGCGAATCGGCAACCGTCCGCAGCTTGATGATCAATGCGCTGCGTCATGCCCTCGAAGCGGCCGGCCATCGCGCCTCGGCCTTCGGCGGCGCACGCACCCTCGAGACCCTTGCCGCATCGGTATCTCCGGCGGCATATCCTGCCCCGTCTTCCGGCTCTTACGACCCCGCAACGCAACCGCAGACCTCATCGGGCTTCGCCGATGCGCCGCAATCGTCCTACCGCGCGCCGCTGTCGCCGCGACTGACGGACGCGATGCAAGCACCCCTGTCGGGCCTAGCGGCTTACAGTGCCAATGCCGCGGCGGCACGCGAGGCGCCCGAGCCCGAGCTGACACGCCGGCCGCTCGGCGCCGCTCGCGCCCAGCTGCATTCGACCTACATCGTCGCGGAAACGGAAGACTCCGTCGTCATCGTCGACCAGCATGCAGCCCACGAGCGGCTCGTCTACGAGCGCATGAAGGCGCAGCTGTCGTCTGGTGGGGTCGCCCGCCAGATGTTGCTCATTCCCGAGGTCGTCACTCTCGATCCGGACGAGGTGGCGGCGCTCGACGATGCCGCGCCCGAGTTGGCTGAACTGGGGCTCGTGCTCGAAGCCTTTGGTGCGGAAGCGGTCGCCGTCCGCGAGACGCCCGCGCTTCTCGGCAGCACCGATATCGTGGGGCTGGTGAAGGATCTGGCCGCCGAGTTGACGGGCGACGCCGACCGGACGGCGCTGAAGACCCGCCTCGAAGCCGTTTGCGCGACCATGGCCTGTCATGGCAGCGTACGCGCCGGCCGCAAGCTGACGCCCGAGGAAATGAACGCTCTCCTTCGTGAGATGGAGGCGACGCCGCACTCTGGCCAATGCAACCATGGCCGCCCGACGTATGTCGAGTTGAAGCGCGGTGATATCGAGCGCCTCTTCGGCCGCCGGTGAATGTAGTCTGACAATGTAGTCTCACGGAGAGTGATCGATGGCGACGTACCGGATCCGCCCGCTAGAAGCCAAGGACAAGGACGCTTGGAGGAAACTCTTCCTCGCCTACATCGAATTTTACAAATCCAAGGTCGCCGACGATGTGGTCGAAATCACGTGGGAGCGCCTCATGTCCGGCGCCGAGCACGTCCATCGCGGCCTCGTTGCGGTCGATGAAACCGACAAACCTATCGGCATCGCCCACTACATCTTCCACCGCTCGACCTGGTCGAAGACCTGGTACTGCTATCTCGAAGATCTGTTCGTTGATCCCGCGTTGCGCGCAGGTGGCGTCGGCCGCAAACTGATCGAAGCCGTATATGCCGAAGCCGATAAGGTCGGGGCGACACGGACCTATTGGGCGACGCAGGAATTCAACTATCGCGCTCGCGGGCTCTACGATCAGGTCGCGACCAAGTCACCCTTCCTCCAGTACCGCCGCTGACGGTCGTAGTTAACCGGGCGTAAACGCTGCGCCCGGCCTTGCCGATAGGCATCTGGCCGATAGGCACCGAGTGAGCAAAATCGCGCGATAGTTACAATTTTAGTGAAGTTTTTCACGTCGCCTTTCCTCAGTAGTCTTACGGTCTGCCTCTCGATATCGAGTGACGGGCCATGATGACGCCGACCAATCCACAAACGTTGTCCAAGTCGCTGATGAGCGACTACGCGCTGCTCATGCACGATGCGGTGTTGCGCAACGACATCTTGCGCCTGGAGGAAGCGTCGCGCTTGAAGATGGAGCTCGCCAAGCGCTTCAAGGACCGCGTGGTCTCGAACGTATCTGAAACGTCTGATGTCCCGCTGACCGTCCTGATCGAATTCTCGGCATGGCTGAAAGGCCAATGCACGGCAGAGCTGAAGCCGGAAGACATCGAGCAGTATGCGCGTCTCGTCGAGCTTGCGGCGACCAAGCTTCTACAGACGGTCGAGCACATCTTGGATGAACCGATCCCCGATGCCGAGCCATCGGCCGTCGCGGCTGCCGCGGCCTCGGTCTGATCAGAACGCGCTGCCGGGCTCCTTCAGGAACGCAATTTCCTCGGCCGTCGATGCGCGCCCGAGGATCGCGTTGCGGTGCGGAAACCGCCCGAAGCGATCGATGATGACTTTGTGCCGCTTTGCATAGTCGAGGAAGTTGTCCTCGCCGAGCTTCTCGAAGAGCATAACCGATTGCGCCTGCGCTGCCGGGCTCTCGGCATGTTCGAACGGCAGATAGAGAAACACCCGCTCTTGCGGCGTCAGCAGGACATCGATCCCAAGGTCGACGGCGTCCGTCGCAACCGCAAGGGCTTGTGCATCGGTCGCAAAGGCACGAGGCGTGCCGCGGAACATATTGCGCGGGAATTGATCGAGCACGATGACGGTCGCGAGCGCAACCGAGGGTATAGCCGTCGCATCCGCGGGCGTTTCGCGTGCCGTCGCTTCATACAAGCCGAGAAACCGCTCGCGAATAAGTTGATCCACCGCCGGATCCACCTTGAACCATTGCGCTTCCGACAACTCCGCGAACCAGAAGCGCAGGACGGCCGTCACGGTCGCTTCATCCATGATCAGAGAGCCTTGATCCAAACTTTGTTGTCGTGGAACGGCGCACCGCCATAGGGCGCACCCTGCACGGCGGAAGTCAGCGTATTGATGCCTTCACCGCCCTCGAACATGTCGTTCGGATGGATACCTTCGACGATCACCACCCCCGCTCGAACCCCCGCGAACGCTTCCGCCTCCAAGCGGATCTCGCCACGCTCGTTGCCCATGCGGATCTTCGCGCCGTCGCCAATGCCGAGCTTGGCGAGATCGTCGGGATGGATCTTCGCGCGCGGCTTGCCCTCACGCTTGCGGCTCGACGGCATCTCGTTGAACGACGAATTGAGAAAGCCGCGCGACGGCGACGTCGCAAGCCGGAACGGATGCGCGTCATCCGCCTTCTCAAGGACATCCCAGTGATCGGGCAGCGTCGGCATGGCGCTTGAAAGCCCAAGCTCCGGATGCGGCACCGGCACTTGCGCCCAATCGGGCTTGAACCGGAACTTGCCGTCCGGATAGCCAAAGCCATTGATGTAGTGCGCCGTCTCGAAGTCCGGCTGGCAATCGATCCATTTGTCCGCTTCGAGCCGGCCGATATCGCCCCAGCCCGAGTTTTTCAGTGTCCAGTCGATGATCTCGCGCGGGCTCATGTCGAACCCGCGATGCACAGCGCCGACCCGCTTCGCGAGGCCGACGATCACATCGTGATTGCTGCGGCATTCGCCGGGCGCATCGATCAGCTTCGGTCCCATCAGGATATGCTGCTGTCCGCCCGCCTGATAGAGATCGTCATGTTCGAGGAACTGCGTCGCCGGCAGCACGATGTCGGACGCTTCAGCGGTCGCCGTCATGAAGTGCTCATGCGTGCACACGAACAGGTCGTCGCGCGCAAATCCGGCTTTCACTTTCCGCTGCTCCGGCGCGACCTGCACCGGGTTCATGTTTTGGATGAACAAAGCCGTCACAGGCGCACCACCCTTGAGATCGGCCGGATTGCCCGTCAGCACGTCACCGATCCGGCTCTGATCGAACACGCGGACTGTCGGATCGATCGCGTCGTGTCCCTCGATCAGCGACTTGTTCCAATGGAAGATCGCCCCGTTGTTGTGGAACGCACCGCCGCCTTCGTTGAGCCAAGCGCCCGTCACCGCAGGAATGCACGACGCCGCATGCATGTTGTGGGCGCCGTTGCGCTGGCGAGCGAACCCGTAGCCCAATCGGAAGTATGTTTTCGGCGTCGTCCCGACCATCTTGGCGAACGCCTCGATCTCCTCGACGGAAAGTCCGGTGATCGCGCTCGCCCAAGCCGGCGTCTTATCGCGCAAGTGTGCTTCGAGTTCGCGCGGGCAATCCGTGTAGCGGTTGAGATAGTCCCAGTTGGCATGGCCGTCGCGAAACAGCACGTGCATCACGGCGCAGGCCAGCGCGCCATCCGTGCCGGGGCGCAGGCATAGCGCCACGTCGGCCTGCTTCATCGTGTCGTTCTGATAGATGTCGATCGCGACGATCTTCGCGCCGCGCGTCCGCCGCGCCTTGATCGCGTGCGTCATCACGTTGACCTGCG
>JAPXTA010000011.1:0-57530 GCA_033812735.1 Hyphomicrobiaceae bacterium | reverse complement strand
AGGCGCGAAGGAGCAGGTGCTCCTCAAGGTAACAGTCGCGGAATTGCAGCGTGATGCGCTCCGCCGTCTCGGGGTCAATCTCCCGGAAGCCATTCTCAACGCTGGCTCGTTCACCTTCACCAAGGTAATGGCCAACAACTTCCCGGTTACGGCAGCGACCGCAGCGGGAGCGCTGTTCCTTGGACCCAATCAAGCGCCAGGCGTTTTGACAGGCAGCGCCTTGCAGGGAACTGCAAGCTGGAACGGCAACAGCGTCAGCGCCATGCTGGAATCGTTCGAACGCGTGGGCCTCTCGCGCACTCTCGCCGAGCCGACTCTTGTGGCGATTTCCGGCGAGGCTGCAAAGTTCCATGCCGGTGGTGAATTGCCGGTACCTGTTGCCCAGGACAAAGACACGATCTCCGTGGCCTGGAAGCCGTTCGGTGTCAGCGTCGCATTCACACCCTTCGTTCTCTCGGAAGGCCGCATTAGCCTGCGCGTCTCGGCCGAAGTGAGTGAATTGTCGTCGCAAGGAGCGATCACTACGGGTGGCATCTCGCTGCCGTCGATCCAGACGCGCAAGGCCGAAACGGTGGTGGAAATGCCGAGCGGTTCGGCACTTGCAATGGCTGGTCTCCTATCGGATACGACACGGCAAAACACCGACGGTGTTCCGGAGCTGAAGAACCTTCCAATTCTCGGGTCTCTGTTCCGCAGCAAGGACTTCAAGAACAGCCAGTCGGAATTGGTGGTTCTCGTAACGCCTTACATTGTGCGCCCGAACGATCCACGCCAACTGAGCCGCCCCGACGAAGGGCTTCTGATGCCATCCCCGTTGCGCGGCCTTCTGCTCGGGCATCTCAACCGCGTCTATAATGACATCCCGCGCGATCTCGTGCGCGGCGAGTACGGTTTCGTTGTCGACTCGCCGATCAAGGGAGTGAAGGACTAATGCGCTCCTCTTACCGACATGTCCGCGCCGCGTCCGCCGCGCTGTCCCTCGCACTCCTCCTGACCGGGTGCGATAAATACTACCGCGAACTCGAGACCGCAGGCACGAAGCCGATCGAAGCGGACAAGCTTCATCCGATCGGCGCTGAACTGCAGCGCCCGAAGCTCGAAGTGTTTGGTTCGACCGATCTGAAACGTAAGGACAGCGAGACCTACTTCGAGGTCTTGCGGTTCGTCCGCGAGTACCGCCGCGATGGCCGTGGACCGCTGGACGTGAGCGTCACGCCGCGCGGACGCAGGGACCTGGCGTCGATCCAGAGCGTCATCCGCGACAACGGTGTGCCGGCTCATATGGTGCGCATCCGTGATCGCCGCGATGGCACAGGTACGATCACGCTCGCGTATGATCGCGTCGCCGCAATCGCCCCAGACGAGTGCCGTTTCTGGAACGAAGACATCACACGCCGTGCTGAAGTCCATCCATACCCGAACCTCGGTTGCGCCTCTCAACGCAACTTGGCGAATATGGTGGCTGACCCGACCGATCTCGTGGTGCCTAAGGCCGAGACGAACCGCAGCAGCGATCGTCGCGCGACCACATACAAACAGTATCAAGACACCGGCGGACAGTCCGTCGATGCTGCTTCGGCCAAGAAGCAGTAGAATCCGCGAAAGCTAACCGACGGCGTCGACCGGCGCTGTATCTCGCGCGCGATGACAAGCAACGGTGACGCCATCGATGCTTTCGGTCTCCGGATAAATGCTGCGGCATTTGTCCATCGCGACGCTGCAACGCGGATTGAAATGACATCCCACAGGCGGCGCGATCGGGCTCGGAACCTCGCCCGACATCGGTCGGCGATCTCGATTTGGCTGCTCCACATCCGGGATCGTCTCGAGCAGCAGCTTCGTATAGGGATGCCGCGGCGCGCTGAACAAGCGCTCCGCTGGTCCGCTCTCGATGATGCGGCCGAGGTACATGATCGCAAGCTCATCCGATATGTGCCTGACAACAGCGAGATTGTGGCTGATGAAAAGATACGTCAGTCCGAATTGCTGCTGTAGTTTCGTCATCAAGTTGAGGATCTGCGCCTGCACCGAGACGTCCAACGCGGACGTTGGCTCGTCGCAAACCAAGAAATCCGCTTCTGTCGCCAGCGCGCGAGCAATCGATATGCGCTGCCGCTGACCGCCGGAAAATTCGTGCGGATAGCGCTGGGCATCCCCTCTGGCTAAGCCGACGGTCTCGAGTAGATCACCAATGCGCTGCGCGATCGCCGCTTCATCGGCCATCAATTTAAGTTCGCGGATGGGCTCACCGATGATGTCGCCGCAGCGCCATCTTGGATTGAGGCTCGCGTATGGGTCCTGAAAGATCATCTGCACGCGCGGCGGACCGACGCTGCCGTCCGCGCGTTGGATAGAGTTGAACGTGATGGAGCCGGCCGTCGGGGGCTGCAGCCCCGAAATCATCTTGGCGATGGTCGATTTACCGCAGCCGGATTCACCGACGATGCTGAAGGTCGTACCGCGCTTGATCTCGAAGGAGACATCGTCGACCGCCCGCACGACCCGTCGTGCACCACCGGTTGCGAGACGGCTCAGCCATGATGCCGATACGTCGAAATGACAGGAAGCATTGGTGACCGTAAGTGCGACGCCGTCAGACATGCTCCACCTCCGCTAGAGGATGATGACACGCGACAGCATGCAGGGTCTGAGAAGCTAAAGACGGCGTCTGGCGCCGGCAGTCGTCACTGGCAAACTCGCATCGCGGATTGAACGCGCACCCCGACGGAATAGCATTGAGGCGCGGCATCGTGCCGTCGATCTGCTTCAAGAGCGGGCGCCGCAAATGCACACTTGGGATCGACGCCATCAGCCCTGCCGTGTAGGGATGCCGCGGACGGCGTATAACCCCCTCCACCGGTCCAATCTCGACAATGCGCCCGGCATACATCACGGCAACGCGATCCACCGTCTCCGCAATCACGCCCATGTCGTGCGTGACGAGCATCACGGCCGTGCCATGCTCGCGGCAAAGCCGTTTGAGCAACGTCGTGATCTGCGCCTGGATCGAAACGTCGAGCGCCGTCGTCGGCTCATCCGCAATGACGAGCCGGGGACCAGCGCATAGCGCGAGGGCGATGACGACCCTCTGCCTCATGCCGCCCGAAAACTGATGCGGGTACTGGTCGATACGCACCTCCGGAGACGGAATGCCGACATCCGACAACAATTGAATCGCGCGGCCGCGTGCATCGGCACTGCTCATCGGCAAGTGCGTCAGGATCGTCTCGACCAGCTGATCACCGACCGTCAGAAGCGGATGCAGCGATGTTAGCGGATCTTGGAAAATGGCTCCAATTTGCCGCCCTCTGAGATCGCGCATCTCTGCCGGCGGCAGGTTGTCGATCCGCTTCCCGTCGAAATGAATACTACCCCCTGCAATACGGCCTGGTGGATCCAGCAGCCCGATCACTGCCGTGCCTGTGAGCGACTTCCCTGCGCCCGACTCTCCGACCACGCCGAGTATCTCACCGGGCATGATATCGAACGATACACCGTCGAGTGCTGTAAGCGCGCCGCGCCGGCTATCAAACACGACACGAAGGTCTCGCACGGAAAGAAGTGGGGCGGCACTCATGACGTTCCGCCGAACAGCTTCGTCGACCCTTGCGACCAATCGACAGGATAGCTCGAGGAGAAGATGTCCTCGACCGGCGGATGGCCATGGGTGCGCTTCGGATACAACGCCATCAATCTCTCGAACTGCGCTTGGGCACGTGCATTGTCTGTGGCCTCATCTACTCCGGGAATGACACGGTCCTCCATCACGAACCGGCCATCGATCACGACAGTCGAGACGTCGCGGCCATGCCCGGTCATCATCATCGTCTGGATAGGATCGATCACTTGCCCGGAATGCGGCCGGTCGAGGTCGAACACAGTGATGTCCGCAGCAGCGCCGGGGGAGAGGCGCCCAAGGTCACTGCGGCACAGTGCATCCGCGCCGCCGATCGTTGCGGCGTCGTAATAGTCCTCCGAACGTACGGTGCTCACGCTACCGGCGCTTACGCGCGTCAGGATCAACCCGGTCTGCATGTTCGCAATCATGTCGGGCGGCGCTGTATCCGTACCGAGGCCGATCTTCAGACCCAGGGCGCGATAGCTGCCAAAATGATCGATGACGTTGCCATGCCGTCCCGAAACGAGCGGACAATGCACGATGGTACTGCCGCAATCTCGGATGATCTCGAGGTCACGCCCTGGCCGGCTGATATGGCGGCTTCCCGATACAAATGTGCCATGCGGCAGCAGCGTGCGCTCGTTGAGAAGGCCGAGACTCGCCATCCACTCCGGCGGGCTCATGCCGTGCTGCGCAAGAACGAGGTCGTACTCGATCTTGGATTGGCATGAATGCTGGCGAACCGGCACGCCAAGCTCTCTGCCTGCAGCAGCCGTGCGCCGAACCAGCTCCGGTGTACAGGTCTCTATGCGATCCGGCGCAAGCATGGTGCGGATCAACCCGCCGCCGGTTCCTTCGAAGCGCTTGCAGAACGCAATCGCTTCATCGAGTTCCCTAAGGCCCCGCTCCTCGTCATAGTAAGTCGTGATCGTGCCGTCGGCCTCGACAACCTGGTTTCCCGTACGATAGCCGGGTCCGAGGTAAGCGCGAAGACCAAGCTGCGCGGCGGCATCGGCCGCATCGCTGAACTCCTCGACCGTCTCGCCCCACGCGCGATAGAACAATGACGCGATAGGCAACGCGGTCGTGATCCCATTGCGAATGAGCGTCGCGAAGGCGTGCTTCTTCTGAAACGCCAACTCCTCGCGCGAATACATCTCATAGGGCCCAGCGTCGATGTAACTGCGCGGCCAGACGCGGCCCTTCTTCCAGGCAGGCTGATTGTCGAACGCGAGGATGGTCGTATCGAGGTCGGACAACGCATCGAGATCGACGAAGCCCGGGCCGATCAATGCCTGGCCATAATCCTCCCGCCGCGCGACCTCGCCGTCGAACCCCCGCCCGACAAACACGATTTTGCCATCCTCGAACACCACCTCACCGTGCTCGATGAGCCGGTGGCGGCCATCAAAATAGCCGGCAACCCACTTCGCCGTTAGCAGGATGCGCCCGTTGGGGCGTGGCTTGACTGTTGGCATCACGGTGCCTTTGCAATCGAGACGCCGTCGCGTGCGACGACCTTACCCGCCTTGATGACGCGGCGCTTGGCCGAACGCGAGACGATCGCTTCGGCAACGGTCTCGCCGGGCACGAGGACGAGATCGGCCTTGCAGCCTTCTGCAACTCCATAGCCTTCAAGACCCATCACCCGTGCGCCGTGTGTCGTGCAAACATCGAGCGCGATCCGAAGTTCGTCGTCACGCCTGAAATTGTTGCGAAGGCCGACGAACATGGCGCGCTCGAGCATATCGGCATTGCCGTATGGTCCCCAAGTATCACGAATACCGTCGGAGCCTGAGCAGACCCTTACACCGGCATCCACCAGCCGTTTCACGGGCGGTGCGGGCCTGCTCGCCGGCCCCGTCGTCATGATCGCGATGTCAAGTTCGGCAAGCTGCGAGACAAGCGGATCGATGAGGTCACGGTCGGGTGACCCGAGGCAGAATGCGTGGCTGATCGTCACTTTGCCCTTGAGCCCAAGCGCACGCGTCCGCTCGCAAATGAGATCCATCGAGAATGCGCCCATCTCGCCGGGCTCGTGCAAGTGGATGTCGAGTGGCCGCCCATACTTCTGAGAAAGAGCAAAAATCGCGTCGAGATGCCCCTTCGGATCGCGGTCGATCGCACACGGGTCGAGGCCACCCACGACTTCGGAGCCGAGTTTCATCGCTTGATCCATCAATTCGAGCGTTCCCGGACGGCGCAGAAGTCCCGATTGCGGAAAGGCGACGATTTCCACGTCCATGATCTCGCGGTACGCCGCGCGCATCTTCATCACGCCTTCGATGCCCCACATGCCGTGGTCGGTATCGACGTCGACGTGGCTGCGGATATGTGTCGAACCCATCAGTGACGATTGAATGGTCTGACGCGCGGACTGCCGGTAAGGGTCGATGCCGAGGCGGCGCTTGTTCAAGCGCTCGTTGTCGATCTTGTCGAGCAGCTTCGGGCCGACTTCATTTTTGTACCAGGGCTGCCCCCAGAGACTTTTGTCCAGATGGGTGTGCGCCTCGACAAGACCCGGCAGAAGGAGGTCGCCGCGTCCGTCCTCGACCGGCACGCCGGCGGGTGCCGCGTCGATCTTCCCGGTCCGCGCGATGCGGCCATTCTCAATCAAGATATCCGTCGCAGCGCCACCCATGATGCGCACGTTGCGGATGAGCAAATGGGAACTCATGGCGCGTCCTCCTTGTTTATCGCAGCTTCGGATTGAGTGCGTCGCGCAGCCAGTCACCGAGCAGGTTCACCGCCAAAACGATCAGACCCAACTGCACGGCGGGAAACACGACCAGCCACCACGAGCCCGAGAAGAGATACTGATTGCCGATGCGGATCAAAGTACCAAGCGACGGTTGCGTCACCGGCATGCCGACGCCGAGAAATGACAGCGTCGCCTCTGAGAGAATCGCAAGTCCGAGGTTCAACGTCGCGGCGACGAGCACCGGCGTCAGGGTATTCGGCAGGATATGCCGGCGCATGATCCGCGCCGACGATACCTTGATGATCTTCGCAGCCAGCACGTACTCCTTGCGCCGCTCGACCATGGTGGAGGCGCGCACCGTCCGCGCGTACTGCACCCACCCGGTCAACGAAATCGACGCGACAAGTACGATGGCGGCGAATGACTCGCGGTAGGCCGGCGGCAGGAGTTCGCGGAAGATGGCGCTGACCAGGATAGCCATGAGCAGCGTCGGGATCGACAACACGGTATCGCCGACCCGCATGAGCAGGTTGTCGATTCTACCGCCGAAATACCCTGCCGTGAGGCCGAGACTGATGCCGATCAGCATCGACACGATCACGCTGGCAAACCCAATCAACAGCGATACGCGCGTGCCGTAAAGGATCGCCGACAGCACATCGCGGCCCTGCGGATCGGTCCCGAGCAAGAACGGCCGCTCGCCATCTTTGCTCCAGATCGGCGGCAGCTCTGCCTTGTCGATGAAGATCTGCTTGAGATCGTGAGGATTCTGCGCGGCGATCAACGGCGCCAGCAACGCCGACACGACGAGCACGATCAAAACGAGCGCCGACATCCACGCAAGCGGTGTCGATCGAAAGCTCCAGCCAACATCGCTGTCGAGCCAGCGAGCGATGCGGCCTGGTTTTATCGCGGGCTTAACGGGCATTGGAACTCGCCGACATGGCATCGTCGCGCAACCGCGGGTCGACGAAAGCGTAGAGCAGATCGACGGCCGTATTGAGCGATACGAAGATGAAGGACACGACCAGCAGATAAGCGGCCATGACAGGAATATCGACGAACGTCACGGCCTGTACGAACAGCATGCCCATGCCTGGCCACTGGAAGACCGTTTCGGTAACCAGCGCGAAAGCGATGAGATTGCCGATCTGCAGGCCCGTTACGGTTATGACCGGCATCAAGCAATTGCGCAGAGCGTGGCGGAAATGAACCGAACGGTCCGGCAAGCCGCGCGCTCGCGCAAAGCGTATGAAGTCGGTCCGCATCGTCTCGAGCATCTCCGCTCGGACAAGACGCATCACCAAAGTAATCTGAAACAGCGACAGCGTAATCGCCGGCAGGATGAGTGAGCGACGGCCACTCGGCGTTAGCAGACCTGTCGACCACCAGCCGAGTTGAACGACCTCGCCCCGGCCAAACGCCGGCAACCATTGCAGCGTTACCGAAAAGACGAGGATCAAAAGGATGCCGACGGCGAAGCTTGGCAGGGAAACGCCGAATACCGAGCCGAACTCCAGCGCCTTGGCGAAGAAGCTGGTGCGGCGTATGGCAGTGTAAACGCCGAGCGGTATGCCAATGGCGAGCGACAGGAAGGTCGCCATCAATACGAGCTCGAAAGTCGCCGGAAAACGTTCGGTGATGAGCGTGAAAACGTCCTGTTGATTGCGATAAGAGATACCAAAGTCGCCGCGCACCGCGTTGCCGACGAATGTCGCGAACTGCATGAGAAAGCCGCGATCGAGCCCTAGCCGCACGCGAAGTTCGTCGCGTTGTGCTTGGGACGCTTGCTCGTTGAGCATCAGCTCGACGGGATCGCCGACGAAGCGGAAGATCATGAACGCAATGAAAGCTACGGCCAGCATCACACCGGCAGAATTGAGCAATCGTTTCGCGAGGAATTCGAGCATCGCATCCTGCTGAAAAGCCCGCCTTCGGTCGCAGCCGAAGGCGGGCGCACGTCGAAACTACTTCATTTGTGTCAGCCACAGCCGCGGCTTGTTGTCAGCACCTTGTACGGTGCTCGCAACGGTCGAACGCATCGCCCAGGCCATCGGCTGGTTGTGCAAGGGTATGAAGATATGCTCGTTCTTGATGATCATCAGTGCTTCGGTCATCAGCGGGATGCGCTTCTTCGCATCGAGCTCCACGCCTGCCTTGTCGATCAGGGCGTCCATGTCGGGACGGCCCCAGCCACCCCAGTTGAAAACGCCGCCCGTGCCGCCCTTCGAACGAACGACCTGCACAAGGATCGAATAGGCATCGATCATCGGCTCGTTCGCCCAGCCGAACGAGATGACGTCGAACTCACCCTTGACCCGCTTCGGCGTCTGCTGGCTGCGGGGGCCGAGGCTCAGGTTGGGCTTGAGGCCTGCGCGCGACCACATCGCTGCAACCGCCTGGCAGAACTCCTCCTCGTTGACGAGACCGTCATTCTGGCAGTTCATGTTGAAGCTGAAGCCGTTCGGGTATCCGGCATCGGCTAGAAGCTTCTTCGCAGCCTCGACATCGAATGGCGGCCGCGCTTCCATCTCAGGCGTGTATCCGGGAATGGCGGGCGCGACGATCGCGCCGGTGTTGCGCGAAAGGCCACGCATCGCACGCTTCTGAACCGCATCGATGTCGATAGCGCGGTACAGCGCTTCACGAACCCGTTTGTCCTTGAATGGGTTCTTGCCGGTGACGTCGCTCTCGAACAGCTTGTCGCCCATGTTCATGGCGAAATAGACGGTACGAAGCTCGTTCGTCTGCAATACATTGACGTCCGGCGAGGAAGTCAATCTCGGCAAGTCCTGCAGCGGCGCGACGTTCGTGAAGTCGATCTCGCCGGAAAGCAAGGCCGCGACGCGAGTCGCCGCTGATGCAATCGGTGTGAACTCCACTTTGCTGATGTTGTGCTTCGGCTTGTCCCACCAATTTGGATTGACCGCGAAGACTGTTTTCGCGTCGGGACGGCGCGACTCGACGACGAAAGGACCCGTGCCGTTGGCGTTGTCGGTCGCGTAGCCCTTGATGCCTTTGCCGGAGTCGGTCGGCAGTGTCGCGTTGTTGGTCTCCAGCCATTCCTTGTCGAAAATATAGATGTTGGTCAGGTCGTTGAGCAGCAGCGGATATGGTCCGTTGACCTCGATCTCGACCGTGTGCTCGTCGATCTTCTTGGAGCTCTTGTAGGCAGGAAGGTTGCCTTTCAAAGGTGATGTCTCATGCGTGACGCGAGCGAGCGAGGCGATGACGTCGTCGGCGGTGAAGGCGTTGCCGTTGTGGAACTTCACGCCTTGGCGAAGCTTGAAGCGCCACGTCGTGGGAGAAACCGTCTCCCAGGAGTCAGCCAACGCTGGCTCGATCTTGAGATCGCCGGTGTAGCGCACCAAGCCTTCGTACACGTGATTGAGAACGGCGAGCGTGAACGTGTCGCCGAAGGAGTACGGGTCCAACGACGCGATCTCGCGCGCAGCACCCCACTTCAAGGTTTTGCCTTGGGCGAGAACGCCCGATGTGCCGGCCGCGAGCGCCAACGCTGCAATCGCGAGCGTCCCGCGCCAACTGTTGGATTTAGACACCAGTCTTTGCATCCCATCCTCCTCGTTACAGTACGGCCTGATCTCGAAAGCCACCGTACCAGATTGCATGCACTTCATCGAAGCTATAGTATGCTCAAGAGCACCGCAAGCGTAAGAAATAGGCGTCAAAGACGCTAAAATAGGCAAAAATCGCTGTAGCTCTACGATGCCAAAATTGCATACAATCACGACGCTTGATCGTGGACCACCGCAACCGATGACAGCAACGAAGCAGAAGGCCACCAAAACGAGACGCTCGATGGCGCAACAGCCAAAGCGCGGCTCTCGCGCGTTGAGCGTCTATCGCGCGCTGCGTCGAGCAATCATCGAGCAAGCGCTCCAGCCCGGACAGAAACTCCCCGAAGACACCATTGGCCGCCGGTTCGGCGTCAGCCGTACGCTCGTGCGTGAGGCACTGGGCCGGCTCTCCATCGAGGGACTGGTCGAGATGCGCCTCAATCGCGGCGCTTGCGTCGCATACCCCTCCTTGGAAGAAGCGCGCGCCGTGTTTGATGTGCGTCGCGGACTGGAACGGATGGTCGTCGAGCAATTGGCGGGACGGATAACACCCGCCCAAACCGCCGAATTGACGAACCACGTGGACCAGGAAGAAGCCGCCACTAACGATGGCCCCAAGTCGATCCGCCTTGCCGGCGAATTCCATATCCGGCTTGCCGAGATGACTGGGAATGAGCTGCTGCTCCGCTATGTTCAGGAGGTGAGCTCGCGCTGTTCGCTAATCCTGGCGCTCTATGGCCGCCCCCATTCGTCGGAATGCGCCGTGACAGAACATCGCCGCTTGATACAAAGCATCCGGGCAGGTGACACGAAGACAGCCGTGCGCCTGATGGACCAGCATCTCAATGCGGTGGCAACGCGAGCCTTGATCGCACCGACGCAGGCACACGATATCGAAGACGCGCTGGCGCCATACGCCCGCCAAGAAAAGCACGAGATCGCATGACGGACAGCTCGCCCGCGCCAACGTTGACGGCGACCACTGCGTTCGATTTCGCGGCATTATCGCCGCGCGAACGCTATAAGCTTATGATCGGCGCCATCGTGCCGCGGCCGATTGCGTGGGTCACGACCGTGGACACGAACGGGGTCGTCAACGCGGCGCCGTTCAGCTTCTTCAATTGCCTCTCGGCAGACCCGGCAATTGTCGCACTCGGCGTCGAGTTTCGCCCCACCGGTGCGCAAAAGGATACCGGCCGCAACGTTCGGGACACGCAAGCCTTCACGGTCAACATCGTCAGCAACACGCTGGTCGAGGCCATGAACGTGACGGCGGTTCCATTCGAGGCGGGCACCAACGAACTGGCCGAGGCGGGCCTGACGGCCCTACCCGGCGTCAAGGTGCCATGCCCGTGGATCGGTGAGGCGCCGGTCGCATTCGAATGCCGCCATCATACCACGCTCGGCATCGGCCGCTCGCGTGAGATCATTCTTGGCGAAATCGTCTACGCCCACATTCGCAGCGATATCGTGGATGCCAAGAACCATTACATCGACGCAGCAGGTCTCGACGCGGTCGGGCGCATGGGCGGACACGGCTATGCCACGACGCGCGACTATTTCGACTTGCCGACCATGTCGGTCGAGACGTGGACTAAGTTGGGAAATGCGGCGAACAAGCGTGCGCCGCGTAAGCGCTAGTTACGAGCGCCCCTCCATGCAGGCAGCAAGCGGGTCGGAAAGTCCGACGGTCGGAACGGCTGGTGTCGCAGCGTAGGACCCCGTCGACGGCTTGGTCGGAGTTTCACGGCCAAGCCGTTCCGCTGCTGTCACAACCGCAGTCACGCTGTCGATCAGCGGCCGGTTCACCCGGCCCTGGATGCGTGCCGGAATGCCGGCTAATCCCGCGCCACCGAGAATGACGACGTCGGCACCGTGGTCATCGACACAGGCTTGTGCTGCGTTGGCAAGCAGCGCCAATGCTCGATCCGGATCGCGCGCGATGTCGCCGCCCGAGGGCGCAACGGTCTTGACGATTGCGAGCTGCGACGCCAATCCGAGCGCCGCCACGAACTCTTCCAGCATCGCCCCCCAACGATCGCCGCCGGTGACGATGGCAAACCGCCGACCGCCGGTCGCGGCCTCGTGGCATGCCGCCTCGGCCATCCCGATGACCGGTTGCCGTGCCAGCTCGCGAAGCCCCTGAAGACCCGGATCACCGAAGCAGGACAATGCGACCACATCGGCAGTCGCCCCATACATTGCGTAGGCATCGAGAGTGGCATGCCCGGCAATCGCGGCGCCGGCGCGCGACACGATGTACCGCGCCCCAAACCGTCCGGTCGCGCCGATGAGTTCTGTCCCGGGCGCGGCAACCTTTCTTGCCGATGAGACAACGAGGTCTGTAATTTCCTGGCTCGTGTTCGGATTGATCATCAAGACGCGCATCGGTCCACCGGCCTTCGGTTCACAGGTTGTCACCGTGCTAGCATGGCGTCGACGGCAGCGCGATCCGGCATGCCGAGCCATCCGCGTCCACTCTGGGCCTTGAGCGCTGCAGTAGCCGAGGCAAATCGCGCCGCAGCGAGCGGCGTCATCCCGTCGGCGATCCCGAACGCATACGCGCCGTGAAAAACGTCGCCGCACCCGGTGGTATCCGCGACCACGACCTTGAACGCAGGCACTTCGACGATCTCCGAACCGATCCGCCAAAGACTGCCTGCGCTGCCCCGAGTAACCGCAAGCACTTGACCGGCGCGTGCCGTGAGGTTCCGCAATTGATCATCGGGACGCCCGTCACCCGCAAAGTCCTTCAGCCCCTCGGAAGAGAAAATCACGTGATCGGCCGTGGCGACCAATGTCCGCATCAGGGCTCGGTCGCCGCCGTCGACATCGACGACGGTCGGAATGCCTTTGGCCCCGGCCCTTTGGAGCGCGGCAATGGTGCCGAGCGGCCACCGGCTATCGCCGAGCATGACCGAAACACCGTCGAGGGCGTCGTCGGGCAGGTAGCTCGCATCATCAGGCAATCCATGCCGATACGTGACGATGCAGCGTTCGCCGCTGCGGTCGACCATCACGACGGCACGCCGGGTGCGCGCACCATCGATGATCGCAACCCCCGACTGCTCCACGCCGGCAGCATCGAGCGCCGCAAGGCAGGCTTCGCCAGCCCCGTCGCGTCCAACCCGGCCCCAGAACGAGACGGTACCGCCGAGCCAGGAGATGGCGACGGCGGCCGTGGCGGCCGGTCCGCCGAAGCGATCCTCGATGGCATAGGCATCCATC
The DNA here is from genome assembly GCA_033812735.1 of Hyphomicrobiaceae bacterium. Classification (GTDB taxonomy): domain Bacteria; phylum Pseudomonadota; class Alphaproteobacteria; order Rhizobiales; family Hyphomicrobiaceae; genus JABFRJ01. Next base: position 44,404 of record JAPXTA010000011.1, on the reverse strand, counting down.
TTGATGCCGGCCATCGGCAACCGCTCCATCCGGTACACTTCGTCTTGAACAATGGAGCCCACACAGACGATACGGCGCGTCATGGCTGAAGATCCGGATTGCTGCTGCGCAGTTGTAACCACCCCGTTTTTGGGGCAAGAGTCTTGTATAAGAATATGCCGGCGCGGCACCAGAGAGGAAACGTAGGTTCGATCATGGAATTCTCGCTCGCAGCGCTGAAGCGCGATCTCGTCTCGTTGGGCGTTCAATTTGCAGGCGCGCAGCCATCGTTCGCCGGCAGCAAACGTCCCGACGATGCGATGGTTTACCGCTGGGCACGCGCCGCAGCCCTGGCCGAGCCGGACCTGCGCCAAGCCGCTATCTGGGCCATTCGTGAGGCGGCGCTCGAAGCCGGTATCGTGCCAGCCTCGATCCAGGAGCTGTACATCGCCAGGGCCCACGAGAAATGGTCCGGCAAAACAGTTCCGGCGATGAACCTGCGCGGCTGGACGTATCATTCATGCCGCTGCGTCTTCCGGACGGCGAAGGAATTGAATTCGAGCCTGTTCATCTTCGAGCAGGCGATTGCCGAACAGACCTTCGCCGCCCAGCCACCGGCAGAGTACACCGCAGGCGTCCTCGCCGCCGCCTTGCGCGAAGGCTACGTCGGCCCTGTCTTCATTCAGGCCGACCACGCGCAGGTGAATGCCGCCGCATACAAGAAGGACAGCGCCGCCGAGATTTCTCGCCTCGAGAAGATCATGCGCGAGCAGATCGCCGCATCCTATTATAACATCGATATCGATGCCTCGACGCTGGTCGACCTCTCCTTCCCGACGGTCGTCGAACAGCAACGCCTCAATGCCGAGGTAACCGCGCATTTCACCACATTCGTCCGCGCGCTCGAACCAGACGGCGTAACGATTTCTCTCGGCGCCGAGATAGGCGAAGTCGGCCACCATACGACCACGCCGCAAGAACTGCGCGCCTTCATGGAAACCTATCCGAAAGCGATTGCGAAATCTGGCAAAGCAGCCGTTCCCGTCAGCAAGATCAGCGTCAATTCCGGCACCTATCACGGCGGCAAAGTCATGCCTGACGGCACACTGGCGCCGGTCAACGTCGACTACGGCACGCTCACAGAATTGTCCGAGATCTGTCGCCGCGAGTTCGACATGGGCGGCGTTGTTCAGCATGGCGCCTCGACGCTGCCGCGCGAGCAGCTTGCGAAGTTCCCCGCAGCCGGTGCGATCGAGATCCACCTCGCGCTCGGCTTCAACAATTTGATCTTCGACCATCCCTCACTCCCGGAAGCGATCCGGCAGGAAATTAGCGACTACACGTTCGCGAACCATCAGCACGAGCGCGCCCCAGGCGAAAACGACAAGCAGTTCCTCTACAATCTGCGCAAGAAGGCTTGGAAGGTCGTCAAGCAGCGCTTTTGGGATCTACCCGAGCCGATCGAGCGCGAGATCATGGCATCGCTCCAGGCGATGTTCACCGGCATGTTCACCGACATGAACGCTGGCAACACGCGCGATCTCGTCGCGGCACACACGACGCTGAAAAAGATCGCGGCGCCGATGCCGGCGGTGGTCGCGTCCTGGTGTAGCTGAGCCCTACGTCACATCCGGCAGCACTTTGCCGGGGTTCAAAATGCCGAGCGGGTCGAGTGCCTGCTTGATGGCCCGCATGTAGTTGAGCGCGGGCCCGTGCTCCCACTCGAGATACTTGCGCTTGCCGCTGCCAACGCCGTGCTCGCCCGTACACGTACCGCCAAGGTCGATGGCACGCCGGACAAGCCGCGAGTTCAATGCTTCGGCCTCCGCCATCTCAGCGGGATTATCGGGGTCGATCAGCAGCCCAACGTGAAAGTTGCCATCCCCGACGTGTCCGACCATTGCCGTGAAAAAACTCGCTGACTTCACGTCGTCATGAGTGACGCGCACAAGTTCGGTCAGCTGCGAGATCGGAACGCAAACGTCAGTGCTCCAAACCTTGCCGCCTGGCCGCATGCTCAATGTGGCGTAATGCGCGTTGTGCCGCACATGCCAGAGACGATTGAGCGCCTCCTGCCCGCTTGCCCACTGGAAGTCCGCTCCGCCATGGTCGGCAGCGATCAATTGCACCAGTTGGGCCTGCTCTTCGACCCCTGCTTGGCTGCCATGGAACTCGAAGAAGAGTGTCGACGTCTCCGGAAAACTCGCTTTGAAGTAGTTGTTCACGGCGCGCATCATGCCGACATCGAGGAACTCGGCGCGCGCGACGGGAATGCCTGCCTGGATCGTTGTCGCGACCGTTCCAACGGCAGATGCCACATCGGGGAACGTGCACGTCGCGGCCGAAACCGCCTCCGGAATGCCGAACAACCGGACGGTAATCTCCGTAATGATACCGAGCGTACCTTCCGAACCGATCAGTAGACGGGTGAGATCGTAGCCAGCCGCCGACTTCTTGGCGCGGCTGCTCGTGCGGATGATCGTGCCGTCGGCCATCACCACTTTCAGCGATAAAACCGCCTCCCGCATCGTCCCATAGCGCACCGCGCTCGTCCCCGATGCGCGTGTCGACGTCATGCCGCCGATCGTTGCGTCGGCACCTGGATCGACCGGAAAGAACAGCCCCATATCTCTCAAATGCGCATTGAGCTGATGCCGTCTGACCCCCGCCTCGACCGTGGCATCGAGATCGTCTGGCCTGACCTCGATGATACGGTTCATGCCGCCGAGATCGATCGTGACGCCGCCTTCGGCCGCACAGACATGTCCCTCGAGCGACGTCCCCGCCCCGAACGCAACGATCGGAGTACGGTGCTTCGCGCACAATTTGACGATCTCGGACACTTCCTCGGTCGTCTTGACGTGGCAAACTGCCTGCGGCGGCTTCGTCGCATGATAGGATTCGCCATGGCCATGCAATTCGAGGTCCGCGGCCCGGGTCGAATAGCGGTCTCCGAGCAACCGTTGCAACGCTTCGGCAAGCTCGCTGGCCAAGGGCTTTGAAGCAAATGTCGACGTTGGCGAATCCATCCCAATGACCCCTAGGGTTGCCGCTTTAGAGAACCCTATCACGCATTATCTTCACTGCAATCGAAGCGCGCGAAGGGGCTCTGGTTGACTAAAGTCGCATCCTCATCATACTCCGCCGCAAAACACCGCAGGCTGAGCCGGCGGACACAAAACGGTATGGGGAGGGAATGGGAGCCGCATGGCCTCTGTAGATATTAAGGACGTCCGCAAATCCTTCGGCCCGGTTGAGATCCTTCACGGTGTCTCGGTCCCCATTGAAAACGGCGAGTTCGTTGTTCTCGTCGGGCCGTCCGGTTGCGGCAAGACCACGCTGTTGCGCATGCTCGCCGGTCTCGAAAACATCACGTCCGGCACGATCTCGATCGGCGACCGGGTAGTGAATGACGTGCACCCGAAAGAGCGCGACATCGCGATGGTGTTCCAGAACTACGCGCTTTACCCGCACATGACCGTCGCTCAAAATATGAGCTTCGCCCTTGAATTGCGCGGCGTCGCCAAGGACGAAATCAACACCAAGGTTGAACACGCAGCCAAAATCCTGAACCTCTCGCAGCTGCTGGCGCGCTACCCGCGTCAGCTGTCGGGCGGCCAGCGCCAGCGCGTCGCCATGGGCCGTGCGATCGTTCGTGATCCGCAAGTATTCCTGTTCGATGAACCGTTATCTAACCTCGACGCCAAGCTGCGCGTCTCGATGCGCGCCGAAATCAAGGAGCTGCACCAGCGGCTGAAGACCACCACCGTCTACGTGACGCACGATCAGATCGAAGCGATGACGATGGCCGATAAGATCGTCGTCATGCACGACGGCAATGTCGAGCAGATCGGCGCGCCGCTCGAACTTTACGACTTTCCGAAGAACCAATTTGTCGCCGGATTTATTGGCTCCCCGGCGATGAACTTCATGCGCGGTGTGCTCCAAACGCAGAACGGCCAGCCCGCCATCAATGTCGGCGGCCAAGTCCTGCCGCTGCAGTCTGCTCCGCCAAACAGCGATGGCCGCGCCGTGATCCTGGGCATTCGTCCTGAGCATTTCGAGCTATCGGACAGCGGCATCGACGCAACCGTCGTCGTGATCGAACCGACAGGGTCGGAAACCCAGGTCATCACGAAAGTTGGCGACCAGGAAATCGTGGTTCTCGTGCGCGAGCGCTATGATTTCAAGCCGGACCAGAAGATCAAGCTGGCGCCGCGCAAGGGCCTGACGCATCTCTTTGACGAACAATCCGGCAAACGTCTGTGATGCCAGAGTTTGACGGACAAAAAACATAAGCATCGTTTCAGGAGGAAGCACACATGATCGATAAGAAGCTAAGCCGTCGCTCGGCACTGATCGGCGCCGGCGCAGCCGGTACGGTCGCCGGCCTCGGCGGTATCGACGGCTTTGCCCGCGCTTGGGCACAGCAGTCGCAGTGGAAGCCGGAAGCCAACGCCACCATCAAGCTGATGCGTTGGAAGCGCTTCCTGCAGCAGGAAGAAGACGCGTTCCTCAAGATGATCGCCGCTTTCACGAAGGCGACGGGCGTCAAGGTCGAAGTCACCAACGAAAGCTTCGACGACATTCAGCCGAAGGCGTCGGTCGCCGCGAACACCGGCGTCGGCCCCGACATCGTTTGGCCGCTCCACTCGACCCCGCATCTCTTCCCAGAAAAGCTGCTCGACATCACCGATGTCGCCAACTACCTCGGCAAGAAGTACGGCGGCTGGGTCCCCGTTGCCGAATCCTACGGCAAGAACAAGGACAAGTGGATCGCACTGCCGATCGCCATCAACGGCGGCTACATCAACTACCGCGTCAAAGCTATGAATGACGCCGGCTTCTCGAAATTCCCTGAGAAGACCGACGGCCTCCTCGAGCTCTGCAAGGCACTGAAGGCAAAGGGAACACCTGCGGGCTTCGCAATGGGTCACGCATCGGGCGACGGCAATGCCTGGCTGCACTGGCTGCTCTGGTCTCACGGCGGTTTCGTCGTCGACAAGAACGACAAGGTCATCCTCAATTCGCCGGAAACCGCCGCCGCGCTCGAATACTGCAAGAAGCTGTACGAGACGTTCATCCCCGGCACCGTGTCGTGGAACGACTCGAACAACAATAAGGCGTTCCTCTCGGGCGAACTCTATCTGACCGCCAACGGCATCTCGATCTATGCGGCCGCCAAGAACTCCGGCGATGCCAAGCAGCTCGCGATTGCCGAGGATATGGACCACGCGTTCTTCCCGCTCGGTCCCTCGGGCAAGCCGGCTGAACTCCAGCTTGTCTTCCCGATGATGGTGTTCAAGTACTCGAAGGTGCCGAACGCCTGTAAGGCGCTGGCCGCGTTCATGCTCGAAGCCGAGAACTTCAATCCGTGGCTCGAAGGCGCACAGGGCTACCTGACGCACCTTCTCAATGCCTACGACAAGAACCCGGTTTGGGAAGCCGACAAGAAGCGCCTGCCGTTCCGCGAAGCCGCGAAGCGCACGCTGCCGGTATCGGGTCTCGGCTCGATCGGTGAAAAGGCCGCGACCGTCGTCGCCGACTTCATCGTCGTCGACATGTTCGCGAACTACTGCACCGGACGCGAGGACCTCAAGGGCGCGATCGCCCAGGCCGAACGTCAGGCGCGGCGCATCTATCGCTGAGCAAAGAGTGCTTCCGGGTGTCAATCACCCGGAAGCTCCCCTTTGATGCACGGCGCGTCAGCCGCGCCGCAAGACACGAGACATCGCGCAGACCCGCTATGTTGGTCTGCCGTCCTTGCTCCTTGGAAAATTGCGCACGATGGCCGTCTCAACGACTACTCCGGCGCCTGGCTACTCGGCCTGGAACCAGCTCAAGTCCAACCACAACTGGCTTGGCTTTTGGTTCATGCTGCCGACTGCGGCAATTCTGTTGCTCTTCCTGGCCTATCCGCTCGGCAAGGGCGTCTGGATGAGCTTGACCGACGTGAAGATTGGCCGCGCCGGCAATTTCATCGGCCTCGAAAACTACGAAGAGCTGATCATCTACGACAAGACGTTCCTGTACTCGACCGGGTTCACGATCGTCTACACGGCCATCGCCAGCATCATCAAATTCGCCCTTGGGCTCTATCTGGCGCTGTTGCTGAACAACAACCTGCCATTCAAGTCGCTGATCCGCTCTATCGTCCTGATCCCCTTCATCGTGCCGACCGTGCTCTCGGCCATCGCCTTCTGGTGGATCTTCGATACCCAATTCTCGATCATCTCCTGGGCGCTCATGAAAACGGGGCTCATCAAGGAGAATATCAATTTCCTCGGTGACCCGTTCATGGCGCAGGCGACGGTGATCTTCTGCAACATTTGGCGCGGCATCCCCTTCGTCGCCATTACGCTGCTGGCAGGCCTTCAGACCGTCTCGCCCTCGCTTTATGAAGCCGCCACCCTCGACGGCGCCTCGAAGTGGCAGATCTTCCGCCGCATCACCTATCCGCTGCTCACGCCGATCATCGCCGTCGTCATGACGTTCTCGGTGCTCTTCACCTTCACAGACTTCCAGCTCATCTGGGCGATGACGCGCGGCGGCCCGGTGAACGCGACGCACCTCATGGCGACCTACTCGTATCAAAAGGGCATCTTGGGCGGAAATCTCGGCGAAGGCGCCGCGATCGCAACGTCGATGATCCCATTCCTGCTCGCTGCCATCATGGTCTCGTGGTTCGGCTTGCAGCAGCGCGCCTGGCAGCAGGGAGGCAAGGAATAATGGCCATCGCTCAAGATCCCGCCGGCACGACAGGTCCGACCGACAACAACGAGGGCATGGCCTACCTCGAGACGACGCGCTCGCGCATCGTCACGATCTGGATCCCGCTCCTGCTCATCATGTTCGTGCTGCTGTTCCCGTTCTACTGGATGGCGCTGACGGCGGTGAAGCCTGACAACCAGCTGCTCGACTTCGACACCTACAATCCGCTCTGGACCTGGAACCCGACGTTCAAGCACATCTACAAGCTGCTGTTTGAATCGAACTACCCGCAGTGGCTCTGGAACACGATGTACGTCGCCTTCGCAGCGACCTTCCTGTCGCTGATGGCAAGCGTCTTCTCCGCCTATGCCATCGTCCGCCTCCGCTTCAAGGGTGCGCAAACCGTCGGCGCGTTGATCTTCCTCGCCTACCTCGTACCGCCGTCGATCCTCTTCATCCCGCTCTCGACCGTCATCGTCGCCTACGGCCTGTTCGACAGCCCGCTGGCGCTGATCCTCACCTACCCGACGATCCTGATCCCGTTCTGCACCTGGCTGCTGATGGGCTACTTCAAGACCATTCCGTTCGAGCTCGAGGAATGCGCCTTGATCGACGGCGCGACGCGCTGGCAGATCCTCATCAAGATCATCCTGCCGCTCGCCGTGCCGGGGCTCATCTCCGCGTCGATCTTCGCGCTGACGCTCTGCTGGAACGAGTTCATCTACGCGCTGACGTTCATCTCCTCGACACCGAACAAGACGGTGCCGGTCGCGATCGTGAACGAGTTCGTCGATGGTGACATCTTCCGTTGGGGCTCGCTGATGGCCGGCGCCCTCGTCGGCTCGCTCCCCCTCGTCATCCTCTACTCGTTCTTCGTCGAGTACTACGTCTCGGCCATGACGGGTGCCGTGAAGGAGTAGGGGTTAGCGACAGCGCTGAAACTGAAAGCGGCGGGTGCAGCGATGGCTGCGCCCGCCGTTGCATGGCACGGATTCAGATTACGAAGTCGACTCGACGGGCTAATTCTGGAACGTAAGCTGAAAGAACGGTGCGCCCGGAGGCGCTTTGAAGTCGGCGATGTCGTGAACAATTCCGAGGGCCTTGGCCTCCTTCGCGGGAATGAAAGCCGCGTTCAGGAACAGTTCGCCGACTTTCCGGAGGTCCATCCCCGTATTGTCGGCGACGATTCCGGCGATGATCGCTTGGTCGTTGTGCAGATTGTCCGATAGCTCGCGTATGTTGCGCGCCTCGATCCTCGTCTGAGACGGAAGATCGATGCCAACGGCGTGGAACATGAAGCTGCTTGCCGCGCAGGCAACGCGACGCGAACCGGCCAAGTAGATGACATTGGCTATCGAATTCACGCTGCCGGTGTTGTAAGTGGTCACTTCGATCGGCAGCGACCTCAGTGAATTGTAGACCGCCACGCCGCAAGCGACGCTTCCTCCGGGGCTGCTGATCAGAAGGTGGACCTGCTTGACGCCTGCCATCATCTGTTCAGCAATCAGCGCCAACAACGACCGCGCCGTCGTGGGATTCACCTCCGACAAAAACGACACGTAGATGGCCGGATGCGGTGCAATTTTGAGCTCAATCTGTTGAATTACCTGTGACATTTCCGTCTCCTCTCTGAGGATAATCGGTGGAAAAGTGTCACGGCAATCGCCCACGCATTGACGCAGCGGACGAACCCTAACATTGTAGGGTTGCTCGCGCGGTGATTGCCGTGACGGGTTGGAAATCGACGCAGACTTGGGGTCGAAGTGTTCCTAGCGCTTCGGCCCTTCACTTTTCGCTCGGCGGCAAGAAAACGCCGCATTACTCAGAGCGAATACACACTTAAAACCTGCTTTGTTCTATCTTTCAAATGGTTTCGGCCCCGTCAGAAGGCCTGTAGGGACTCTGATGAGAACTTAGCACGAACAGCTGCAATTTATACGGGTGCGTTGATTTGGCCTTGCCCTGATTCGCAAGATGAATCAGCGGCTTAGAAAAGGCGGCAGGTTAACGACCGATCGCTTCCGGAACCAGCCGCAAGCGGAATCTTGCGCTTAACGGCTGATCGTCTTTCCTGCCTTGCGGAAATTTATCGCGACGGGTGTTTCTGGGCCGGTTGGGCGGGTCGAGCGAACGCCTAGTGTCCCCGGAGTGACCCCGCAAAAAATTCCCACACACGGACTTTTAGCACCGACCGTCGTTCAGTCTTGATGGGATGTTAAATGGTGCCCGGGGCCAGAATTGAACTGGCGACACTGCGATTTTCAGTCGCTTCATGAGCGGATTCCAGCAGCTACCGTCAGACTATTGCGGACGATCGGCGAAGCACATAAATTATTGAAACACAGTAGATAAGGTGGGATCTACAGTCCGCATTCGCCCGTCTGGCATTGTTGAGCAACGCCCGCTTGGTGGACCCTATGCGGACCCTGCCAGAAATAGGGTCCAGCAAGTTAGGCTTCAGATGCTAATCAGTACCGACCTTCATTGCGCCAACGCAGCTGCCCCGAACGGACAGATCGACGTACCTGTTGCCGGCCTGCCCGGGCTCTATCTTCGCGTCACGAAGGACGGGGTGAAGACGTGGACGGTGCGCTCTACCGGCGCCACTCCGACGGCAAGCGGCAGCGGCTAACCTTGGGCCGGTACCCCGCTCTCAAGTTGAAGGACGCGCGTGAGCGTGCCCGGGGCGTCATCAATGCTGCTCACGAAGGCGCGGACCCCGCCGGCGCAAAGAAGGAGCGTCGTGCGGCGGATACCTTCCACGGGCTCGCGGAGCAGTGGCTTGCGGCGAAGACACGGCAGGGACGCGCGGCGTCCTATTTGAAGCGCAATGAGTTCAGGCTGAAGGCACTACCGAAGCGCTTCACCGAAATGAAGGCACGAGACGTCACCCGCGCGCACGTGGCCGGCGCTCTGGACGAAGTGGGGAAGGACGGTGCCACCACTGAAGTGAACCGCTACCACGCTTTCATCTCAGGCGTATTCAAGTGGGCGGTGTCCGAGGGCTTTCTTGAAGCCGACCCATCACACGGGTTGAAGAAGCGCTTTGACGAGGCGCCACGCGAACGCGTGCTGACAGAAGCAGAAGTACATGCGTTGTGGATCGGGATCGGTGGTGCCCGGGCCTCTGCCGGCGCGAAGATCGCGATGCGGCTCTGCATCGCGCTGGGCCAGCGGCCGAAGGAAATCGCGCACACCCGCCGCGACGCCTTGAAGTTGGAAGGCCCAACTCCAACGCTAACGATCCCGCGGACCACGACGAAGAACCGCATCGAGCACGTGGTGCCGCTGCCGCGGCTCGCCGTCGATCTCATCCGGGAAGCGCTCGAGATCAGCGATAGGGTGGCAGCCACCCGCTCCGAGAGCGAAAAGCCCGAGCCGTCTGAGTGGCTGTTTCCAGCGCCCGGCGGAAGGGCGCCAATCGATCCGCACTCCTTCGCTGTCATCTTGCACCGGGCGCGCGACAAGAAAACGAAGACGCTGTTTGGAATGAAGGACGTGCAACTCTACGACGCGCGAAAGACGCTTGCGACGTTCCTTGGCGACGCCGGCTATCCCTCAGAGTTCGTCGGGCTGCTGCTCAATCACATGACGGCAAAGGCCGGCACGGTCACAGGTCGCCACTACAATCATGCGCGCTATCTGACGCAGAAACGCGAGATGATCGAGCTGTGGGCGCGGCACTTGGAGCGGCTTTTGGGCATCGATCGCGATGAAGCGACGAACGTAGTGGCACTACCAACACGAGCTTGAACGCATCGGGCTGTTGTCGCCTTGCATGTCGGCGCTTTCAGTTCGGCCCTACGCTGTACCAGCGTAGGGCCGAAAGGTTGAGAATTCCCTAAGCCAGCCGTGTTGAAAGCGCCGCGCGCCGAAACAAGCGCGGCGAGCATCAGCTCGCGGCGGTGCGCTTTGGGTGCGTGCTGTCGGTAATGAACCGAGCGGATATTCGTGAGTCCGCCAACCGCTGTTTTAGTCGTTTTGATAGGTAGCCGCTGCCTGTGGTTTCTTCTCGTCGTGCTCAACACGCAACGGAGAAACCCACATGTTCCCCTCTCAGCCTGCACAGATGGACCGCTTGCTTTCGGCGAACGAAGTTAAAGCGATCATCGGGAAGCGGCATTCTTGGCTCTATGAGGCCATCAAGAGCGGCGCCTTCCCGAAGCCCCGCAAGATCGGCCGCCGCAACTCGTGGCCGGCGTCCGAAGTCAACGCCTGGATGGCTGCACTCCCGCGCGCGGCGTGACCCGCCATGATCGGTTTCAACTGGGAACAGCCCGGAATGTCGCCGCTCTTCACTCGGTCGCCAATCCAGATCCACGACGAAGACGACAGCGCACCATTGCAGGCGTCTTGTTCGATTGAGCGCGTGGGTTGCCGGGCGAACATCAGAGCCACCCTTCACGAGGCTGGCCCGACGACACGCGTGCACATCATGCTCTCATCCGGGCGGGAAGTTCCGCCCGAGGTGCACCACCAATTCAACGTTGAGCTGCTTTCAGCTCAGCTGGCCGCCGAAGCGTTCCTCCTAACCGCCGCGGGTCGATCGACGGCGGAAGTGGATGAGCACGTCAGCTTGGCCAGCGTGACCGCGCGGTTCATCGTGGCCGAACAACTGCGGGACGAGACCACCCGCGCCAACCGATACCACTGAGGCAACTATGCAGAAGAAGAAGAAGAAAATGGGTGGCGCCAAGCTTCGGCGGCCGGAAAGTACAGGCAAGAAGGTGCAGTCATCCGGGAGATCGAAACCTGATGGCTACAGCGCTTCAAAGCTGGAGCTTAGGCGACTTGGGCCGCAGCGAGTATCGGCTCGGGTGGAGGTCGTAACTCCGCTCTACTACGCATGGACGTGGACGTTATGGGAGAAATCTCGCGCTGACACAAAGACAATGTGGCACCCGAGAGGCGATATCGGGCTAACCGGTCACGTTCGCAATATCAATGAAGACCCGATCGCGATGGAGCTTTTGCACCAAGCGTCAGTTGCTACGGAGGCGGCCGTGATGGACGCACCGATTGTTCAGAACGAACTTCGATCGCTCGGGTTGCTTCCGCCCCTGAAGCGTTGCGGTTGCCGGTGCACGTGCCCCGAACGCCAGTCGCGGAACCTTCACCATGCGTGACACCCGAGAAGCCGTAGCAGATCTGTTCGGTCCTGAAATTGGGCCGCTGAAGATTGAGCGCTGCAAGACGTCGCTTCGATTCTCACTGGGTCAGTCTCCCGTCGGTTCGGCCCCCGTGGCAGTGAGGTTCGCGGAAGGTGAAGGGTACACCGTACGCGCCGCCGCTGTATCCGGCTTTGCTCTACCAAGTGCCGACGCGCTGTTTTCAGTGAGAGTGGGTGTGGCCGGCCTTACCGGTGCTGAGATCCTGACGGGTGACGAGCTTCCGGGCGCAGATCGCCAAGCGCTTACTGTTGGCGGGCTGCGGAACGCCGCGAAACTGGCCATGGCACTCCGAGCGGCTGCTTCAGCCCTCGAGGCGCTGGGTGCCGACATCATGTCGGGTGCCGTAGAGCGCGCCCTGTTGCCGGATACCAAGCACAAAGCGCGGCCGGCCCCAGCGCCGGCGCCATGCCCTGAGGCGTCTGCAAATGACATGATCAGTATGGCTGAGGCTGTCCGACTGTCGGGCCTTTCCCGGCAATCGCTTTGGGTGGCATGGAAGCGAAAGAAGCAGCTGGAGCCACCCAAACCGGTTCGCGGACGCCCCCAGTGGCCCCGGCAGGTCTTCTACGAGTTCATGAATTCGCGGCGGCTGTCAGCACAGCGTACGTAATCAGCGATCCGAAAAGCAGAACGCCCGCCCCGTCCGGCAAAGATGGGCGAGCGTTCAGGTGCAGAAAATTATCAGGTGGTGCGGACAGATGGATACCAATAATCGCATAGTTGCGCAAGAGCATGTTTCGCCAACGGCCCGCGCTATCTACGAAAGCGAGACAATCGGAGAGCCGCTGCACTTTGCCTTCGCATCGAACGGACTACGCCCGATCCCAGTAAACGCGAAGACTAAAGTTCCGATACTGAAAGAATGGCAGCTTAAGGCATCGTCCAATCCGAAAGCCGTCGGTGGCTACTGGATGGACGGCGCCGGCGTCGGGCTTGCGACGGGGCTCAATCTCGCGACCGGGCAGCGCCTCGTTGTCGTGGATCTCGACACGAAGGGTGCAAACGGCTTCGCCACGCTCCGCGCTGCCGGTATTGATCCCGACGCGATCGAGACGATGCAAGTGCGCACGCCCAGTGGTGGCCGACACCTCTACTTCACGTCAGACGAACCGGTGCGCACGCTAGTTGCTGTCGCGCCGGGCGTAGACACTCGCGGCGAAGGCGGCCAAGTCGTCGCGCCGGGCACGGTTACTGATCGCGGAAAATACGAAGTACTGAAGGATCTGGGGTTCGCTCCGCTCCCGGCGGCCCTTCGGCAGCTTCTAGCTCCGGCGATCGCGCCCAATCACGTGACGATGGACGCCCGTAAGCGCACGGAATTTGTAGCGAGCGAGCAAGCCGAAGATTTGGACGGGGCGGAAGCTCGTTGCCGCCGGTATCTCGAAGCGCTGCCTGACGTGCCCGAAGGCGAAGGTAACGCCACGCTGTATAAGCGAACCGCCCAGATACGTGACTTCGGCGTGACGCGTGACACGGCCCTTGCTCTTATGTCCGAACACGTCGCCGAAAAATTCGCGAGCGACCTTGACGAAAAAGAAATCCGCAAGACGGTTCGCAGCGCCTACGACAACGCGCAAAGCATGTGGGGGCGTGACGCACTTCGCCCGGTCGATCTCTCGACGGGCAACGGCGGAGAGGGGCTTGCGCGCGGTAGCCGGCTCGTGGCGCTGGGTGCGACACAGCCTGAAGAGATCGTTCAGCGGCAGAACGCAGCGTTGGTGAAAGGGGCCATCCCGCGCGGCACGGTCGGCGTGATCTATGGGGCGCCGGGTGCAGGCAAGACTTTCTTGGCGCTCCAGCTCGCATGGTGCATCGCTCAGGGGCGGTTCTGGATGGGCCGGCGAACCCGTAAGGCACCGGTCCTATATGTGGCACTCGAGGGCGTAGACGGTCTGGATCTCCGCGCGAAGCTGGCTGAGCAGCAGTACGGACAGCACGGCGGCTTTCTTCAACGCACGGCCAGAGGCGCCGACGTGATACTGACGCAAGGGGCCGCCGGCGATCGAGGTCTGGCCGAAGTTGTCGCGGCGGCCAAAGAGCTGGCAGAGCTTTGCGGCGAGCCGGTGGGCCTCATAGTTATCGACACGCTTTCACGCGCACTGGCCGGCCAATCCGAGAATGATGCCGATATCGTCTCAGCCTTCGTGCGTGATCGGGCCGGGAAGCTCGCAGAGCTAACAGGCGCCGCGGTGGCGCTCATCCACCACGAGAACAAGGGCGGCGACATGCGCGGCAGTACCGCGCTGAATGGCGCGGCTGATTTCATCTTCAGGGTAAGCCGGGCGGGCGACGATGACACCCCGGGCGCGCGCAAGGCGCCGAAGTCTGCCGACGTCCGCACCGTCCACGCCGTCAAAGTGAAAGACGGCGAAGAGGGTCACATCTGTGACTTCAGGCTGAAGAAGCTGCCAGTGCTCGCCGATGACGGCTCGCCGATCGCGGACGCCGATGGCGAGCGCATCACTTCGTGTGTCGTAGATCCCGTGGAAGACGTCGGGTCCAAGCTTGTGGCGAAGGTTCGCGCCGCGCTGATCGCCAACTGGCAGTGCGGCGAGCGCTGGGCGGCCGGATCGTTCCCTTGCAGGCCGCGATCAACACCCAGCGCTGCCGGCGTTGTCGCCACCGCTCTGGGTATCTCGAAAGACGATGCCCAGCGCGCCCTCGAGGATCTGGAGCGCACCGGCGAACTCGCTGTGGAGGTTCGCGGGCACGGGTCGAAACAGTCGAAGCACTGGGCGCCCAGCACGAAACTTTTGATGCCCGCCGCTCCAGCTATGAGCGAGATCGGAGCAGAGATAGATGCTGGCGCGGTTCCCGGTGCGCGCGGTGCTGACCGGTCCGACGAAACAACCGCGCACAGCAAAAAAGAGCAACAAAAACAGCATCTTAAACGAGGTGCGCGGTTCCATCCGCCGCGCGGTAGGTCTGCGAACCGCGCAACATCAAAAAACAATAGCAAAAACAAGAGGTTGCCACGTTAGTGCGCGGTGCGCGCGGTTCTCCCTACTACGTAGGCACGGCGACCGCGTAGCCGCCGGCACTACTAGGGCCGGCGCAAGCAAAAGAAAGAGTTTCGAATATCAATTCAGTATTAGTGGCAACTCTAATCCGTATCGTCGCTGGTTTATGAGGCGGTGAAAGTTACCGTTACGGATTTGGTTCTATTATTTGTGTGCCGTAAAAAGACGGCGGCCCCGCAAGCTGTTGGAGCAGCTTACGAGGCCTAGGCATCACCCCGGGTAGCGAGGCAATCGCCATGTTGAATAGTATCTGGAAAGTTTCGGCCGTCATAGCGGCGGCCCTGTTGATAACTGCAAGCGCCGGCTTCGCCGCCTACTTCACGTGGTCCGTGAACCGACACGAGTGGTGGCCGCTCATTGTTTTCGCAGTCTGTTTCGCGCTGGGCCTCGAGCTTGCAAAGCCTCTGGCCGTCCACGCGATCGGCGGCGCGTTGCGCTCTTGGCACTTTGGGCGGGTGGCCGTCCTGTCGCTCTTCGTTGTCGTAGCCGTGGCCTACAGTCTGACAGCAAGTCTGCAGCTAATGGCGCGCACCCGCTCGGACGGGGTCTCAGAACGCGTAGGGACGTCACAGGCTGCTTCCGACGCAAGGAAGGCACTCGAAGGCCTTCGGCTTGAACTGGCCGCCACGCATCAAGCCAGGAGCCCCGCTGAGGTCCAGCCGCTGATCGACGCAAAACTTGTAAACCCGAAGCTGCTGAGGTGCGCAGCGCCGCTTGAAGATCCGAAGCTCCGAGCGATCTGTGGGGAGGTGGCAACGCTCCGAGCCGAAGCGGCTCGATCTGATCGGCGCGCCGTTCTCGGGGTTCGTATTGCGGAACTCGAGGCAACCGCTTCGGCGCAAGGCACAAGCACGTCTGAGCGCGTCGCCGATCCATCAGCAGTCGCGCTTGCGACTTACTTCCGTGCGCTCGGCGTTCAAGTCGAAGCTCAGCGCCTTGGTGATTGGCTGGTTCTGGTGGGAGTGATCGCGCTCGAAGTTGGAGCGCTCTTCTCCGTAGTGCTGGTGCAAGCTGCAGCGGGCGAGCCGGCGCGCAAATGCGTTCAGATCGTCGATCCGCCGAGATCGACGGCGCAAGTCCAACGTGCCGCTGCAACTGAACTAACGACCGAACAGCCTGCAGCCGCGCCGGCGCCGCACGTCTTGTCAATCCCAGACGATCCCGCTGAACGCATCGTTCAGCTTGTTCGCGACCGTGGCGGCCGGTTGTTCGGTTCCCAGCGTGAGATCGCAAAGGCGCTGGGCGTCAGCGTCGGTTCCGTGAACGCGGCGCTCGAAAAGCTGTCCACTGGTGGCCGGGTTGCCCGAACAAGTACGGCAAAGGGAACGCAGCTCGAATTGGTCGCATGAGACCGGCGGCCGGCTGATCGCGTTTGACCCCCAGCCGGCCCTGGCCATGAAACTATTCTTTAACCGGATTGTCCTAATATTAGGACATAAAGATTGGCGCTGGGCCGATCGAAGCAAGGGCTGGAGGCCCGGCGAACATGGCAAGCAAAGATATCTTTTCCGTCGGCGCTCGCATCTGGTGGCATGTGCCGAAGCACCTCGAGCGTGGCGGCTATACGACCGTCACCAAGATCTACAGCAACGGCGACTTCCGGACCGCGGCAACGGAGAAGAGGCGCATCAAACGCGTGTCAGCTGCGAAAGGCGAGATCTACACTGCCGAAAGCAAGACCGACGTTTGCTTCCAGCCGGACAGCGCCGCGCTATCGAAGAAGCTCGAAGCAATCTACAAGCGGCAGTTCGATAAGGCGTTCCGCACGAACCGTGGCCGCAAGGGGAAGAAGAATGACGCCGGAACTATTGGGGCGCTGCGGTAAGGCTCTCTTCGGCGCGTCGTGGCAGTCGGAACTATCCCGCGCACTCGGCGTCGCGGATCGTACAGTGCGGCGCTGGGCTGCCGGCACATCGCCAGTGCCCGAGAGCGTCGCCGGAGAGATCGCGAAGCTTCTCAGCGAACGCGGCGCGGATATCGAAACGCTGCTTCGCGAGCTGCACAGACCGGCGTCCGATTGACGCAGGCAGAAACGCGTAGATTGCGCTGAGAAGTAGGCTTTTGCGGCTCAAAAGTAACAGACGCAGAGCACATTACTTGCGAAATCACGCAAATAACGCACATTGCGCCTGACGACATACCACACGGCAATTCCGGTTGCCGGCGAGATCCTTGCCATACCCTGGCGTCCTCCTATGGTGCGCAACTTCAAAGTGGAGACGAGTACCGATGACCAGACGAAACGGAACAGCCGTGGCCCTGCGATCGCAGTCAGACCCGAAGCGATCGCACGCGGTTCCGTTGCCGGCCATCCTTCTTCGTGAGGCTGAGAACTCTGAAGTCGTCGCCGGAGTTCTCGAGTTGATCGGCGATATCTTCCTAACGCCCGAAGAGCTAGCCCAGCGCTGGAAGATCGAGGTGCAGACGCTAGCCAACAATCGCCGCCACCAGATCGGGCTTCCCTACGTGAAGCTCCGGCGCATGGTTCGGTATCGTCTTCGCGATATCCTTCAATCTGAGATCCAAGGATCAACCGGACCTATACCGCCGCGCGCCGGCGGTGCCTTTCTGCGTTCGCGCGATGCTTTCGATACGACGCTGCCGATGTCTCAACGGACGTGCCCCGCGTGCGGCGCGTACCGATAACCCGAAACCTACTCGACAGCGCCAAAGGCGCGTGCGGCGCGAACAAAACCTGACGCCACTGTGTTGCGGATTAGGACCAGCACGTCTTCGTTTGCACTGGAGAGCGAGCTTTGCACTATCTTGGCGCTGGCCTCATGCGCGCTTTTGTGGGTGTTGACGAGTATGCCGTTGACCACCAGCCCCTCAATCCTGATGCGCTTCGCGCCCTCCGTTGCAGTGATGCCCGGGGCGGTAAAAGGCCCCGACACCGAATTCCTTTCACGGGCCGCCGCATTGAGCGCTTTTTCGGCTGAGTGGCCTTCAGCGTGCCGCGCGTCGTCGGCGTCAGGAAATCTCTCCTTGAAATGCTTTCGAGCTTCCGCCAGCTCTCCCCCATTCTTAAGCTCAACTCCAAACTGTCTGCAGTGTCTCGTAACGAAACCTTCATTGAGCACTTTCTTGAAGTGCCATACCGTCATCGCTGCGTCCCTGATCGCGATCGAAGCCCAGTCCAATTTGCGAGAAGACATTGAGCTTTCGAATAGATCTCGGGCAGCCGCATAACGATCAACATAGTGGCCCAATTGGCGTAATTGAACTTCCAGCTCTCGCACGCCCTCTCGATCGGCCTCCGGTAGATTGGCATATCTAATCAAGGGAACTGCAAGGACCGGCACCATAGGGGTCTGACACCTTCCGTCGGGTAGGACCGCTCAATTTGCACAGAAAGATGGCTTACGAAAGTGTCGGCGTGAAATCATGCAAGGATGTGCGCAAAGTGAAATCGAAAGTATGTCGGTCACCCGGACGCCCCACAAAGTTCAAACCCGAGTTCGTGAAGATCGCCTTCGGCATGGCATTGCTGGGCGCGACTGACGAACAGCTGGCCGAAGCCTTCGACGTCGCACTGGGGACGATCGCCAACTGGAAGAAATCCGAGCCGGAATTTCGGGATGCCCTAAAGCGGGGCAAGGGCCAAGCTGACGCCGCTGTAGTTCGTGCGCTGTACCGCCGCGCAATCGGCTTCCGCAGAAAGTCTGAGAAGATCTTCTTCGACGCGAAGCGCGGACAGGTGGTGCGCGTCGAATGCACCGAATACTTCCCGCCTGAGACTACCGCCGGGATCTATTGGCTGAAGAACCGCCAGCCGGAGAGGTGGCGGGAGAACCGACAGCCGCATAACGACGCCGGCGGCGTGCGGGTTAATGTCTATATCGATGAGGCCACTGAGGCGCTTTGCGGGCCTGCCTAGGCCTTTGCTGGTGGCGGATCTTCGATTTGAGGCATGCGGCTGGGAATCACGAACAAATATGTCGCAAGTGCATCCGCAAACGCGAACGCCCGTTCAGCATCGCTCTTAGACATATGCGGCGTAGCGAGATCAGCGTGTCGCGTATTGTTCGCATCCAGCCGGACCCGGTGTGCCCACTCAGCCATATTCTTTGCGAGCAATCCTGCAGTAGCCGCTTCATCGATACGAGCATTTAGCGACCCCTTGGTAAGCTGGAAGTGCTTCAGCATAGCGTCGATACTTGAAGCCGACATCACAACAGAAGCGTCGGGGCTAGATAGGGTGGATCTCGCCTGCCGAAGATAGGTGGCTACAGCGGGCGGGATTGACCTGTGTGGCTCCCAGGCATCGGGAAAAAGGCGTTCGACGTACGGATATGCGGTCCCGTCATTCGTTCGGCCTTTTGCTGCTACTACGCCTCCGCAAGTAGTGCACCCGTAGGCGGCCCACTTGGAGTGGTTTGCCCCACTAGCGTTCGGAATGTACCCGTCACTAATCCAGAGACGGACGAGCACGGGATGTGTTGCACCACAGTGCGGGCAGTTGTCCACGCCCAGTAACTGGCCATCTAGCCTGAAACTTTCGTACTTCATCCGCTCTGCCTCCGATGGAGCGCAGATTACAGGCGGCGGATTGAGTCGGAAATCTAAGCCTACGGTTCGTCCACAGTGTACCGAGTTTGCGAACTTCGGGCGGCGCACTCAATGATTGTGTGAAAGACATCGAGGGTGCACGAATGGCAGAAGGTAACGCCGGGCGTTTGAATGTCGAGTTCGGCGCCGACTTGGCGCCACTGAAGCGTGAGCTTGAACAGGGCCGCGCGAAGGCGTCTGAGTTTGCCCGTGACGTTAGGTCCGCGGGCGAAGCGGCCGGCGGGCGGCTTGCGGCCGGCGCCCAGCTAGCCGTTGGCGCTGTTCGTGCGCTCGCCGCCGCTGCTGCGATCTACAAGGGATATGAGCTTTCGAAGCAGGCGATCGCAGACGCCGCGGCGCTGGAGCGAACGGCGCGTGCGGCTGGGCTCACCACACAGCAGCTTCAGCAGCTTTCCGGCGGCGCCCGCATCAACGGCTTTACGGGCGATCTCGGGCCAGCGCTCGAGCAATTCGCTACGACTGCGACACTGGCACGCTCGAAAATGGGTGAGCTGTACGAGACACTGAAGTTCGCCGCGCCGGCGCTGGCGTCTCAGCTCGCCGCCACAAAGACAACCGAACAAGCGCTGGAGGTCTACGCCGAAGCGATCCGCCGCGTAAACGGCGAAGAGGCTAAGGCCGTTCTCGCGAAAAAGGCTTTCGGCGACGCCGGCGTGTCGCTGCTTCCGATCTTGTCGAAGGGCGCGGCCGGGCTTGCCGAAATGCGGGCCGAAGCTGACAAGTACGCTGTGAACGTCAGCGACCGCGCCATAAAGGCGTCGAAGGCGCTTGGCACCGAAATTGAAATTATGGCAGCCAACGCGAAGAACGGGCTTGCGAACCTCTTAGCTCCAGCACTCGAGCTGACAGCAGATCGCTTGGCAATCGCCCGCGGCGAAACATCCCGGTACGCATCCGACGCCGAAAAGGCCGCCGCCCAAACTAAAGAGCTTGCACGCTCACTTTCGCTCGCCGCCGAAGCGGCGAGTTCCGAACGGCTGAAGGGTTTAGCCGATGGCTTCGCCGTCGCGCTTGCGGGGGCTAAGAAATTCCGCGAAGAGGCGGCGAAGGCGAAAGACGGCTACGACCTTCAGCAGAAGCCAGACTTCCGCGGCGCTGACGCCGTAATGCAGTCGATACAGCAGCTTGCGGCGGCCCGCGGCGAGCTGTTCAAAGTCGCCCAGCTTGAAGGCAAGCAGGCGATCGAGGCCGCGCGGCGCGTCGCAGCGGAAGGCGCCATGTCGGCGACCGAGTTCGCCAAGGTGCGGCAGAACACCGAAGCGGCCACCGCTGCAAAGATCCTCGAAATCCGCAAGCAGACGCAAGGCCAGCTTCGCCAGCTCGAGATTGAAGCGCTTACCGCACGCGGCGAAGACTTCCAGGCGATCCGGCTGCAATACGAAAACGACTTGCAGACGTACAGCGACATGCTCGAGCGCAAGCTTATCACCGAAGAGCAATTCCAGTCGGCACGCGAGAACCTGAACGCAGTAGCCGGGCAGCGCATCAAAGACGCAAACGATAGGCTCGGCGAAGAGCAGCGCCGACAGTACGAAGGTATCTATTCGGCACTCGATCAAGCTTTCGGCTCGACCCTGACGGGCAAGTTCGAAAGCGCCGAAGACGCCGCGCGTCACTTGGGCATTACGCTCGCAGACGGCTTGCGTAAGGCGATCACCGAAGCGCTGATCCTGAAGCCGCTTATGGACGCGATCAAGGGCACGGGCGGGGGCACGGGGCTTGCGGGCTTCCTTGGCTCGGCAATGGGCTTCCCGCCGTCAGCGAACGCGGAAGGCGGGGGCGTTCGCGCCGGGCAGCCGACGCGCGTAAACGAGCGCATGGGCCGCATGCCCGAAGTGTTCGTACCTTCGACGGCGGGCCGGATCATTCCCGGCGAGCGCGCGCTTGCCATGGCGCGAAGTGGGGGAGGTGGCGGCACCACTTCGAACATCTACAACATCAACGCGCCGGGCTCCGAAGCTGGCGTTGAACACAAGATCATTGCGGCGCTTGCCGCGAAGGATCGTCTTGACCAACAGCGGCAACAGCAGGCTCGCACGTTGGCGCATCGCTTCCCGACGCGGCGGTGAGCCGCCCAGCTCACACCAGAAGTTGTGGACGCCGTGCGCTTGCGGGTTGTGAGACGCATTGTTCCGCCTATTGTCTCGACCATTCTGACAAGTAGATAGGCGATTGCACATGACCGATAAGAAATCTGTTGGCACCTCGCCGGCGCCACCATCAGCCAAGCCACAAGTTCACGTTCCTACCAGCCCAGCCCCGCCGGCAAAACCGTCTGCGCCCGGACCAAAGAAGTGAGCGGGTAGGGTGGCAACCGGCTCAAGGGGCGCAGCGGATTTATTCCCGAACCCCAAATTTCACGCGCTGCGAAACGCGCTCTACCACACAGAGCGCAGGAAGTTCTTTGACTTCTCAAATCGCGTTCTGAGTTTCGCGATCATAGTCTTAGGCGCGGGGGCCGCTATAAAATCAGCTCACCTTATGCGGGTGGGCGACACGTGGCTAGAGATTGCCGTCGTTGTGCTTGCCACGGCCCAACTCGTTTTCGACTTCGGCGGGCTCGCACGCGACCACCAGTATCTCCAACGCCGATACTACGAGCTACTCTCCGAAATGGAGCGCGACAGTTCGGGCAAGATCGAAGAGGCGGAATGGAGCGCCCGTTTGCTGATGTTGGCTAGCGAAGAGCCAATGACGATGCGCGCGGTGGACGCGATCGCTTACAACAAGGCAACCGATGCACTTATCGGCAGCGCGGAAAAAGCCCGGTACCGCCAAGTCCTCCGCTGGTACCATGTGCGTCTTCGCAATGTATGGGCGTTCCAGAACACTGACTTCTCCCCTTCCGACCAACAAGTGTTGTTGACCCCCGAGGCCCAATGAACACCGCGAACTTTCTGCTGATGGTGCAACTCATAGTGGGGCAGAGCGCCCCGACTTACGTGTTGGTCACTGAGGCTCAGTGCCGCGCCGTGGTTCAGTCACACAAGCAACCTAAGACTGCACAAGGGCTCCCCCGGGTTGGAGCGGCTTGCTACGCGCCCGACGGTAAAATAATCGCCGCCACTGGCATGTGAAGGGGGCGGGTGGAACTCGTCAAAGAGAATAGGCTGTAGACTGCTGAGAGCCCGCATTGCGGCTTTTTGCGGCCCAGCTTGCCGTTGCTGGTGGACCCTATGTGGACCCTATTAGGTTTTTCCACAGACGCACTTCAAGCGCCATGCCGACTTAGAACCGTGATTTTGCAGGTGTTTTAAATGGTGCCCGGGGCCAGAATTGAACTGGCGACACTGCGATTTTCAGTCGCATGCTCTACCAACTGAGCTACCCGGGCATGTCGCTGCAACCAGTCTTTCCGGGCCGCGAACGCCACGCCTTATAGGGGCAGACCCGCCCCCTGTCCAGTGTCGAGCCCCAACGAAAATGCGGACCACGAAGGCTGGTCCCGAACCACGCCGGAAGCCCGATTTACAGGCCCCGCGCCGCCGGTAACCGATCGTCAAGCAAGACCCCCGATCATGGCCGTACAGGACGATTCGCCCCCAACCCGGCTCAATGATGGACGCCCTCAAAGATGGCCGCTGGCTGACCCCGGCGCGGCTTCAGGCTTATGCCCTGATGCTGCTCGCCAGCTATGGCGCGTTCGTCGTCTGGCTGCTGGCGACGTCGAGCGGCGTGCTGGACGCCTATGGCCGCCCCATCGGGACCGATTTCGCCAACGTCTGGTCATCAGGCCGCATGGTCCTCGAAGGCCGCCCTGAATCAGCCTTCGACCCCGCCATCCAGCGCCCCTACCAGCAGCAGCTGCTCGGCATGGGCGCGGAGTGGTTCTACGGCTGGCATTACCCGCCGATGTTCTTGAGCCTAGCGGCACTGCTTGCGCTGCTGCCGTATCTCCCGGCATTGCTCGTCTGGGTCGCCTCGACGACCGCGCTCTACCTCGGCACCATCCGTCATATATCAGCCGATGTCGCTGTGCCCCCGCGCCTCATCGTGCTGCTGGCCCTCGCCTACCCGGCCGTCTTTGCCAACCTCACGCACGGCCACAACGGCGCGCTGACCGCGATGCTGCTCGGCCTCGGCCTCGCGCTACTTGCCACGCGTCCGATCGCCGCCGGTGTCCTCTTCGGCCTCGTCGCCTACAAGCCGCAGTACGGCCTCCTGCTCCCAATCGCGCTGCTCGTCGAAAGCCGCTGGCGCACGATCGCCGCTGCCGCCGCAACGGTCGCGCTCACGGTCCTCGCATCGGCGGCGCTGTTCGGCGTCAAGAGCTGGACGGCCTTCTTCACGTTCTCCGCCTTCACCCGCGAAACGATCCTCGAAAACGGTGCGGCCGGCTGGTTCAAGCTGCAAGGCGTGTTCCCGGCCGTGCGCATGCTCGGCGGCAGCATCGGCACAGCTTATGTAGCGCAAGCGCTCGTGATCGTTGTCATGGCCGCTGTCACGATCTGGCTCTGGCGCTCGCCGGCACCGCACGCCGTCAAGGCCGCCGGGCTTTTGATCGCTAGTGTGCTCGCGACGCCCTATGCCTTCAACTACGACATGGTCGTGCTCGGCCCAGCGATCGCCTTCCTAGCCGTCGAGGGCATGAAGCGCGGCTTCGCGCCCTACGAGAAATCACTGCTCGCGCTGCTCTGGCTGACGCCGCTCGTCAGCCGCGAACTGACGCAGCTGACCTCACTTCCAATCGCTCTCATCGTGCACGGCGCGGCTCTCTCCATGGTCGTCTCCAAAGCACGAGCCGAAGCCGCCGAACCGCGGAGTTACGCGCATGTCTAGCGCCGTCGCACTATCCATCGACCACATCGAAGCCGAGCTGCGCCGCATCGCGCCGCACATCGATACGGCAAAACTGGCCGCCGAGCGCAAGCCGCGAATCGCTGTGCTCCTGCCTTGCCTCAACGAGGCGGCAGCCATCGCCGAGGTCGTGGCGTCGTTCAAGAAGTCGCTGCCAGACGCGACAATCTATGTCTACGACAACAACTCGACTGACGGCACGTCAGACATCGCGCGCAAAGCCGGCGCTATCGTGCGCCATGAACGCCTGCCCGGCAAAGGCAATGTCGTGCGCCGCATGTTCGCCGACATCGATGCCGACATCTATCTGCTCGCCGACGGCGATCTCACATATGACGCAACCCGCGCACCGGAACTCGTCAACGCCGTCATCGACCGCGATCTCGACATGATCGTCGGCGCGCGCGACGGCGGCGGCGAGAAGGCCTACCGGCGCGGACATCGCCTCGGCAACCGTCTCTTCAACATCGTTCTCGAACGCCTGTTCGGCTCCGGCTTCAAGGACATCTTCTCTGGATACCGCGCCTTCTCGCGCCGCTTCGTGAAGTCGTTCCCGGCATCAGCCAGCGGCTTCGAAACTGAAGCCGAATTGACGATCCATGCGCTCGATCTGCGGCTTGCGACCGACGAAGTGATGCTGCCGTACGGCGAGCGTCCGGCCGATTCGAAGAGCAAGTTGCGCACGTACCGCGACGGCGCCCGCATCATGTGGACCATCGCCAAGATGTACTATGCGCTCTATCCGATGCGCGTGCTTGGCGGTGTCGGCGCCGTGTTGACGCTTCTGTCGCTCGCAATCGGCGCGCCCGTCATCGTCGAGTTCTTCCAGACGGGCCTCGTGCCGAAATTTCCGCGCGCCATCCTTGCCGCCGCGCTGATGCAGCTCTCCTGGCTGTCGTTCGCATGCGGCATCATCGTGCAGTCGATCAGTGGCACGCGCCGTGAGCTGAAGCGCATGCGCTACCTCGACCTGCCAAGCGTGCGCTGATGACCGTCAGCGCGGACCAATCCTTCGGCAAGCGGCAGCGCACGCCGGCAGAAGAACCGCGCAACACGGACCGCGAAAGCTCGTCGTGGCGCAAAGCAATGTACGCGATGCTGCTTTCTGGCCTCGCAGTGCTCGTGCACCGCGCCCTCGTTCCAAAGCCGCGCAACAACACAACCAGCCCTGGCACAGGAGCTGACGGCGACTCATCTGATAGTCCGTCCGACGGCGGTGGCGGCGACTGACAAAGCCGCCGCAAGTCGCTCAGCGCTTGCCTTCCTTCGCACGCCGCAGCGCGGCAGCGAGCGCGCTCTCACCATCCGACGGGGTTCCCGAGCTGCTCTGATTGACGGGCCGCGACCCGCCTTGTGGGCGCGCGCCGCCGGCCGGAGCGCTTGATGATTGACCGCCATACGCGCCCGCGGTCTTGCCGCCGCTGATCGTGCCGCTCTTCATGGTCAGTGCGATACGCTTGCGCGCCACATCAACTTCGGTGACGCGCACCTTAACGACGTCACCGGCCTTAACGACCTCGCGCGGGTCTTTGACGAATTTGTCGGCGAGCTGCGAGATGTGCACCAAGCCGTCCTGATGAACGCCGATGTCGACAAACGCGCCGAACGCCGTGACGTTGGTGACGACGCCTTCGAGCTGCATGCCGGGCTTCAAGTCGCTGATCTTTTCGACGCCTTCCTTGAATTCCGCCGTCTTGAATTCTGGCCGCGGGTCACGTCCGGGCTTCTCGAGTTCGGCGAGAATATCGGTGACGGTCGGAATGCCGAACTGGTCATTGGCGAACTGCGCCGGTTTCAACGACTTCAGGAACGCGCGATCGCCGATCAACGCCTTCACCGGCTTGTTGGTGTTCGCTGCGATGGCTTCGACGAGCTCGTAAGCCTCAGGATGCACGGCCGAACCGTCGAGCGGATTCTTGCCGTTCATGACACGCAAGAAACCAGCAGCTTGTTCGAATGTCTTGGGCCCGAGCCGCGGCACTTTCTTTAGCGCTGCGCGAGATATGAAGGCGCCGTTCTCGTTGCGGAACTGCACAATGTTGTCAGCCAGTGTCTTGTTGAGACCCGAAACCCGCGCGAGTAGCGGCACGGACGCAGTGTTCACGTCGACGCCGACAGAGTTCACGCAATCCTCGACGACCGCATCGAGCGACTTCGCGAGCGCACTTTGATCGACGTCGTGTTGATATTGTCCGACGCCGATCGCCTTCGGCTCGATCTTGACGAGTTCGGCGAGCGGATCCTGCAAGCGGCGCGCGATCGAGACGGCGCCGCGCAACGACACATCGAGGCCGGGAAACTCGAGGGCGGCAAGCTCCGACGCCGAATAGACCGAGGCCCCCGCCTCGCTGACGATGATCTTGGCGATCTTCATCGCCTCGAGCTTCTTGATGAGTTCCGTGACGAGCTTGTCCGTCTCGCGGCTGGCGGTGCCGTTGCCGATCGCGATCAGCTCGACCTTGTGCTTCATGCACAGCGCACCGAGCGCCGCGAGTGAGCCATGCCAGTCGTTGCGCGGCTCGTGTGGATAGATCGTCGTCGTGTCGAGAAGCTTCCCGGTTTGATCGACCACCGCGATCTTGCAGCCCGTGCGGATGCCGGGGTCGACACCCATCGTGATCTTCGGTCCAGCTGGTGCCGAAAGCAGCAGATCCTTCAAGTTCTGCGCGAAAATATTGATCGCGCCGCGATCCGAGATCTCTTTGAGCTGCGTCATCAAATCAACCGATAGGGCGACCGACAGACGTGCGCGCCACGCGAGCCGTACCGTATCGCTGATGAACTTGTCGGCCGCGCGGCCGCGGTCCGGCAGGTTGAATGCAACGCGGATCTTGCCCTCTGCGGGATGCGGCTTGCCGTCCTCGAAGGCGACATCGAGACCGAGATCGAGAATGTCCTCGTTGCGGCCGCGCAGCAGCGCAAGCGCACGGTGCGACGGCAGCTCCTTAATGCGCTGTGAAAAGTCGAAATAGTCCGAGAACTTCGCCCCTTCGGCTTGTTTGCCCTCGATGACCTTCGAAGTGACGATCCCCTGATCCCACATCCATTGGCGCAACTCACCGACCAGCGGCGCGTGCTCGCCGATCCGTTCGATGAGGATCGCACGCGCGCCGTCGAGCGCAGCTTTATTGTCCGCCACGCCTTTCTCGGCATTCACGAACCCTGCCGCCAGTTGGTCCGGGTCGAGCGTCGGATCTTTGAGGATTTGATCGATCAGCGGCTCGAGCCCTGCCTCGCGCGCGATCTGTGCCTTCGTGCGGCGCTTTTGCTTGTACGGCGCATAGAGATCTTCCAACTCTACCTTTGTCAGCGCGCCCATAATCGACTTGGTGAGTTCGGGCGTGAGCTTGCCCTGCTCTTCGATGCTCTTGAGGACGGAGCCGCGCCGGTCTTCGAGTTCGCGCAGATAAGTCAGACGCTCGTCGAGCTTGCGAAGCTGCGTATCGTCGAGACCGCCGGTCTTCTCTTTGCGGTACCGCGCGATGAACGGCACCGTCGCACCCTCGCCAAGCAGGTCTACGGCCGCAGTCACCTGCGCAACCTGGACACCGAGTTCCTGTGCGATCTGAGTGTTGATCTTGTCCATGTCGGTCCTTGGGCGGTCCCTGGCAACTCCGATTCGGATCGGCTCTTACCACCGGGATGCGGCGCGATGAAGGTGCCTTGTGCCACAACTCCAAAGCCGGCCATCGGTACGGGAGCGATTCGCCATTGACCGGACGTGCGCAGATGCGAAATGTGTCCCAAAAGCCTGTTGGAAACCTGCCGATGTCCGAAATGTTCGCCTATGCCGACGTACTCGCCATGGAGCGAGCGGCCGCTGCCGCTTGGCCAGCGAGCCGGGTTGTCGAGGTCGATGGATGGCAGGTGCGCCTGTCGGGTGGCGGCTCGCGGCGCGCCAACTCGGTCTTGCCGCTTGCCTTCGATGGGCACAACGCCGATCCCGCCATCGCTCAGGTGGAAGCGCTCTATCGTGCGGAAGGAACGCGCAGCTACTTCCAGGTGTCGTCGATCTCCCTTCCGAGCGATCTCGATAAGCAGTTGGAGACGCGCGGCTACACCTACGAAGAGCCGTGTCTGTTGATGGCAAAGCGCCTCGTCGCTAGAGCCATGCCCGATTGTATAGAGAGTGCGGACGATCCCTCGGACGAATGGTTGTCGGTCTATACCGAATTATTGGAACCGGTGCGCAAAGCCGCCGCGCCGAGTGTCCTCGCTGTCGTCCCAAAACCGCGCCAGTTCTTTCTTTTGAAGCGCAACGGAGTGCCGTTGACGTCCGGCCTAGCGGTGCGCTCCGGCTCAGGCGTCGCCCTCGTCGAATGCATCGCAACCTCCAGCGCCGGCCGCCGCCAGGGCGGCGCGCAGATGATTATGGACGCGATCGAAGCTTGGTCGGCAGCAAACGGCGCAACGTTCTGCGCCCTGCAAGTCGTCGAAGGCAATACGGCGGCTCGTGCGCTGTACGAACGGCGCGGCTACGTCGAAGCGGGCCGCTATCATTACCGGTGGAAGAATGTCTGATCGTCAGTCGCTAATTCGCGACATCGAAGCGGCTGCCGTCCGGGGTTGGCCCGCGCTCGAGTCTGCGCCGATCGATGGCTGGCTGTGGCGCTATACGTCCGGTGGCTCGATCCGCGCAAATTCGGTGGCGGCCCTCGGCTATACCGGCGACGATATCGAGCGCTCGATTTCAAAATGCGAGAAGCGCTACGCGGCGCGCGGCGCGCCATGTGTTTTCACGATCACCGGCGTCGCCGCACCAAGCGGCCTTGATGCTGTATTGGAGCGTCGCGGATACCGCCGCGGCGACGACCATGTGACCATGGCCAAACGCGTCGATCCGGATGCGGCATTGCCGGACGGCGTCGCTGTGGGTACCCAACCGACCAATGGCTGGATGGAAGCGTACCTGTCCGGCCTTTCGCTCGATCGCCGGGAGGTCGCGCCCAGATTGATCGCCAATCTTCCGAGTAGTGCGGTCTTCTTGTCATACGACATTGGCCACCGGGCCATATCGAGCGGCCTGACCGTCGTTGATGCCGGCGTCGCCTCGGTACAATGCATGGCAACCCTTCCCGAAGGCCGTCGCAAAGGCGGCGCACAAGCGGTACTCGGCGGGATCGAAGCCATCGCGGCGCAGAATGGCGTTGCGTGGCTCTATCTTCAGACCGGCGGCGACAACATCGCAGCTCAAAACCTCTACAGTCGTTGCGGCTTCGAGGTGGTGAGCCACTATCACACCCGCCAGAAGTAGTCGCCGCTAAGCTGATATGCAGCGCAGGTGCCTTGCTCCGGCGCTCTCCGCGGTCGAGTATGACATTCGTCATTCTCCCCCGAACGATGATCGATGCCACGCCAAGAGACGCGAGACGACTCTCACGAGTTGGAATTGGAAGGCTACGTTCCCCTGCTCGCGCTGTTCGGGCTGGAGGCGTTCGTCCGCGCACTGCTCAGCGCAGTCGTGGCAATCGTCGCCTATGAAGTTCTCGGCAGCGCGGTACTGGTCAGCATCGTCTACGCCTTCAACAGCATCTTCGGCCTGATCGGCAGTCTCTTGCTCCCGATCGTCACGCATCGGCTTTCGCGGCGCCAGGCAATGACGATCGCCATGTCGGCCGGCATTGCCTGTGGCATCGCATTCGCCTGGCGCAGCCCGGTAGCGCTAATCGCCGCGTTCATGCTCCAGATCGTGATGAATCTCATCTTCGAAAGTGCGACCAACATCTTTCTGATGGAGCGTCTGCCACGCCGCCAGATCGCGGCGTTCGAATCGAAGCGGCTTTTGATGGCAGGTATCGCCTATACGGTCGGACCTTGGCTCGGCGTCGCGCTCGATCGCCGTGTGGCACCGGATCTGACGTTCTATCTCGTCTCCGCCATATCGGTCGTGCTGCTGGTTATCTACCTCACACACGGCCCAGGACGCGCCGAAACGCCGCCCAGTTCGAGCGTGCCGGCGGCGATCCCGAACCCGCTTCGGTTCGTGCCGAGGTTCATGGCCCAGCCGCGGCTTGTCCTCGCCTGGCTGCTCGCCTTCGGCCGCAGTGGCTGGTGGATCATGTTCTTCATCTACGCGCCGATCTACGTCGCGCAATCGGGATACCCAGCCGATATCGGTGGCGCGCTGGTCTCCCTCGGTCTCGTGCCGATGCTCGCCATGCCCATCTGGGCGCGGTTCGCGCGCCGCTATGGGATGCGCGCGGTGCTGACGACCAGCTTCGTCGCGGTCGGCCTGTTGACCATCGCCGCCGGCATCGTATCGGCGCACCCGCTGCCGACAATCGTGTTGCTGTGCGTCGCAGCGTGGTGCGCGACAGCGATCGACTCAGCCGGGAACACGCCCTTCATGCGTGCGGTACACCCCTACGAGCGCGCAGCCATGACGTCGGTGTTCCTCACCTTTCGCCATGCGAGCGCGCTCGTATCACCAGGCATATTCGCCGTTGTGCTCTGGTTCTTCCCGCTTGGTGCCGTCTTCATCGTCGCTGG
Source organism: Hyphomicrobiaceae bacterium (assembly GCA_033812735.1). Lineage (GTDB taxonomy): Bacteria > Pseudomonadota > Alphaproteobacteria > Rhizobiales > Hyphomicrobiaceae > JABFRJ01. The sequence continues at coordinate 13,668 of JAPXTA010000011.1, read as the reverse complement.
CACGATCGCGCTCGGCATCGCCCTGCTCGCGCGGTACTTGCCGAAGCAGATGTAGCGGCGGAACCGGCGCTCAGGCGCGCTCGATACGGCAATGGTAGCAGTTGTTCGTCGCCGACCGCACGTGAATGTACTTGATGACAGGATCGCGGAACATCTCGTCTGCCACGTCTGTCATGCGATCCGTCGACACGATGCGGCCCGATCCGTAGACGATCCGATCCTGTGCATTGTAGCCACGCATGATGTATTCCGGCGAGCCGAACATAGCGGGGATCTTGTCGTCGCCGCCGCCGCGCTCGCAGGCGTCAGCATGCAAGAAGATCGGCCCCTGCTCGGCATAAGGTTGCGCCTCGGGGAACGGCCGGTACGCGAGAATGAGGAAGGGATCACCCTTTGCGACTTGGCCTAAGCAGTGACGGCACGGAACGGTGCTACCCGGATGCGTGACACGCTCGGGCGAGTGTCCATTGATATCAGCGCCACCCTTCTGCAGGCGGCGAACATCGGCGGTGTCGAGTGCAACGAAACGGACGGTCATGAAAGTTCCTCGCGGTTGATCTGATCTGCCGCGAAGGTGCCGCCTCGCCTGCGCAATAGCGACCCGATTCTTGCCTGCTCAGGTCAATCGCTTCCGCATCATGATCTCGTCGTCGCCGTCGCGAATGAGATCGGGCAGCGTGGCGGCAACGTCCCAGCCGTGCGCGCGATAGAAACGTTGCGCACCTTCATTCGCTCCGGTGACGCAAAGCCAGATGTTGCGCTTGTTGCCGCGCCGCGCTTCCGCCTCGAACCAGCCGAGCAGAACATCGCCGACCTTGATGCCTTGAAAAGCAGGCAACACGCCGAGAAAGGCGAGATACGGCCCGACGAGCCAAGGGTCTCGAACCACTATGACGCCCGCTAGCGTATTGGCGACCCGCACGGCAAACGGCCGGTTGCCGCCGCTATGATCAAGAAATGACGCTGTCAGGTCCTCTGCAGCAAATCTGTAGTGCTTCCACGGCCCGAACGTGGCGCACGCCGAACCTAAAGCCTGCGCGGCGTCCATTGTCATCGGGACCACTTCGACGGCACGCCCATCGGCGATCGCGCCGACCGCCTGCCGCTTCAATTGATAAAGCTCGCTCACGCATCGTCCTCAAATAGAAAAGAGGACCGGACTTTCGCCCGATCCTCTTTCGTTGTCATCACGGTTCAGCGGCGCGTCAGCGGCTGACGGCCTTCTCGAATTGCCGCAGCACTTGGTTGCCACGAGCGACGGCGTCGTCGAGCGCCTGCTTCGCGGTCTTCTTGCCGGCGAGCGCCGATTCGATCTCCTCGGCCCACATATCGCGCATCTGCACCATGTTACCGAGACGCAGGCCACGGCTGTTCTCTGTCGGCGCTTTGTTGGTGAGCTGCAACAATGGCGTTTCGAGGTGCGGCTTCTCTTTATAGAAGCCGCTTGCCTTTACCTTCTCATAGGCCGCCTTCGTGATCGGCAAATAACCTGACAGCGTGTGCAGCCGGACCTGCCGGTCGACATCCGACAGGAACGTGAAGAATTTCGCGACACCCTTGTAGTCCTCAGGCTTCTTGCCGCCCATCACCCACAGCGATGCGCCGCCGATGATCGAGTTCTGCGGCGCACCCGCCACATCAGGATAGTACGGCATCGGTGCGTTGCCCCAGTTGAACTTGGCGTTGGCAGCAACGTTTCCGAAGAACGCCGACGACGTCATCATGATCGGGCACTCACCCGACGTGAAACGACCCTCGCCCGTGTTGGTGCGGCCCGAATAGTCGAACGTCTTGTCCTTCTGCAGCTCGACCAGTGTCTCGAGATGCTTGACGTGGAACGGCGTGTTGAACTTGAGCTCCGTATCGAAGCCGTCCATGCCATTGGCTTTCGTGGCGAGCGGCACGTTGTGCCAAGCTGAAAGCTGTTCGAGGTTGAGCCACGTGATCCACGCCGTCGAGAAGCCGCACTTTTCAAAGCCGTTAGCGCGCAGCTTCTTCGCCGCTTCGAACACCTCCGGCCACGTCTTCGGCGGCGCGTTCATGCCGATCTTGGCGAGCGCGTCCTTATTGTACCACATGACGGCCGAAGACGAGTTGAACGGCATCGACAGCATTTCGCCCTTGAGCGTCGAATAGTATCCCGTGATCGTCGGCAGGTAGTTGGCCGAGTCGAATGGCTCCCCCGCTTCCTTCATCATCACGTGCACTGGCTTGATGGCGGCGCCGGCCGACATCATCGTCGCCGTGCCGACCTCGAACACCTGCATGATGTGCGGCGCGTTGCCAGCGCGGAACGCGGCGATGCCCGCATTCATCGTGTCGGGATAGCTACCCTTGTACGACGGGACGACCTTGTACTCCTTGTTGGCCGCATTGAATTCCTCGGCGAGCTTGACGATGACATCGTTGTTCGCGCCGGTCATCGCATGCCACCACTGGATCTCGATCTGCGCGAACGCAGTACTGGTCGAGAGCGCCAAGGCACCCGCCGCTAGTAATCCAAGGGTCGAATTCGGCTTCATTCTTTATCTCCCAAAAGGGCTCTGCTTGAGATGCAAGCCCGTTAGGCCACCGCCATGACCGTCGCATGACAGCCAGCGGGGCAGTGCCGGGAGACTACCCGTCCGGCCGTGACCTGGAAAGGCAGAACGCCTGGGCCCGACGGATGAAGGCGTGTTGCCTCCCCGCTGGGCGCCGCGTACGTTTGCGGCCCGTCCTCATGGATTGATCGCTCAGACCCATGCCCAAGCCTATCGTCCTCGCCCTCGATCAGGGCACCACGTCAAGCCGCGCGCTGGCTTTCGCGCCCGATTTCTCCGTCATTGGCGTCGGCCAGCAGGAGTTCGCGCAGCATTACCCGCAGTCCGGTTGGGTCGAGCACGATGCCGAGGAGATCTGGTCGACGACGCTCGCGACCGCACGAACGGCGATCGAAAAGTCCGGAACGAAGGCGAGCGATGTCGCGGCCATCGGTATCACCAATCAACGCGAGACCTGTGTTCTCTGGGATCGCCGCACCGGCAAGCCAATCCACCGCGCGCTCGTCTGGCAGGACCGCCGCACGGCCGATCACTGCGCCAAACTGAAGGCCGATGGCGTCGAGCCGCTTTTTACCTTCAAGACCGGGCTGCTGCTCGACCCCTACTTCTCGGGCACCAAGGTCGCGTGGCTGCTCGACAACGTTCCGGGTGCGCGCCAACTCGCGATGGACGGTCATTTGGCGTTCGGCACCATCGACACGTTCCTGTTGTGGCGGCTGACCGGCGGCAAGGTGCATGCGACCGACGCGACCAACGCCTCGCGCACTCTATTATATGACATCACGCGCGGGATCTGGGACGATGAGTTGCTGCGGCTCTTGAATGTGCCGCGCGCGATCTTGCCCGAAGTGCGCGACAGCGCTGGCGACTTCGGCACGACAGACCCTGCATTGTTCGGCGCGGCGATCCCCATTCGCGGCATAGCCGGCGACCAGCAGGCAGCGACCATTGGCCAAGCCTGCTTCAAGCCGGGCATGATGAAGTCCACCTATGGCACCGGCTGCTTCGCACTCATTAATATAGGCGACACGCCGCGCGCCTCGTCCAACCGGTTATTGACGACCGTCGCCTACCAACTCGGCGGCAAGCGCACCTACGCCCTCGAAGGCTCGATCTTCATTGCGGGCGCGGCCGTCCAATGGCTGCGCGACGGACTGAAGATCATCCAATCCGCACCTGAGACCGGACCGCTAGCCGCCAAGGCCGATCCCGAGCAGCAGGTGATCCTCGTTCCCGCATTCGTCGGTCTCGGCGCGCCCTACTGGAACCCGAATGCCCGTGGCGCCGTCTTCGGCATGACGCGTAACACCGGCCCCGCCGAGATGGCGCGCGCCGCGCTCGAAAGCGTTGCCTATCAGACGCGCGACCTGCTCGAGGCGATGAAGCGAGATTGGCCCGGCGCAACCGAAACCGTTTTGCGTGTTGACGGCGGCATGGTCGCGAGTGATTGGACGCTGCAGTTCCTCGCCGACATGCTCGACGCCCCGGTGGATCGCCCGACGATCCTGGAGACGACCGCGCTCGGTGCGGCATGGCTCGCCGGTCATGCGGCCGGTGTCTGGCCGGATCAGGACGGATTCGCCAAACACTGGCGCCTCGACCGTCAATTCAAGCCGTCTATGAGCGAGGCCGACCGCAACGCCCGCTACGCCGCCTGGAAACGCGCCGTTGCCGCGACCGAGATGATGGCGACGGCGTGAGCTCGCAGCGGTACCGTGCGATCGTGGCATCAATTTCCGACGTGACCCCGGATAGCGCCGCCGCTCGCGCAGCGTCACTTCCGGGGACGCATGGATTAAATAGGTCGTTCCTGACCATCCTCTTGCGTTCCCGGCGATCGAGCGCGCGAGATCAGCCGGGATCGCGTCGGTGCAGTTACCGCTAGGCCGCAGCTCATCCTTTGCCGACGCGGCCCCGGCTCGCGCTACGCTAGGCCGGAGCCGCATTGGAATTGGCCGCAGGCAAAATCACTCGGCGGTATTGCTAAGCCCGCCGTAGCCGTGATGAATTGTGCAGCTCAAAGATCGCGAGATGCACACATGTCCTACCGCCTCACCGAAGACCTGATCGAAGCCTTTCAGCGCGACGGCGTCGTGTTGCTCCCAGGCTTGCTGGCCGACCGGGTGGGAAGCCTCGCCAAAGCGGTCGAGGAGAACATGGCCGCGCCGAGCGAGTTCAATCGCTCTTATAAGCCCGCCGACGGTTCGGCACAGTTCTTCCAGGACTACTGCAACTGGCAAAAGTACGATGGCTATCGCGACGCAGTCCTGAATTCGGCCATGGCGGAAGTCGGCGCCAAACTGATGCGCTCGAAAACCTGCCGCATCTTCCACGAGCATGTGCTGGTGAAGGAGCCGGGCAACTCCATGAAGACGCCATGGCATCAGGACGGGCCATATTACCTCGTCGAGGGCGAGCAATCTGTGAGCTTCTGGGTCCCGCTCGACAACATCACACGGGATATCTCCGTCGAATACGTCCCCGGCTCGCACAAGTGGGGCAAAGCCTTCCGCCCTGACCGCTTCAACGGCCAAGCGCTCTATGACAATGATGCGAGCGAAGCGGTACCCGACGTCGAAGCCAACAAGGACAAGCTGAAGGTGCAGGGCTGGGAGATGAAGCCCGGCGATGCGGTCGCCTTTAACTTCCGCACGCTTCATGGCGCGCCAGCGAACCACACGACGAACCGCCGCCGCGCCGTGTCGTTCCGTTGGGTCGGCGACGATGCCCGCTTCGTCAAGCGCCCTGGCCGCACCTCGCCGCCGTTCCCCCATCTCCAGTTCGAAACCGGCCAACCGTTCGGCGGTCCCGAATTCCCAGTCGTCTGGCCGGCCGCTTAGCTCCGGCCAAGCCGCTTCCCTGTCTCGGGGTCGAACAGGTGAACCGCATCCTGCTCGGCGATGACGTGAGCGCCTTTCTTCGGCTCGCTCATGGTCGACGCGGCGAGCGCCACGACGAGCGGCACGTCGCCGCTGGTGCCGTGAAACAGCCGCGTCGCGCCAAGCTCCTCGACGAACTCGCTGTCGAACGAAAGCCCGCCCGCGCTGGCGGCCTGCGGCGGCACGTATTGCAGATCCTCGGGCCTGACGCCGACCTGAACGGTCTGCCCGGGCTTGGTGTCGAATAGCTTCGGATCGAACGCCAGCCGCCCCCCGGCCGTCTCGACGACACCGTTACCCTTCACCGTGCCAGGAATGAGGTTCATGGCCGGAGAGCCGATGAAGGTCGCGACGAACGTCGACGCTGGGCGCCGGTAAACTTCGGTCGGCTTGCCGACCTGCTCGATCCGGCCAGAATTCATGACCACCACCTGATCGGCGAGCGTCATCGCCTCGACCTGGTCGTGCGTCACGAAGATCGACGTCGCCTTGAGCCGGTTGTGCAGCCGCCGGATTTCGAGCCGCATGGTCACCCGCAGCTTGGCATCGAGGTTCGACAGCGGCTCGTCGAACAGGAATACCTGCGGCTCGCGCACGATGGCACGCCCCATGGCGACACGCTGACGCTGCCCGCCGGACAACGCCCGCGGCTTGCGGTAGAGGTAGTCGGCGATGGCGAGCATCTGCGCTGCCTCGCGAACGCGCTTGTCGATCTCGGCTTCGGGCGTCTTACGATTGCGTAGCCCATACGCCATGTTGTCGTAGACGCTCATGTGCGGATAGAGCGCGTAGTTCTGGAACACCATCGCGATGTCCCGGTCAGCGGGCTCGATCTCATTGACGACGCGCTCGCCGATCCGGCAGGTGCCGCTGGTGATCGTCTCGAGACCGGCGATCATGCGCAGCAGCGTCGACTTCCCGCAGCCGGACGGACCGAGCAGCACGGTGAAAGATCCGTTCGGGATCGCAAGCGACAATCCCTTCACGGCGTCGACGCCGCCAGCATAGGTCTTCCTGACGTCTTCGAGCGTGACGGCCGCCATGCGTGAGGTGTTCCTGCTGAGCGATATCGATTGGCCGACAGCACATCATAGCGACGCGCGGATTCCAACAATCATCGTTCGTCGAGCCGCGGATGATCGCTGACGAAGCACGAATCGGCCGACGAAAGCCGCGAAAACCGAATCAATGGCAGGTGATTCGCGCTCAAAACGAATCGATTCGCACTCGTTTTGGCCGTCGAAAGAGTCGCTTGGCGGGTGTTGAGAACCTAAATTCACACCTCGCGAGGGGCAAGAAGTTGGAAAATCAGCAAAAAATGTGGATCGGCTGCAACACTTTCAGCCTAAGGAGCCATTTTCTGAGTCCGAATTGAATTTCGAAGTCAACAAACAAAATGAAATGAGTCATCTTGTTCTTGTCCGATGCACTCGGACACTTGAGAGAGAAACTGAAACCAACTCCACTAGAGGGAATAATCCAATGGCGAAAGCTGCAAAGAAGGCCCCGGCCAAGAAGTCTGCTGCGAAGAAGGCCCCCGCGAAGAAGAAGGCCGCGAAGAAGCGCTAACGCGTTCTTCGGCGGGTAGAATTTCGCCTCGCGGCACCGGATGGGCACCGAGGCAATGAAGCGAAGCTCACACCCAGCCTCTTGAACTAATCGAGACCGGAGATCGCCGTAGGCGGTGCTCCGGTTTTCGATTTTTATAATACCACGGTATTCTATTTCCGTCGCAGCGCAAGTCGTGTCACTGACGTCCCGGCGCCGCCGAATATAATGCGGAGTCTCTGCAACTCGAATTATTCCGCCAAACGACAGACCGCTTCGATGTTATGTCCATCGGGGTCGAGCACGAACGCCCCATAGTAGTTATTGTGGTAATGTGGCCTGAGCCCTGGCGCACCGTTGTCGGTTCCACCGGCCTTGATCGCGGCGTCGTAGAACGCCCGCACTGCCTCCCGCGATTTCGCCTCGAATGCGAAGTGAACGCGACCCTTGAGCGGCTTCCCTTCGCCGATCCAGAACTCGGCCCGCTTGCCGGCCCCGAAACCTGCCTGGTTCGCCCCGCCGGTTTCCGGCGACGACACTTCGACGATCAAGCCGTAACCGAGCGGCTTCAGCACAGTCATGTAGAAGGCCTTGGACTTCGCAAAATCCGAGACGGGAATACCGACATGGTCGAGCATGGGGAGCCTCCGTTGCTTGCATGCCCCGAGGGGAGCTTGATCGATGTGTAGCAAACGCAAGCCGGGAACTCGAATCAGCACGTCTGAGACCGGTTAAGGCCTGATGCGTACCGCGGTCAGAGTTGCCGCGCATCGACCTCGCCGTTGAGAAGCGCGCCCCCGGTCAGTTCCAGCGTCGCCGGCGCGACCATCATGTGCGCCGTCATGACCTGAGCGTCGGCTGAACGGCGATGCAGCGGATCGGAGAGAAACACGGCCGGCCCCCCGGCGGCATCCTGCAAACGGCGGACGATCTCAGTCGATCGCCGCACCATCGCGGTCGCTGCCAGCCGCAACCGCGCCCGCCGCTCGATGGAGAGTGGTGCGCCAGATTGTGCCTCGTCCCACCCGCGATCGGCTTCATCGAGCAGGAAAGCGCGCGCGCCGCCGTAATCCGCCACGGCCTCGGCATACACTGATCGCACCGACGACCGCGCCGCCAAGCTGCGCCCGTTGGGCATACGCCGGCCGTTGGCCATTGCCTTGAAATCCTCGAGCGCACCCCGCGCATTCCCGCTCGCCACGCCTGCGATCCCGAGTGACAGCAACCCGAACAGCGGAAACGCGTATAGCGGGCGCGACACCTTCGGTACGCCGTTGATCAATTGCGCGGCGTGCCTCGCCGGTACCTGGACGTCCTCGACGCTCATGTCGCCGCTGCCGGTCCCCTTGAGGCCGGACGTTTGCCACGTGTCGATCTGCGTCGCCGCTGTTGCGGGAAACATCACCATCCGGTGCTCGGGCGCGCCGTCCGCACCAAGCCTCGGCTTGCCGCCCTCATAGAGGATGCAGCCGCCGCCGAGCCAATGCGAAACATGTCCGCCGCTGTTCCATTTCCAGCGCCCGCTCACCCGGAGCGTGTCGCCCTCGATATGGGCTTTGCCCATCGGCGCGAACACACCGGTACAGAGATGGCGAGGATCACCGAAGATCTCGCGTGCGGCGCCATCGTCGAGGTAGGCGGCGTTGAGACCGGCCGTCGCCCCGATCATCGCAATCCAAGCCGCCGATGCGTCGACCTCGCCCAACGCTTCCAACGTTTGGATGAATGTTGCCGGGCTGACTTCACCGCCGCCGTAGGCAGCCGGCACGAGCATGCGGAAGAAGCCCGCCCGCGCCATCTCGTCCGCCAACGCCTGCGGCATGCGGCGATCCCGATCCATCACCTCGCGATGAGCGAGGATCGAATCGCGAAGGCTGGCGGCGTTTGAAATGAGTTCGGTCATCGGGGCGCTCGAAGCGATGGGCAACAGCCCATGATCGGCACGCGCGGGTTGCAAACTCAAGTGCCAGGTGTGGCCTATCACCACTCGTTTTGCTCTGGCACGCGCACAAAAAAGCCACCCCGCGCAACGCGGGATGGCTCTTAGCTTGACCTAACGTATCGAAAAAGCCGCTTAAGCCGCGCTCTTCTTCACTTCGTCGGTGATCTTCTTTGCCGCGTCCGCGAGGTTGTCGGCGCCGACGATCTTGAGGCCCGACTCGGCCATGATCTTCTTGCCAAGGTCGACGTTCGTGCCTTCGAGACGCACGACCAGCGGCACCTTGACGCCGAGTTCGCGCGCGGCGGCGACGACACCCTCAGCGATGATATCGCACCGCATGATGCCGCCGAAGATGTTGACCAGGATGCCCTTCACGTTCGGATCGTTGAGAATGATCTTGAACGCGGCCGTCACCTTCTCCTTCGACGCAGAGCCGCCGACGTCGAGGAAGTTGGCGGGCTCCAAACCATAGAGCTTGATGATGTCCATCGTCGCCATGGCAAGGCCGGCGCCGTTGACGAGGCAGCCGATCTGGCCGTCGAGCTTTACGTAAGAAAGATCGTATTTCGAGGCTTCGACCTCGGCCGGATCTTCCTCACTCAGATCGCGCATCGCGACGATGTCTTTCTGGCGGAACAGCGCGTTCGAATCGAAGTTCATCTTGCCGTCGAGGGCGAGCAGATTGCCGTCCTTCGTCACGACGAGCGGATTGATCTCGAGCAGCGCCATGTCCTTCTCGACCACCATCTTGTAGAGGTTGCCGATCAGCTTGACGCACTGCTTGACTTGGTCGCCGGTGAGGCCGAGCGCGAAAGCGATCTTGCGGCCGTGGAAGTCCGAGAACCCCGACGCCGGATCGATCGACATCGTGAAGATCTTCTCAGGCGTGTCGTGCGCAACCTTCTCGATGTCCATGCCGCCTTCGGTCGAGGCGATGAACGAGACGCGCGAGGTCTCGCGGTCGACGAGCGCCGAGAGATAAAGCTCACGCGCGATGGCTGAGCCGTCCTCGACGTAAAGGCGTTGCACCTTCTTGCCTTCGGGCCCGGTCTGCAGAGTCACCAGCGTATTGCCGAGCATTTGGCCAGCGAACGTCTTCACTTCGTCGATCGACTTCGCGAGACGAACACCGCCCTTGTCGCCAGCGGCCGCTTCCTTGAACTTGCCCTTGCCGCGTCCACCAGCGTGGATCTGCGACTTCACCACCCAGACAGGCCCCGGCAGCTGCTCGGCCGCCTTGACGGCTTCCTCGACTGTGAACGCCGGAAACCCTTTGCCGGTTGGAATGCCGTACTGGCGATAGAGTTCCTTGGCCTGGTACTCATGGATGTTCATGGCTCGTTCCCGGCTATGATAAAGTTTCGCGCCCTCTCTAGCGCGTGTCGCCGTTCAAGGCCAGCATGGCTGCGGTTAATGCGTATCCTGCTTTCGTTTCATGCCGCTAACAGCGCTTCATCCACGGTCACGAGGGTCCACATGTCTGCGAACTCAGTTTCAGCCGCGGCTTTGACCTGCGCGCTGACTATTTTGGGCGCCGTCGCGGCCGAAGCCCGCTGCGTGAAACACGTGGGCGGAGGCGGCGGTCGCGACATCGGCGCGGCATCGGCTCAGGCGCTCGCCGCTTGGGTCAAGGATGCGAGCAGGCGCAGCGCCGACGCGGCCAACTGGTCGAAAGCGAAGAACATGGAAGTGACCTGCAAGAAGGTCATTACCGGCTCCGGCCCCGCCCGTGGCCCGCGCTGGAACTGCGAAGCGACAGGATCATCGACTTACGTGGCCGGCGGAAAGCCATGTCCGAAGTGATGTTGGTGTGAGGGGGTTTGCCGCACTGGCATCGAGCGGCCTTCATGAAGCAATATAGGCGGTAGGAGCGAGTCTACCGGAGAGCATCATGCCCAAACTCACCCTTCTCGGCGCTGGGCTGATGATGCTCGTCGTCGGCGCGCTGCATTTGATCGCGCCGCAGATGATGATGGACACGCCGAAGATCGCGCTGACATCCACGAATCATTTCCACGTCATTCGCTCGGCCTACGGCGGCGCGTATATCGGCATCGCCGCACTGTTCCTACTCGGTGTGTTGCACCCCGAGCATCAACGGAGTTCCCTGCTTGCAGTTGCTCTGCTTTTCTTCGGCTTCGCGTCCGGCCGCCTCGTCAGCATCATGGCTGATGGAACACCAGTGGTGCTCTATCTCGCTGTGATGGCCTTCGAGCTTGTGTTCGCACTTCTCGCGGTGCTCTCGTTGCGGCGATCCGAGTGACTCTGCGCCCACGAAAAAGTCACCGGCCAAACCGAGAACGGGGATCGGGCTCAAACGTGCAAAGGTACCCGCGCCGCAAAATGAGGCCTGCGTGATTGTTATGTGGCGCAGCTCAGATCACCACTAGCGTCACCCCCCCCGGCGGCCCGCGCTGGAACTGCGAAGCGACTGGATCATCGACGGACGTGGCCGGCGGGGAGCCATGTCCGAAGTGATGTGGCGGGACGGCCGGCGCTGGTCGCTCAGTTCTTCGCAGCCGTAACCCACGGCGCGATGTGCCAGTCGATCTTGACGCTCTCGGCGCACGAGTTGTCGAACTTGCGTTTCGGATTGTCGATGAACGCGACGCCCATTTCTGAAACGCAGTGCTGATAGATCAGCGTGCCATGCCCTGCCTCCGGGATCATGAAGACTTGGCTGTTGGATAGCTTTTCAATCGCAATCTTCGACCAGCTCGCCGGCGTCTGGACGTCATAGAGACCACCGAACGAAAGCGTCGGAATGTCACTGGCGACCGGTACGTGCCAATTGTCGCGCGGCTGCGCCTTGAAGGCCTTGCAAGCCTCGAAGAATCCGCCAGCCAGTGGGTCGAGCAGCATGTTGATGTGCGGGTATCGGAGGCCAGCTGTGAGTGCCTGATAGCCTTCGAAGGAATTGTACGGCCGGTCTTCCTGGCACGCGTAGATGTCGAGGTAGAAATTGTGCAGGAACTGTCTGAAAGCGGCATGGCTGTCGCGGCGTATGATGGCGAACGAACCATCGACCTCGCTTGCGGACATCCCGTTGATCAGTGCGATGAGACGGTCCCTTTGCGCGCCCGAGAAATGCGCGGTGACGAACGCGGTTAGCCGCTCCTTAGACGCGGGCACGGTTTGCATGGCCGTGTAGTCGGCAAGCGCTGCCTGCAAACGCTCTTGCTGCCCCTTGAGCGTGGCGGCCATGGCCTGCCCGAGCTCCATATCGAATGTGCCGGCGAGCGGACCTGCCTTCCGGCTGGTCGTCACCGAACTCCAAAGTTCGTTGACGGCGCGTGACGTGCCGCTGGCCGCGCGCTCGGAAATAGCGATGTTGTCGAGGACTTGCTGCACGATCTCCTTTTGCTCGCCGGTGAGCCGGGCCGTCGCCTTGATCACATCGGCATCGCCGACTTTCGGCAAAGCGAAGTTCTTGTTGGCCAGCAGCTCGACCGTCGGCATCTCTTTGCCGCGCCAAAGCTCGTAGACGAATGCGGGAATGTAGGGCGTCACGCTCGCAAAATCGTACTGGCCGTTTCGCGACATGATCGGCGCCAGCACCAGCTGAACCGGCACTTTCTCGCCGCGAAACATGATCTGGCCGCTGGCAGCTTTATTGAGTGTCTCGACAAAAATCCGGCCGAGGTCCGGATAAGCCGCGTTGCACGCTTTGGAAGCAACGCATTGGTCGACGACGTGCTGAATGGCCTCGTCGGTCTTCATCGCGAACAAGTTATAGAGCCGCACCCAGGACGGCGCGACGCCGTCGATGATGACCGAACGCACGTTGGCGGGAGCGACGCGCATCACCTCGAGCGCGAGCTTCGTGCCGTAGGAGATGCCGTAGATGTTGTATGTCTTGTAGCCGAGAGCCTGAACGATGACGGGAACGTCGCGCGCGTTCTCCGTTGTGTTGTAGAGCGCCAGCGGCACGCCCGCGGTTTCCAGTTCGGCGATGCACTTCGGAATGACATCCGGCGTGGCGAGGTCTTTGGAAACATTGGCCGATGGCGGCTTGGTAATTGCGAGTGTGTTTGTGGCGAGAGCTTTGAAACATGTGACCGATGCTCCGGAGAGCCCGGCGGAGCGCTGATCGAACACCACGACGTCGCGGCGGGCGCGCCACGGCTTGAAGATGCGCTCCAACAGCGGAATGCTGCCAACGGCGCTCCCGCCCGGACCACCTTGCAAGTAGACGACGGGATCGGGCTCGGGATAGCGCGACGAGGACTTCATGACGGCAAAGGCAATGGCGATCTGCCGCCCGGCCGGTTTAGTGCGGTCCTCCGGGACATTGAGTGTCCCGCATTGGATGGTCACGCCGTCGATCTCGGACGGCGGTAGCGGGCGCGGGCATCCCTGCAGCGCAACTGTTACCCCGGGCGGTACGGCCGCATTCGGTTTCGGAGCAGTCTCGGGTGTTCCGGCGAGCGCGGCCAAAAGCGCGAGCACGTGTGCATGATCCATCGAACGTCGACGCTCCGAGCAAACTGAATGTAGCCGGGCTGATTGTAAGCGGATCCCGGCGTCCTGGCACAATGTGATGTGCCGACGGCTGATCTACCCTTATGAGATGATAACCTGGCGAAATACTACCTCCGAGTGCATATTGTCCTCGCCTCCAACCGGGCCGGGATGTCTCGAGCGTCACTGACAGGGTTGGGGGTGCTGCGGGCGCGGGCCGGATGCGGTCCTCCAAGAGGATGTCGGCCCCTCGCGAGATGACGAGTTCGTTGGACGGGCGACTAAGGGGACACACGTG
>JAPXTA010000010.1:0-59393 GCA_033812735.1 Hyphomicrobiaceae bacterium | reverse complement strand
AGATTGCCCGCGTCGCCGAGTGCTACGTGTCGGCCTATCCGAACGCAGGTCTCCCGAACGCCATGGGCGAATACGACGAGACGCCGCACGACATGGCCTGCCAGATCGAACCTTGGGCGAAGGACGGACTCGTCAACATCGTTGGCGGTTGCTGCGGCTCGACGCCCGACCACATCGCCCACATCCGCGAGCACGTCGAGAAATACCAGCCGCGAAAGCCCGTCCAACTCGACCGCAAAATGCGCCTCTCCGGCCTCGAACCCTTCGTGATGGGGTGATCGTGGTAGGCGGCGTAGCGTGCCTCATCCCGACACCCGTCATCCCGGCTGGGGACGGGATGACGAAATGAGCAAGTGCTGAAAGTAGATTTGGAAATCGAAATGACCACCTCCTCCGGTTCCTCCTTCATCAACGTCGGCGAACGCACGAACGTCACCGGCTCGGCGAAGTTCAGAAAGCTCATCGAGCAGGGCGACTATCAGTCAGCCCTCGCCGTCGCGCGCCAGCAGGTGGAGAGCGGCGCGCAGATCATCGACATCAACATGGACGAGGGCCTGCTCGATTCAGAGAAGGCGATGGTCACGTTCCTCAACATGATCGCGAGCGAGCCCGACATCTCGCGCGTGCCGGTCATGATCGACAGCTCCAAGTGGAACGTCATCGAAGCCGGCCTCAAGTGCGTGCAAGGCAAGGCGATCGTCAACTCGATCTCCATGAAGGAAGGCGAAGCCCAATTCCGCGAACAGGCGAAAAAGTGCCTGCGTTACGGTGCCGCCGTCGTCGTAATGGCCTTCGACGAAAAAGGCCAAGCCGACACCAAGGACCGAAAGGTCGAGATCTGCTCGCGCGCCTATGAGATACTGACAAACGAAGTCGGCTTCCCGCCGGAAGACATCATCTTCGACCCGAATATCTTCGCCGTCGCGACCGGTATCGAAGAACACAACAACTACGGCGTCGACTTCATCGAGGCGGCGCGCGAAATCAAGCGGCGCTTCCCCGACGTGCATATTTCTGGCGGCGTTTCGAACTTGTCGTTCTCGTTCCGCGGCAACGAACCGGTGCGCGAAGCGATGCACTCCGTGTTCCTCTATCACGCGATCCAGGCGGGTATGGATATGGGCATCGTCAACGCCGGCCAGCTCGCCGTCTACGACGACATCCCCAAGGACCTCCGCGATCTCTGCGAGGACGTCGTCCTCAATCGCCGCCCCGATTCGACCGACCGCCTCCTTGACGCAGCACAGCGCTTCAAGGGCGAGCCCGGCAAGAAGAAGGAAGTCGATCTCGCTTGGCGCAATGCCGACGTGCGCGAACGCCTCAAGCATGCGCTCGTTCACGGCATCACCGATTTCATCGAGCAAGATACCGAGGAAGTGCGCCGTCTCGTCGACAAGCCGCTGCACGTCATCGAAGGCCCGCTGATGGACGGCATGAACGTCGTCGGCGATCTCTTCGGCGCGGGCAAAATGTTCCTGCCGCAGGTGGTGAAATCGGCCCGCGTCATGAAGCAGGCCGTCGCCTATCTCCAGCCTTACCTCGAAGCCGAGAAGATCGCGTCCGGCGCAACCGAGCGACCGGCCGCCGGCAAGGTCGTCATGGCGACCGTGAAAGGTGACGTCCACGACATCGGCAAGAACATCGTTGGCGTCGTTCTCCAGTGCAACAACTACGAGGTCATCGATCTCGGCGTCATGGTCCCCGCAGCGAAGATCCTTGAAGTGGCGAAGAAAGAGAAGGCCGACATCATCGGCCTATCAGGTCTCATCACCCCGTCGCTGGACGAGATGTGCGCGGTTGCAGCCGAGA
Organism: Hyphomicrobiaceae bacterium; assembly: GCA_033812735.1. Taxonomy (GTDB): domain Bacteria; phylum Pseudomonadota; class Alphaproteobacteria; order Rhizobiales; family Hyphomicrobiaceae; genus JABFRJ01. Next base: position 57,584 of record JAPXTA010000010.1, on the reverse strand, counting down.
TGGAGCGGACCGGCTTCAGTGTGCCTCTGTTGATCGGCGGCGCCACGACGTCGCGCGTCCACACCGCCGTCAAGATCTCACCCAACTACACGCGCGGCCAAGCCATCTACGTGACCGATGCGAGCCGCGCGGTCGGCGTCGTCTCGTCGTTGCTCTCGAACGACCAGAAGCCCGACTATGTGAAGGGCATCGTCACCGAGTACGCCAAGATCCGCGACAACCACCTGCGCAACGAAACATCGAAGAAGCGCATCACGCTGGCTCAAGCGCGTGCAAACAAGTTCAAGATCGATTTTGCCGCGTCTCCTGCGGTAAAGCCGACGTTCACTGGCACCAAGACGTTCAAAAGCTACGACCTTTCGAAGCTCGTTGACGTCATCGACTGGACGCCCTTCTTCCAGACTTGGGAGCTTGCCGGACGCTTCCCGGCGATCCTCAAGGACAACGTGGTAGGCCCCGAAGCCCAAAAGCTGTTCGCCGATGCGCAAGAGCTGTTGAGGCGCATGGTCCGCGAGAAGTGGCTGACGGCGAATGCGGTCATCGGCTTCTGGCCCGCAAACGCCGTGGGCGACGACATCGAGCTTTATGCCGACGACTCTAGAAAGTCGCCGGTCGCCACCCTTCACACCCTGCGCCAGCAGATCGCCCGCGATAACAACAAGGAACGGGCGCACACCGCCCTGGCCGACTTCATCGCTCCAAAGGGCGTGGATGACTGGATCGGCGGCTTCGCCGTCACGACAGGCATCGGCGAGGAGGCCGCGCTAGAAAAGCACTTCAAGAAAACCGACGACTACGGACGCATCATGTTCAAGGCGCTGGCCGACCGTCTCGCCGAGAGCTTGGCAGAACACATGCACATGCGCGTCCGCCGCGAGTTCTGGGGCTACGCCAAAAATGAGTCGCTCTCGAACGATGATCTCATTCTCGAGCGCTACCAGGGCATCCGTCCCGCACCTGGCTATCCCGCGCAGCCGGACCACACCGAAAAGGCAACGCTGTTCCGCCTTCTCGATGCCGAAAAGGAAGCCGGCATAAGGCTCACGGAGAGCTTCGCGATGTGGCCGGGCTCCGCCGTTTCCGGCCTCTACTTCGCCCGTCCTGAGAGCCATTACTTCGGCGTCGGCAAGGTCGAGCGCGATCAGGTCGAGGACTACGCGGCGCGTAAGGGATGGGATATCGAGACGGCCGAACGCTGGCTCGCCCCAGTGCTGAACTACGATCCGAAGTCGTTCGTCTCGAAAGCCGCTTGAGGGGGGCGATCGCGTCACATCGTATCTGAACAGAGCATTGCCGGCTGGTTGCAACCTGCGTTCGCGTGCGGCATACGACTGACATTTGCGGTCGCGGTTGGAAGGTCATTCACCGTCCGCGGCAGAGTTCATTGTCGGACCGCGGCGTAAACGCTTAGTCATGACTGACTGATCAGCCTTGGGGACACCGATCAAACAATGACCACGATTTTTCCGGTGATACTGTCAGGCGGATCGGGCACGCGTCTTTGGCCGCTGTCGCGGGCCATGTACCCCAAGCAATTCATCCGCTTCAACGGCCAAAAGGAAAGCTTCCTCCAGGCGACGTTGCATCGCCTTTCACCCGCCAAGGGCTTCGAGAAGCCGATCATCCTCTGCAACAACGATCACCGCTTTCTGGTCAAGACCGAGCTCGAATCGGCCGGCATCGTCCCGAGCAAAATCGTCCTCGAACCGGTGGCCCGCAACACCGCGCCCGCCATTGCTGTCGCCGCGCTCATTGCCGTGCGCGAAAAGCCCGAAGCGGTAATCGCCGTCATGCCGTCCGACCATGCCATGGTCGACACGGAAAAGTTTGCCGAAGCCGTTCGTCGCGCCTCGACGATCGCTGCGACGGGCAAGCTGGTGCTGTTCGGCATCCAGCCCGCCGGCCCCCACACTGGCTATGGGTATATTAAGGCAGGTGGCAACCTCGATGGCTTCGAGCATGCCGCCTTGAAAGTCGATGGCTTCACCGAGAAGCCCAACACCGCTAAGGCAACCGAGTATCTGGCGGCCGGCAACTATTTCTGGAACAGCGGCATTTTCGTGCTTCACGCCCGCACGTTCCTCGAAGAACTCCAGCGCCTCAGTCCGGATGTCCTCGCCGCTGCAAGCGCCGCCCTCGAACGCGTCACAGAAGATCTCGGCTTCAAACGGCTCGACGCCGAAGAATTCGCCAAGGCGCCCAACATCTCGATCGATTACGCAGTGATGGAGAAAACGGCGGCCGCCGCGATGCTGCCGATCGATGTCGGCTGGAACGATGTTGGCGCTTGGTCGTCACTGTGGGATCTCGCGCCGCGTAATCAGCAGGGCAATTACGCTTTTGGCGATGCGGTCATGGAAGACACCCACAATTGCTATGTCCATGCCGAAAAGAAGCTTGTCGCCACCATCGGCGTCGAAGATCTGATCATCGTGGACACGCCCGATGCCCTGCTTGTCGCCGACAAGTCTCGCTCGGAGGACGTCGGCAAGATCGTCAAGCGGCTGAAGCTTGAAAAGCGGCGCGAGCCGGAAAGCCACCTGCGCGACTATCGTCCCTGGGGCTACTTCGAGAGCCTCAACATGGGCCCCCGCTTCCAGGTCAAGAAATTGCACGTCAATCCTGGCGCCAAGCTGTCCATGCAGCGCCATCACCACCGCTCCGAACACTGGATCGTGGTCCAGGGCACCGCCAAGGTCGTCATCGGCGAAACCGAGAAGCTCGTTCGCGAGAACGAAAGCGTCTACATTTTCGCAACCCAATGGCACCGTTTGGAAAATCCCGGCAAAGTGCCGCTCGAGCTGATCGAAGTGCAGATCGGTACCTATCTCGGCGAAGACGACATCGAGCGGACCGAGGACGTCTATGGCCGGGGCCAGAAAGACGGCGCCTGAGGTCTACGCAGGTTCAACGCTGGTTTGATCAGAATTTAGTCAACCGCGTTGCTGTGGTCGTCAGCGACCGCATCAGGCTCGGGGCGACCGGCGCCGGGGGCTCCGTCGTCTCAGGCGGCTTTGTGGGCTCGGCCTCGCCGGGTAAGGCCCGGGCAGCGATCAAGCGCGCGATCGACGGCAGAAACTTGATGTACTCGCTGACGACGATGCGAACCGTTCCAGGATAAAGCCACCAAGTCTCCGCGCGATAATTTCGCGCCACGACCGGATACGGCACCAAATCGGTGCGCGGCATCGCCCGGGACAACTCGGCCAAGCTGCGCGGCATGTGGTAGTTGGACGTGACCACGATCAGCTTCTTGAAGCCCCACGTTTCGGCCCAGGCGCGCGTCTCGTCCGCGTTGCCGATGGTGTCGAGGGCCTCGTACCCGATGTCGATACAGCATTCGAACAGCACCTGTTCGATCCCGGCCCTGCGTTTGAGATCCTCACGTGTGGTCGCCCGGTTGACGCCCGAAATCAACAGGCGGCGCGCTTTTCCTTGCGAAAACAGATGGATCGCTTCGCGGACCCGTTGCTCGCCGCCGGTAAGTACGACGATTGCATCGGCCGGCGTCTCAACCGAGCGCTTCGGCGTGTAGTGGGCGATCGTGGCGGCAAACAAGATTAGCCCGGCCACACCGATGAACGCGGCACCAGCAACAGACCCAGCGAGCAGCCGAATGACCCGTCTGCTTGCTTGTCGTTGGCTCGTCTGCCGTCTGCTTGCCTGTCTCAAGGACGCCTCCCACCACCGGGCCGCCTTTGGAGGTGCAGAGGCCAAGTGGTCGCGGATTCGATCCCCAACGTGATCCGCGAACCATCAAGCTACGCGAATGGGTCGCCGTTGTGGCCATGGACACCAGCACTGGTTAAATCTTCGGCGCCGCTGTTGCAAGTGCGTCACAATATGACCCAACGAGCCGGCACGGGTTTTCCACTGGCAATTCGGTCACGCAGAAGCGGATCGGAAAATCGCGGCAAGTCAGGGGCTTGGCGATATCGCTATCGTATGGCGCTGCTATCCTGCGGAATTCCTGCCACACGCCGCTTGGTCCGATGACCGAGCGTCGGCAGGCCCAACTCTCGCCAACCTCGAACCGCTCGCCCAAGCAAAGCCACAGCTCTCACGCATCGTCAGATGACAAGCTCCAAATGTCTGACTTTGCGACATGATTTAACTTGCGAGCGAATCATCAATGGCCAATTTCGCAATCAGTTCATAGTAGGTCATGTTCGAATCAGTGGCCAACTCGCCACATGCACGTTCCAAAGAAGGGCCGTCACCGCTTTGCGTCTTTACCTCTCGTTAAGGCCCGCGCTATCCAAGATCCCGGAACGGTCGATAGCGACTGGCAATCGCAGCTGTCACTCAGACCGGTTCGTTAAAGAAGTAAGTTGGGCTCAGTCGAGTAACAGTCTCTGGTAGATGCGTCGTCAGCGTAACTTCCTGAAAGTGTCCTGCGGTTGAGTTCGTGGCTTAAAGTGTCAAACGGAGAGAACAATATGTACGGGGGACTGAAGAAGTCTGCTAGCCGTCTGGCGCTCGTCGCCGCGGCCGGTGTCCTGTCTACGGGTGCTTACGCTGCCGACCTCGGTGGCGACTGCTGCGCGGATCTCGAAGAGCGCGTTGCCGAACTCGAGGCGACGACTGCACGCAAGGGCAACCGCAAGGTTTCGCTGACCGTCTCTGGTCAGGTCAATCGCGCCATCATGTACTGGAACGACGGCGTCGATTCCAATACCTATTTCGGCCTCGACAACACCAACTCGTCGACCCGTTTCGGCTTCTCTGGCTCGGCCAAGATCAGCCCGGCAGTATCTGCTGGTTTCAGCATCTTGATCGACGTCGCCGACAAGGCCCGTACCTACACGGTTTCGCAGGGCTCTGAAGATACGGCTGCCGGTAACGGCGATCATCTTCTCCGTATGCGTGACGCCAACTGGTGGCTCGAGCACTCTTCTCTCGGCCGCGTGACCGTTGGTCGTCTGACCACGGCTGGCGCCGTCGCTGGCATCGATCTCGCTGGGATCCAGGTCGTTGCATCGTCCTCGCCTGGTCTCGTTGGCGGTGGCCTTGCATTCCGCACCCCGGGGAACTTGTTCGGCCCGACGTTGAACCAGATGACGGACGCCGGCGCATATCCGACGACCCGTGGCGAAGGCATCCGCTGGAACTCGCCGACGTTCGCTGGCTTCACAGTTGGCGCATCTATCGCTGAAGCGGCTTCGGTCGACACCCTGAACGGTAGCTTCAACGGCCGCAACCTCGGTGCGGACCTCCGCTACGCAGGCGAATTCTCTGGCGTCCGCATCGCAGCCGGCATCGGCTACGAAAAGTTCGAAGGTAACGGCGACGGCGTTCTCAACGTTGTCAACGCTGGCTCCGAGACTCGTCAGTGGGGCGGCTCGCTCGCTCTTATGCACGTGCCGACCGGCCTGTTCATCCAGGGCGACTACCTGAAGAACACCTCCAACCGCGGCGCCGGTACGGATGACCGTGACGCAACCCGCTGGCTGGTTCAGGGTGGTATCGCTCAGAACTTCTTCGGCATCGGCCGCACCAGCCTGTACGGTGAATACGGTCGTGCAGACGACTGGCTGTTCGCGAAGGGCATTGCAATCGTTGGTGACATCCCGAATGCACCTGGCGATGCCGTTCGTTGGTGGGGTCTCGGCGTCGTTCAGACCATCGATGCTGCCGCAATGGATCTCTACCTCGGCTATCGCAGCTTCGACGCCAACTGGAACAACGGCGACTATCAGACCATCGATGTCGTCACCGCTGGCGCCCGCATCCGCTTCTAAGCTGATGTCGGCCTAACGGTCTGAAAACGAGAGAGCCGCCCCTCATCGGGCGGCTCTTTTGGTTTGTGAACATTGATAGTCAGCCGGCGAAGGTCGCCATCGATCCGCGTTGCCAGGAACGGACGTCCCTCTTAGTGTCGGCTCAACGGCAGGCAGAGCCTGCCATATCGATTTGCCGCCCGGATAGAGGAGCTTCCCATGTCAAACCGCCACCGCCTGCGGTTCGCTGCCCTGCTCGCAACCGCCGTTCTCGCCGCTTCCCCCGCCCTTGCCCAAACGGTCTTCCATCGCGGCAACGACAGCGACCCTGAAACGCTCGACCCCCAAAAGACCCAGACGACCTCGGAAGCCCACCTGCTGCGCGACCTTTTCGAAGGCCTCGTGATCCACAGCGCCAAGGGCGAGGTGGTGCCGGGCGCCGCCGAAAGCTGGACCATCAGCCCTGACGGCAAGACCTATACGTTCAAGCTCCGCGCCAACGCCAAGTGGTCGAACGGCGATCAGGTCAAGGCCGACGACTTCGTCTATTCCTTCCGCCGCATCATGAACCCCGCGACCGGCGCCAAGTACGCCAATATCCTCTACCCCATCCTCAACGCCGAAAAGATCAACAAGGCGAAGGACGCGCCGAAGCTCGATGATCTCGGTGTCAAAGCGATCGATGCGACGACGCTGGAGATCAAACTCGAACGCCCGACCGCCTACTTTCTCGAACTCCTCACCCACTCGACCGGCATCCCCGTCCATCCCGCTTCCGTCGAGAAGCACGGCAAGGACTTCGTGAAGGTCGAGAACTGGGTCTCCAACGGCGCGTATGTACTGAAGGAGAACACGCCGAACGCCCAGATCGTCGTGGCGAAGAACAAGAATTTCCATGCCGCGAGCACCGTCAAGATCGACGAGGTCCGCTTCTATCCCCGGCCCGATCTTGCCGCCGCCGCTCGGCAATTCCAGGCAGGCGAACTCCACTTCACCACCGACATCCCGGCCGACCAGATCAAGTTCCTGCGCGAAAAGCTCGGCAGCCAAGTCTCCGTGTCGCCCTACCTCGGCACATTCTATCTGCCCGTCAACACGTCGAAGGCGCCGTTCAACGATGTGCGCGTCCGCATGGCGCTCTCGATGGCGATCGACCGCGAATTTATCGCCGACAGCGTCTGGGCCGGCACGATGATTCCGGCCTACGGCTTCGTGCCGCCCGGCATCGGCAACTACGTATCGAAGCCCCATGAGATGGACTTCAAGGCGATGTCGCCGATCGACCGCGAGGACAAGGCGAAAGCGCTGCTCAAGGAGGCCGGCTTCGGCCCAGGGCTGAAGCCTCTCAAGGTGCAGATCCGCTACAACATGACCGACAACAATAAAGCCACGGTCGTCGCCATCGCCGACATGTGGAAGGCGCTCGGCATCGAAACCGATTTCGTTTCGACCGACGGCAAGACGCACTTCGCGCATCTGCGGGAAGGCGGCGATTTCGACGTCGCCCGCGCCGGCTGGATCGGCGACTACTCCGATCCCCAGAACTTCCTGTTCCTCGGCCTCTCGGACAACAAGGGCATGAATTACGCGAAGTACAACAATCCGAAGTTCGATGAACTCGTCAAGAAATCGGATAACGAAACCGATCTCAAGAAGCGCGCCGAACTCATGCTCGAAGCCGAGAAGATCTGGATGGCCGATCAGCCGGTTATCCCTCTGCTCTTCTATTCGACCAAGAACCTCGTCTCCTCGAAGCTCAAGGGCTTTACGCCGAACCTGCGTGGCGCCTTCGCCTCGCGCTGGTACGAACTGACGCCATGACTAAAGCACCGTCGATACGTCACGCCATCATTACAGGTGGCTCGAGTGGCATCGGCAAGGCAATGGCGGCTCAGCTGGCCCGCGAGGGGGCTCATGTGAGCATCCTCGCGCGCTCCGCCGCGCAATTGGAGAAGGCACGAGCCGAAATCCAAGCCGCGAGCGGGCAGCCGTCCGGCAGCGTCACGGCTCTGGTGGCCGACGTCACCGACGAACCGCAGATCACCGCCGCAATCTCGCGCGCGATCGGCCTGAACGGCGCGCCGGACCTGCTCGTGACATCGGCGGGAATCGCCGCCGCCGGTCTCTTCACCGAGATGCCTGACGACGCTTTCCGCGATACGATGGCCGTCAACTACTTTGGCACGCTCTACGCGATACGCGCGGCACTCCCCGCCATGCGCGCGCGGCGCTCCGGCTCAATCGTGATGATCTCGTCTGGCGCCGGTCTGGTCGGTATCTACGGCTACACGGCCTATAGCCCGACCAAGTTCGCCCTCCGCGGATTGGCGGAGTCCTTGCGCAGCGAATTGATGACGATGGGCATTCATCTCGCGATCGCCTACCCGCCAGACACCGACACGCCGCAACTCGCGGCCGAGAACGAGACCAAGCCACCGGCAACACGGTTGATCACGCAAACCGCCCGGACCTGGATCGCCGACGATGTCGCGCGCACGATCCTCACAGGTGTGCGGCGCCGTGTGTTCGAGATCACACCCGGCGCGACGTTACGTCTGCTCGCCAGGTACCATAGCCTCGTCAACCCGATCCTGCGCTGGCATTTCCATCGCCTCGTCGTGCGTGCGAACCGGACACCGGACCGCCCATGATCCAATACATCCTCCGCCGCATGGCGACGACGATCCCAACACTCTTTGCCATCGTCACGATCGCGTTCTTCCTGATCCGCCTCGCGCCAGGCGGCCCATTCGACCTCGAGCGCCCGCTCGATCCGCGCATCATGGAGAACCTGAACAAGCTCTACGGCCTCGATCAGCCGCTCTACGTTCAATACTGGATGTACCTGAAGGGCCTCGCAAAGTTCGATTTCGGCCCGTCCTACATCATGCACGATTTCAAGGTCCACGAGCTGTTCGCGAAGGGACTGCCGGTTTCGATCCGTCTCGGCTTGTCCGCTCTGCTCCTCGCGCTCGTCCTCGGCATGACGCTCGGCGCCATCGCGGCGCTCAAGCAGAACAAGGCCGCCGACTACGCCGTCATCGGTCTCGCCACGATCGGCATCACAATTCCCAACTTCGTCGTCGCACCGATCGTCCAGATCGTGTTCGGCCTCTGGCTCGCCTGGCTGCCGGTCGCCGGCTGGAGCGGCGGCGCCATCCGCAACACGATTCTGCCGGTCCTCGTGCTCTCGCTGCGAGAGATCGCTGTGATTGCACGCCTCACGCGCGCTGCGATGATCGAGACGCTGCGCGCCGATCACATCCGGACACTCCGCGCGCAGGGGCTCGGTCTTCGCGTCGTCGTCCGTCACGCGCTTCGCGGCGCATCCCTGCCGGTTATTTCCTATCTTGGACCCGCAGCGGCAGCGCTGCTCACGGGCTCGATCGTCGTCGAAACCATCTTCGGTCTCCCAGGCATCGGCCGCTATTTCGTCGAAAGCGCCCTCAATCGTGACTACACCGTCGTCATGGGCACCGTGATCGTCGTTGCCGTCTTCGTGCTGCTCTTCAACCTGCTGGTCGACATTCTCTACGCTTTGGTCGACCCGCGTGTTCGCTATGAGTGAGCCATTGATGACCGGCGCGCCGATCAGCAACTCGCCAACGACCATCACAGGGCGCTCGCTTTGGAGCGAGGCGCGGGCACGGCTAGTGCGCAACCGCGCGGCACTAGCCGCCTTCACTTGGCTGGCGTTCGTGACGCTCGCATCGATTGCGGGACCATGGATGACAGGGCATTCGCACGACAAGGTCTACACCGACTATGTCCGCGCTAGGCCGTCGCTGCAGGCCTATCCCCTGCCCGATCAGATCGAGCCTGCGCTACAAAAAGTCGCCGCACGGATGCGCGCAACTGCAGACAAGATCGTGGCCGGCAGCAACACGGTCCGCTTGTCGCTTGCGGCGCCACGACCGATCGACGAGCGCTTGCTTGCCTATTTCGATCGAACCGACATGTTCGGCCCGCCGCGTATCGATGCCCGGCTCGATGACGGCAAGTCGCTCGTCGTCGAAGTTCCCCTGAAGCATCGCTACTTTCTGTTCGGCACCGACGCCAATGGCCGCGACTTGCTGACCCGCGTGCTCATCGCCGGCCGCGTCTCGTTGGCGATTGGATTGTTAGCCACCGCCGTGGCGCTGGTCATCGGCGTCATCTATGGCGCAACATCAGGTTATGCCGGAGGCCGCGTCGACGACGTCATGATGCGTATCGTCGACATCCTCTATTCGCTGCCCTTCATCTTCTTCGTGATCCTGCTGGTCGTGTTTTTCGGCCGCAATTTCATCTTGATGTTCCTCGCCGTCGGCGCCGTCGAATGGCTCGACATGGCCCGCATCGTCCGCGGCCAGACGCTGTCGATCAAGCGGCGCGAATTCGTCGCTGCTGCCGAGGCACTTGGCGTCGGCACATCTGGTATTATTCGTCGCCATATCATTCCGAACGCTCTTGGTCCCGTTGTCGTCTATATGACTCTGCTGATCCCGCGCGTGATCCTGCTCGAAAGCTTTCTCTCCTTCCTGGGCCTCGGCGTGCAGGAGCCCATGACAAGCTGGGGCGTACTCATCAACGAAGGGGCACGCTCGATTCAGGGCGCGACTTACCTTCTGATCTTCCCCGCGATCTTCCTCGTCACGACGTTGTCGGCGTTGAATTTCATCGGCGACGGATTGCGGGACGCCCTCGATCCGAAGGATCGTTGAGATGGGCGAGCCAATCTTGAGTATCCGCAACCTGCATGTCGATTTCCGTACGACGGACGGCATCGTGCCGGCCGTCAAAGGGATTGATCTCGCCGTCAGCCGTGGCGAGACCGTCGCGATCGTCGGTGAATCAGGTTCTGGAAAAAGCCAGACCGTCATGGCGCTGATGGGACTGCTGGCATCGAACGGCATGGTGTCGGGTTCCGCGCGCTATCGCGGCACTGAACTCATCGGCAGTTCGTCTGCCGAGCTGGACAAGCTGCGTGGCTCGAAACTGACAATGATCTTCCAGGAGCCGATGACGTCGCTCGATCCGCTCTACCGGGTCGGCAGCCAAATGGCAGAGCCATTGCGAAAGCACGCGGGTTTGTCGAAATTCGCGGCACGCCAGCGGGCGATCGAGCTGTTGCGCATGGTCGAGATCCGCGATCCCGAAAATCGGGTCGACGCCTATCCGCATGAACTCTCTGGTGGTCAACGCCAGCGTGTGATGATTGCGATGGCGCTGGCAAACAATCCAGATGTGCTGATCGCCGATGAGCCGACCACCGCACTCGATGTCACGGTGCAGGCACGCATTCTCGAATTGCTCGCGGATCTGAAACAGCGCCTCGGCATGGCGGTAATCTTCATCAGCCATGATCTCAATGTCGTCCGCCGCATTTCAGACCGCGTCTACGTCATGCGGCACGGCGAGGTCGTTGAAAGCGGTCCGACCGCTGCACTGTTTGCCGATCCGCAACATCCCTATACGCGCATGCTGCTCGATGCCGAGCCCCAGGGCCGCAAACAGCCGCCACCGGCAGACGCACCGATCGTACTCGATGCGGAAGATGTTCACGTCGTCTTCAAGACGCCAAAGGGATTGTTCGGCACGCCAGCCCCCGGCATTGTCGCTGTCGACGGCGTATCCCTCCAAGTCCGCCGCGGCGAGACCGTCGGCGTCGTCGGCGAATCGGGCTCCGGCAAGTCGACACTCGGCCGCGCCGTGCTGAGGCTGACGCCGGCATCCGGTATGGTCCGCTTCGAGGATCGCAACCTTGCGCCGCTGTCGCGTGAGCAATTGCGTCCCATGCGGCGCCATATGCAGATCGTGTTCCAGGATCCCTACGGCTCGTTGTCGCCGCGTATGACGGCTGGTGAGATTGTCACGGAAGGGCTGCTCGTGCATGAGCCCGCAATGACCTATGCCGAACGCGATCGCCGTGCGGCGGAAGCGTTCGCCGAAGTGCAGCTCGATCCGGCGACGCGCACCCGCTTCCCGCACGAGTTCTCAGGCGGCCAGCGCCAGCGCATTGCAATTGCGCGCACGATGGCCCTGAAGCCGAAACTCGTCATTCTCGACGAACCGACGTCGGCACTCGACCGGTCGGTGCAAAAGGAAATCGTCGAGCTTCTGCGTGACCTTCAGAAGCGCCATGGCCTAGCATACGTCTTTATCAGTCACGACCTGGCGGTCGTCCGCGCGATGTCCGATCGCATCATGGTGATGCGGGCAGGCCGCGTCGTGGAGGAAGGGCCGGCCGAACAAGTGGTCGGTGCGCCGCGTGAGGACTATACTCGCGACTTGATGCGAGCCGCGTTCCTGGTTCAACGCGACACGGCCGGTTAGATCAATCCTGTTCCGACTTCGCACGCCGATCCGGGCGCGCCGGCGCCCGATCATGTCTCGCCAGAACCGCGCGGGCTTGTTCCGCGACTGCGTCGGCGATCGCCGCATGACCTTCTGCGGTCGGATGGAAAGCACCGGAGTAGGTCGACGCGAGCAACAGCTGCACCCAGCCATAGCCTTGGTTCTTCAGTACGGTCTGCATCAGCGACTGCGGCACATGGAAGTGCCCGGTCATGAAGGCGTCGTTCGGTGTTCGAAACCAGCGCTGACGCGACGCATAAGCACGCCAATCGGCCGGATTGAATGGTTCCCATTGGCCGTTGACCTTGCGTGGGATCCGCAGATCGTCGGCCGTGTTGAAGGCGCTGTCCGACCAGCCCGCACACACGCCTCGCCCCTGGAAGGCTGCCCGGTGCGCCTCGGCAAACGTCCAGCCATGCGCCCTTGAACTCGACTTCATGATCTGGTGCAGGCGCGCTGCCGCCGTCTCGCCTTCGCGCGCTTTCGCCTCGGAAAGCATGAAGTCCGGCAACACCGTCATCCCGGCCTGTCCGTCCGGACAAACCGACTTGCCGTCTTCCATGACGGCCATCGGCGGGTATGCCGTGAGAATGATACGGTCCGACTCGTTCCAGGGCACGTGCAAGATGTTGTGGAACGCACGATTGAGCGATTTGTACCGGTCATCGAGGACATCGAGCAGCGCTTGAGCTTGCTGGAAGCCGTGTACTTGTCCGAACCAGCCGCCGAGACTCCGCAGCGACGACTGGTCGGCGAGTACGGCATTGGCGACGAGCCGCGCGAAGCCGATATCGTTGCCGCCGATCGACAGCATGATGAGATCGATCTTGCGCGCCTTCTCCGCATCGCACTTGCGCAGCACCAGCCCGCCCTTCAGCTCTGGCACCTTCTCATTCATGTGGTAGGCTTCAGGCAGATCGTACGCGCGCGCCTCAGCCGTACCGCATTGTGCCTGCGCCGCGGCCGAAATCTGCGAAGCATCGGGCGGATTGGGCACCCACTCGTTGCCTTTGTATCGCAGGAAGAGACCAAAAGTCGTCTCCGAGCCGGAACAGGCCAGCCCGACGAACGTGACCGACCGCTTCGGATCTTCCACCGCGAGCTGCAATGCAGCCCTGAGCTGGTGCGAATAGAGCGAGCGGTGACACGCCTGATCGGTCCACTGCGCATTCTCTCGGATGAAAGATTTGTCGCCGATCACCGACCACTCGCCAGTCCGGGCTGGAAGATTGTCGAGCGGCTGATCTTTTGACCGCAAACCATAGTCGGCGGTGCGCTCGCGCGAAAACCGCACCGGCGCATCCGGATTGCCCTCGCCCGAGCCGAAGCTGTCGCCAAAGCCGACGATCAGCAGGTCCTTGATTCTGGCGGTCGTCTCGGCGATCTGCCGTCCGCCGACTTCGACGGATACACGCGCCCCCGTCGGGTACGGAACTTCGAGTGACACCGGCGTATCGCACGGCACGGTGATGGAGGCGCCTCTCTGCCGTCCGCCGAGCGGCGTCGTCAGCCATGTGCAATCAACGCCTTCCGCATCGGGAACATCGATGATGCGCGCCTGGATCTGGTGCGACTTCGGGTTGGCGTAGTCCTTGATCTCAGGGCAGGTGTAACGGTTCTTCTCGACGTTCCAGCAAATGTTGCGGAACATGGACGCGGCCCAGCCGTCCGGATGGCGTTCCGCGAGCGCGCGCTCGGCAGCAAGAACAGGTGTACGCCGCTCCTCTTCAGTGAGTGCGTCGTACGTCGCCCGATGCATTTCCGTATCGGCGGCATCCGTGAAAAGACGGAACGGGTTGGTGACCCTCCACGTGATTTCGGGGCTCGTCTGTGCTGCAGCGGTTCCGCATTGAACCGCCAAGGCACCGAGAATAGCGATACCAAATCGCATCGCCCCGATCGGCATCGCTTTTGAGACTGTCATTCCGACCCTCCTGGCCTGTCCGGTCACGGACCCAGCCAATGTGCCCGGCCAATCCGCCAGATCCGTTTGAGCGGCTGCAACTCGAACGGTTCCCGCAACGGATCCCGGGACTGCGCTTGCAGCCCCGCCAAATAGGACGTGATTGTGGCAATGGGAAGCATAGCCGGTCGCTGCGCCTGAGGGAGTTCACGCCACCGTGACCGCGCTTGTGCATAAGCACGCTGGAGATCCGCCAACAGGTCGCCGATCGCTGCATGAACACCCGGCGAAACGCGCCCACGCAGGAGGCTGTCGCGGTCGACATTGTGCTTGGCAAGCAGATCGAGCGGCAGTGGATTGCGGCCGCGTGACAGCCAATGCGGGAGTTCGGCGAGCAATCGTGCAAGGCCATACGTCCGGCTGCCCAAGTCCGCCAATGGTGCAGCTATCTTGGCGTCAGTGCCGGCAACCCCGAGCGCAAGCAGAAACGGCACCCCCTCAGTCTTGTCGAGATACCCGTCGAAAGCTGCCCTGTCCGGCATCGGATCCAGATAAAGATCGAACGCACGTGCTTCCGTCATGGCGATCAACGGCGCGATCGGAAGATTGTGCGCTCGCACAGCCTCACGCAGGGCATCGGCAATCGGATGACCGGTGGCACCATCGCCGCCGCGATCGAACCTCTCGATCGTCTCCCGCCACCACTGCAGGCGGATCTCGCCCATCATGGGTTCTTTGACGATAACAGGGATACGTCTGAGATCCGCACTGAACGCGGCGAGTGCAATCAGAGCTGCACGGTGCGGTTCCGGCGCAAGCGTCGCAGCAAGATATCGCTCCGGCTCGCCTGATCGCGCGGCCTCAAGCACATCGTTGTCGATCGCATGCGGCGCCACAGTCAGGACAACAGCCCGCGCCGCGCCAGATTGCGCATCAGATCGGCCGCGCCGAAAGTCCATGGCGGCGCATTATCAGCATAGACCATCTTGTTGACGAGCGCACCGAGTTCGCGCGCATGGATCGTCACGATGTCTCCAACCTGGTGCGTGAACCCCATCCCCTTCGCGCCGCGATCTTCAGTCGGCGCGAACATCGTTCCGAGATAGAGCACCGCGCCATCGGGGTACTGGTGCGTCTTGCCGATCAACTCATCGACGAGATCGGCCGGATCACGCGCGATTTCCTTCATTGACGATTTGCCGGTCAATTTGAAACCATCGGGGCCTTCGACGCCAAGGTGCACGTCCATCTGGCGGACGGTGTCGAGCGTGAACGTCTCGTCGAAGAAGCGGATGAACGGCCCGATGGCAGCGGAAGCGTTGTTGTCCTTGGCCTTCGACAGCAGCAGTGCCGAGCGTCCTTCAAAATCGCGCAGATTGACGTCGTTGCCGAGCGTCGCGCCGGCGATGCGACCCGTCGACATAACGACCAGCACGACTTCGGGCTCCGGGTTGTTCCAGGTCGAGCGCGGATGCAGGCCCGCTGCCGCGCCGTGCCCAACCGCCGATAGCGGCTGTGCCTTCGTGAAGATCTCCGCGTCTTCGCCGATGCCGACCTCGAGGTACTGCGACCACGCACCCGCCGCGATCAAAGTCTTCTTGAGTTCCAGCGCTTGCGGTGAGCCGGGCTTGAGCTTGCGCAGATCCCCACCGAGCTGCGTCGCGACGCTCGCCCGGATCGCCTCAGCCTTTTCGGGCGCGCCCTTGGCTTGCTCTTCGATCACTCGCTCCACCATCGAGCGGGCAAACGTCACGCCAGCGGCTTTCACGGCCTGCAAATCGATCGGTGCCAGCAGCCATGGCTTTTTCGGATCGCGGACGTCTTCAGGCGTGTTGGCGAGAACGGCCTCGAGCCGTCCGATCAACTTGCCCGGCGCGGTCCGTACGATCGCCGCGGCATCCTCGCGCTCGGCGAGATCGCGCATCGTGGCGGCATGTTTCGAAATGTCGAACACACCATCGGCGCGAATGGCGACAACCGATGGCCCGTTGACGTCCGCGCGCCACACACGGCCCGCCAAAGCACCAGCCGTGCCGTCCTGGGGCAGGGTCTTCGCTTCAGTCATCCGTGCGCGCATGAGGACGTCCTCCTAGGTGGTCGTTTTTGTTCGTACCGCAACGGTTTCGCGCAATGTCAGGTAAACCGCAAGTCCACAGCCGAGAACGAGCGCCAACAGCGCGAAGATGGTTCGATAGGCGTAAGGCGAGTAGCCGCCGGAAGCCGTTAACGCGAACAGCGGCGGGATAAAGCCGGTCGCCACGGGCAGTACCGCGGATCCAAGCAGTTGCATGATGTTCGCGGTGGTCGCGCCACGTCCCGCGAGATGATCGGGAAAGCGCGAGCGCATCTGCGTCACGAGAACCGGCGCGTAGCTGGCGGCGATCGCAAGCGTGAAGAGCAGCACGACTACCAGCCAGAGCGGCGGTGACGGTAGGATGGCAAGCACGCAGAAGATGGCAGTGGCAATTGCCGCTCCTGAAGCAACGACCAGCTTGGGGCGGCCGGTCAGCCGGTCGAGCGGCCCGATGACGAAGTTGCCGATGACAAGAGCGACGGAAACCGCCGCAAGAACATAGCCGCGCGATACGGCATCGAGGCCATGGACGTCCTTGAGGTATGGCCCGGCCCATAACCCGGTGATCGTATAGAGCGTCGGATAGGATACGCCGAACATCGCAAACAGCTTCAGCATATCAGGCAACGCCGCGATTTGGCGCAGCCCCGCGAGCGCGCCGGCGTGCTCGATCGGCCGTTGCGCGGCATCGGCGAGCGGTGCCGGACGGTCTCGGACGACCGACCAGAACGCGACGCCAGCGAGAATGGACAGTCCAGCACACCACACGAACGCCTGACGCCAGCCGATCGTCTCTGTTGCGAACGCCAACGGTGGACCGGACGCAAGAATGCCGAGCTGGCTGATGCCGAACACGAGGCCGAGCATCGTGCTCCAGCGATCCTGCGCAAACCACCGCGGGATGAGGACGATGACAGCCATGAAGCTGCCGGCGCAGCCGAGGCCGACGAGAAACCTTGCCGCAACGAGCATCCATCCGCTGTCGGCGATGCCATGCAGCGCAGCGCCCGCGACCATTGGCACGAACAAGGCACCGGCTGCCCGCCTGACGCCGATGCGGTCGAACAGGATGCCGAGCGGGATCTGTACAAGTAGCAATGCGATGAAGAATGCGCCGTTCGCAAAGCCGAGCATCTGCGAGGATAGGCCGAGGTCGCGGATCAGCTCCGGCGCGATGACCGTGTTCGATGACCGATAGAATTGCGACAGGATAGCATTGCAGAGGAGAGCGACGACAAGCCAGAATCGCCACGTCGCGCCATAGCTGCGAAGGGAAGCTGATGCACTCACGCGAGTGTCACGCCGCAAGCCTTCACCCACTTCAATCCCGCAAGCGTATCGCCGCGTGGCTTGTACTCGCAGCCGACAAAGCCGTCGAAGCCGGTCTTGTCGATCTCCTGGAACAGGAAGCGATAGTTGAGTTCGCCGTCGTCGGGCTCACCGCGATCCGGCGGGCTCGCAATTTGATAGTGCTTGGCCAAGTGCCCGAACTCGCGGATCGCCATGGCGACGTCACCCTCTTGGATGGCGCGGTGATAGAGATCGAACTGCAGGCCGAGGTTCTTCTCGCCGACCTCGAAGATGACAGCGCGGGCCTCAGCCGTCGTGTTGAGAAAGAAACCTGGAATATCGCGGGTGTTGATCGGCTCGATGATGACGTCGACGCCAGCGTCCGCCGCCATCCGCGCACCCTTCCTCAGATTGGCGATGTAGGTCTTCCGCTCGGCACCGTGATGGCGCAATCCAGGCATCGCATGCACCCGCTTGCAGCCGGTCGCCTTTGCATAGTCGAGCGCGGTCTTCATGGCAGCTTCGAACTCGGCTTCGCGCCCGGGCATCGCAGCCAACCCGCGCTCACCCTTCGACCAGTCGCCGGGCGGCAGATTGAACAGCGCCTGCGTTAAACCATTCGCTTTCAACCGTGCCACGATCTCCTGCTTCGGAAAGTCGTAGGGAAACAGGAACTCGACCGCCCTGAAGCCGGCCTTCGCCGACGCCTCGAACCGGTCGAGAAACGGCAGGTCCTGGAACAGGAACGACAAGTTCGCGGCGAAGCGCGGCATGTGAAATCTCGCTCATGGTTGAGACGGATGCGACCGTAACGAAGGTGTGCGGCGCGTCAACCGGAACCGCGGCGCGGCAGGTATTCGCGATCGGGCCCTCCGCGGGCCACAGGACGCCCGTGGAGGCCGTTTACCGTGCCGCGATAGGTTGGGGTGCGCAAACCGCGAGTTTGCCGCCAGCGGTAAAAATCGACGCGCTAAAATCGATTAACCGCATCCGGCCCAATTCCCGCTCTTGGCAACGGCGCATATCGGTATTGCGCCCGCAGATGCCAGTGCCAGCTTGACCACAGCGAAGGGGGCAATGGAGGATGGCGGCATCAAGCTCCCGGGGATCGATCATGGCACTCGACAGCCCGCCGCCAGTCAAAACGCGCGTCTTCACCTCGATCGATTACGCAAAGGAAGGCAAGCAGACCGGCATCCTCCGTGTCCCGCAGGTGCGCGACGATTCCGGCTGGGGCGTCATCCAGATCCCGATCTGCGTGATCCGCAACGGCGAGGGTCCCACGCTCTTGCTGACCGGCTGCACCCATGGCGACGAGTACGAAGCCCCGCTCGCCATGATGGACCTTGCCCGCGAACTTCAGCCGAAGGACATCAAGGGCCGCGTCATCATCATCCCGGCGTTGCACTTTCCAGCAGCGAAGGCCGGACGGCGGACCTCGCCCGTCGACGGCAAGGACCTCAACCGCTGCTTCCCTGGCCGCGCCGAAGGCACGTTCGCCGAAATCCTCGCGCATTACGTCACCGAAGTGCTCATGCCGATCACCGACGCGAACATCGATCTCCACTCCGGCGGTCTCGGTATGGATTTCGTGCCCTCGACCACCTCCCATGTCCTCGACGACAAAGCGAAGCAGGAGGAGACCGAACGCCTCGCTCACGCCTTTGGCGCCCCCTATCACGTGGTCATCCACGAAGTCGATGCGAGCTACACCTTCATGTCGACCTGCGAGCGCCGCGGCGTGACGGCGATATCGAGTGAACTCGGCGGCGTCGCCCGCGTGTCGATCCCCGGCGTCGAGTGTGCGGCGAAAGGCCTGCGCAACGCTCTCGTTCACTACGGCATGATGAAGGGCAAGGTGGCGAAATCGCCGACCCGCCGCGTCGTCGTCCCGAACCACGACGCCTATTGTTTCGCGCCCGAAGGCGGCGTCTATCGGCCCTTCCATGCGCTCGGCGCCAACATCGAAAAGGGTGAGCCCGTCGGCGCCATCTACTCTTTCGATCAGCCCTTCCGTGATCCCGTTGTGCTCAAGATGGGTGCCGAGGGCGAGCTTTGGTCCACCCGGGGGCCGGGGTATGTCAGCGCCGGTGACCCGGTCGCGGTGGTCGTGAAAGAGGCAAAGGCACCCTAACACTTTAGGAAAGCAAGGTTTTTCAGAACCTCAAGACCGCCTGCGGGTTCCTGCCAGTCTGAGCCTGGATCGATAATCACTTGGCGGCCTCTCGGCCTTGAAATCGCACCAGTTCCCGGCAACATGCGGCCGAGAATCAACACTGGTCGCGGCTGTCGTGCCGCGGTTAGCCCAAGAGTGATCCGCATGACGCATATCCCGACGTCCCGGCGCGGCTTTCTGGCCGGCGCGGGCGCGACCCTTGCCTCAGTATCGGGTGCACTACCTGCCGCCGCCCAGCGGCAGGTCCTCGACGGCACAGTCGATCAGGCGAACCTGCGCGCGCGGCCGATCGCCATCCCCGTGTTCCTCGGCGACGACCCGCAATTCGGCACCGAAATCGCGAATGTCCTCTCGGCGGATCTCGAACGGTCCGGCCTCTTCAAGCCGCTCGACCGCGGTGCCTTCATCGAGCAGATCCGCGATATCAATCAGGCGCCCAACGTCAATAACTGGCGTCCTCTGGGTGCTGAGGCCCTCGTCGTCGGCCGCGCCTATCGCACACAGGACGGCCGTATGCAGGCCGACTTCCGACTCTGGGACGTGGTGCTGGGCAAGCCCCTCGACGGCCAGGGCTTGCGTGTCGCGCCGAATGCCTGGCGCCGCCTTGCCCACCAGATCGCCGACCGAGTGTACGAAAAGCTGACACTCGAAAAGGGCTACTTCGACACCCAGATCGTGTTCGTCGACGAGACCGGCCCGAAGAACCGCCGCTTGAAGCGTCTCACCATCATGGATCAGGACGGCTTCGGCCCACGCCTCCTCTCCGACGGCCGCGAGCTCACGATCACCCCGCGCTTCAGCCCGGCCTCGCAGGAAATCACCTATTCGCAGTATGTCGACGGAAAGCCGCGCGTCTTCCTGATGAACCTCGAGTCCGGACAGAGGGATCTCGTCGGCAATTTCCCGGCGCTCGCGTTCGCGCCGCGCTTCTCGCCGGATGGGCAGCGTCTGGTGCTGAGCATCGAAGAGGGTGGCGCTACTAATCTCGTCGAGATGGATCTGCGGTCAAAGCAGATGCGCCGGTTCACCCAAGACCAGAGCATCAGCACGGCGCCATGCTATTCGCCGGACGGGCGCTCCATTTGTTTCGAGAGCGATCGCGAAGGCACCCAGCAGATCTACGTCATGGAACTCCAGCGCGGCGGGGTCCAACGCGTCAGCCGCGGCGATGGGCGTTACTCGACGCCGGTGTGGTCGCCGCGCGGCGACTATATCGCCTTCACCAAGCAAGCCGGCGGACAGTTCCTGATTGGCGTCATGAAGACCGACGGCACCGGCGAGCGCATTCTATCGTCCGGCTTCCACAACGAAGGACCGACCTGGGCGCCCAATGGCCGCGTCCTCATGTTCTTCCGCGAAAGCCAAGGCGCGAACGGCGGCCCGAAGCTCTATTCGGTGGACATTACCGGCTACAACGAACGCCAGGTGCCGACGCCCGCGTTCGGCTCTGACCCCGCCTGGGGACCGCTGCGAACCTGATAGGGCGCGGTACATCGCGCGCCCATGCGAGGCTATTGCCGTAGCCCCCAGCTTACTCGATGCTGCCATTGACGAGGGCCGGCCGTCGCCGAGCCCGTCGAGGGAGCGCGAGAGATCGACATGGCCGCGACATCGAAAGCACAGGGGTCCGAAAAGGCGACAGCATTGCCACCCTTGAAGATCCGCGCCGTCGCCGCCGCACCTCTGTTCGGCGACAGTCCCAAGGGCGGTTGGTCGAACGAGATCCGGCCGGAAGACTCCATCCACGCCATCATTGCCGTCCACACCGAAGACGGCCCGACCGGCTACGGCAGCGTCTTCACCGATGGCCGCTTGGCCCAAGCCGGTCTCGACGTCTTGAAGCCGCTCGTCATCGGCGAGAACGCGCTCGAGCCCGAACGCATCGCCGAAAAGCTGCACCAGAATACCTTCTGGATGGGTCGCGGCGGCACGCTCACGCACACGATCAGCGGCATCGACATCGCGCTCTGGGACATCCTCGGCAAGATGACCCGCATGCCCGTCGGGCAGCTCCTTGGCGGCACCTACCGCCGCAAGGTCCAGCCGTATTGCTCGCTCCTGATGGAAGAGCCGGCGAAGATGCGAGACGTCGTCGCTGGATATCACGCCAAAGGCTTCCGCGCCTTCAAGATCGGGTGGGGACCCTTCGGCCGCGCTCACGAAACAAAGCTCGACGAGGCGATCGTCCGCGCCGCGCGCGACGGCATCGGTCCGGGCTCGAAGCTCTTCGTCGATGCCGGCGCCTCCGATGCCTACTGGCCGCACGGATTGAAGTGGGCATTGCGCACCGCCGAGATGTTGAAGGACTACGATGTCGGCTGGTTCGAAGAAGCGCTGCGCCCCGACGCCATCGACGACTACTGCGAACTGCGCCGCCAAAGTCCGGTGCCGATTGCCGGCGGCGAAGTGCTGACAAGGCGGCAAGCGTTCATCCCCTGGCTGACGCGCGGCGCCTTCGATATCGTCCAGCCTGACGTGACCAAGGTCGGCGGCATCGCCGAACAAAAGCGCATCGCCCAGCTCGCTTACGACTTCGGCGTCAAATACATCGGCCATGGCTGGAACACCGCACTCGGCGTCGCGGCCGACCTCCAGCTCGCCTCAGCCTACCCCGAAGCCGATCTCGTCGAGTTCATCGGCGGCAGTCCCTATGTGGACGGCATTCTCGAAACACCCTTCGTGCTCGATGCCGACGGCAATCTGCCGATCCCCGCATTGCCCGGCCTCGGCGTGACGATCGATCGCGACAAGCTCGCGCGCTACACGCCCGATCCGGCGCCATTGTTTGCCGCCTGAACGAAAGTCTGCCTCACGTCTCAAGTTTTTTCGCGGGGACGTGTCGGCCCGGCTGTCCCCCGCGCGTCCTTGCGTCACGCACACCACACGAACGGAGCCTGCCCATGAACATCGCCAACCGGATTTCGCCAATGCTCTGGTTCGACGGCAAAGCCGAAGAAGCCGCGAATTTTTACTTGTCGATCTTTCAAAACTCCCGCCTCACCGGCGTCATGCGCTGCGGCGAGAATGGACCCGCTCCCAAAGGCAGCGTTCTCACGGTGGGCTTCGAGCTCGATGGCATCCCGTTCACGGCGCTGAACGGCGGTCCGATGTATAAGTTTACCGAAGCGATCTCGCTCGTCGTCCGTTGCGAGAACCAGGCCGAAGTCGACTACTACTGGGAGCGCTTGCTCGAAGGCGGCGGTACGACGCAAGCCTGCGGCTGGCTGAAGGACAAGTTCGGCCTCTCCTGGCAGGTCACGCCCGTCCGTTTGATCGAACTGATGACGGACCCCGACCCTGCCCGCGCCGGCCGCGTCATGCAGGCAATGATGAAGATGATCAAGATCGACATCGCAACGCTCGAAGCGGCGGCGGCCGCTTGAGTCTGAGGGAAGGGAGCAGTGACATGGCTCGATACGCCGACGTATTCGTCGCGCCCGTGCCGCGCGATAGGATGGCTGACTACCGCAAGATGGCGGAACTGATGGAGCGCATCTGGCTCGAACACGGCGCGCTCTCATGCGTCGAATACGAGGCCGACGACGCGCCCCTGGGGAAGGTGACGTCGTTCCCGCAGAGCGTCCAACTGAAGGACGACGAGACCGTGTTCGTCAGCGTCACGACCTACAAGTCGCGCGCTCACCGCGACGAGGTCAACGCCAAGGCGATGAAGGATCCGCGCATGGCCGGCATGGACCCGCAGACGGTGCCGCTCGACGGCAAGCGGATGTTCTTCGGCGGCTTCAAACACTTCCTTGGCAATTGAGAGAGGTATCACA
The DNA here is from genome assembly GCA_033812735.1 of Hyphomicrobiaceae bacterium. Taxonomy (GTDB): domain Bacteria; phylum Pseudomonadota; class Alphaproteobacteria; order Rhizobiales; family Hyphomicrobiaceae; genus JABFRJ01. The sequence continues at coordinate 34,306 of JAPXTA010000010.1, read as the reverse complement.
TGGCGACGATCCAACCCTATCTCTTCTTCCGCGGCCGCTGCGAGGAAGCGATCGAATTTTACAAGACGGCGCTGGGCGCCAAGGTCGGCATGATGATGCGTTTCAAGGAGAACCCTGATAGCCCTCCGCCTGACGTTGTTCCGCCGTCCCTTGGCGAAAAGATTATGCACGCCAGTCTCGCAATCGACGGCGCGACGATCATGATGTCTGACGGCATGAAGGAAGGTGGCCCTGCATTCGGCAGCATGTCGCTGTCACTCAGCGTGCAGAACCCGCAAGACGTCGACCGCTATTTCAACGCGCTCTCGCAAGGCGGCGAAGTCGAAATGCCGTTGTCGAAGCCGTTCTTCGCCGAACGCTTCGGCGCGGTGAAAGACAAGTTCGGCGTCTCCTGGATGATCATCGCCGAAGCCAAGCCCTAGTCGACAAGGCGGCGGCAAAGTGGCTCAAAGCTGGTCCAATTGGCTGCGGATATGCGCCGCCTCCGCTGCCGTCGCAGCAAGCGAGATCGCGCGATTGAATGCCTCGCGCGCTTCGTCCGTGCGCCCGAGGTCTTTGAGAAAAGTGCCGCGCGCACCATGGAAATAGAAGTAGCGATCGAGCCGCGGTGCGAGCGGCTCGATCAGCGCCAGCGCCGCCGCCGGCCCTTCTGCGCGCGAAACCGCGACGGCCCGGTTGAGCGTCACGACCGGCGAAGGCTGCATCCGCTCGAGGGTCCCATAGAGCTGTGCGATGCCCTGCCAGTCGGTGTCCGCGAACCGCGTGGCCTTCGCATGCAACGCCGCGATCGCGGCCTGCACTTGATAGGGCCCTGGACGCCGGTGCCGGATCGCCTTTTCGAGAAGCGCGCTGCCCTCAGCGATAAGCCGCCGGTCCCACGTCGTTCGATCCTGCGCTTCGAGCAGAACGGGCGTGCCGCTGTCGTCAAATCGCGCACCGGCCCGCGAATGCTGCAGCATCAGCAGAGCAGCCAACGCCAGGATTTCCGGCTCTCCTGGAAAGAGCCGCACCAGTAGCCGCGCGAGCCGTATCGCTTCCTCGCACAGTGGCGCACGTGCTGCGCTTTCGGCGGCAATCGTCGTGTAGCCCTCGTTGAAGACGAGGTAGATCATCGCCGCCACGGCACCGAGCCGCTCGCTCCGCTCCACCGCCCCCGGCGTCTCGAACGTCGCCCCTGTCGTCGCAATCGCAGCCTTCGCGCGCGTAATCCGCTGCTCCATGGCCGCGTCGGTGACGAGAAACGCCCGCGCAATCTGTTTCACGCTCAAACCCGATACGATCCTGAGCGCCAGCGCGATCTGATGCGGCGCCGGCAGACTCGGATGGCAGCATGTGAACAACAGCCGCAGGATGTCGTCGCGGTAGTCGGCATGATCGATCGCCTCGGCGGCGGTCGTCTCCGCATCGTCGAGATCGGAAATCTTGTCGTCCGGCGGCAGCGGAGCAAGCCGGCGTTGCTTGCGAACGTGATCTATGCCCGCGTTGCGGCCGACCATGATGAGCCACGCCGCACAGTCGCGCGGAGGCCCATTGCGCGGCCAAGTCTTCAAGGCCCTGAGACAAGCTTCCTGAAAGGCGTCCTCGGCAGCGTCGAGGTCGCGAAATTGCCGGAGCAGCGCAGCCATGGCTTGCGGCCGCGCAGCGCTGATCTCGGCATCGATCCAATCGGCGTTGGCCATCGCTTACATCCGGCCCTGGATAGTCTCGGCAGGCCTGACTTCGTACACACCGCCAGGCTCCAGCTCGGCGAGGCGGCCCGCGACAGACAGCGCCGCGTCCAGATTAGCGCACTTGGCGAGATAGACGCGCTGCAATTGTAGGCTCGCCTCGATCGCAGGACCATCCAAGACCAGCGGCGCGCCTCTGAGCCGTCTCAAAGTCGTCGACGTCGTCGATGCCAGCAAGGACACGGCAAAGCCGATGATATCGTCAGCAACGAGAGTCGAGACGGCAGCGTCCAGGCGCGCGCCGATTTGGGCTTCATGCACGCGGCAGGCCGCATCGGCGACGCGCTCGTCTCGATAGCAAAGGATGACGTAGGTCATGGTCGCACCGTTTTGCCCACCGGGCCTACGCGGATTTGTCGACCTGTTTGCGCAGCCTCTCTTCTTGCTCGCGCAACTCCGGCGTCATCGCCGCGCCGAAGTCCTCCATCTCGAAGATCGGCCGGATCTCCACCTCGCAAACCTCCTCGTGAGGATTGGGACAGCGCTTCAGCCAAGCGACGGCTTCATCCATGGATTTGACCTGCCAGATCCAATACCCGGCGATCAGCTCCTTGGTCTCCGCAAAGGGACCATCGATGACCGTCCGGTCTTTTCCCGAGAACCGCATCCGCTTGCCCTTTGACGTGGGATGCAGACCGTCGCCTGCGAGCATGAGACCCGCTTTGACCAGTTCCTCGTTGAACTTGCCCATGTCGCGAAGCAGTTCCTCGCTCGGCATCTCGCCGGCTTCCGACGCCTTGCTCGCCTTCACGATCACCATGACCTTCATCGCGTGTCTCCTTTGGACCGAAGCTTCAGAACCCATTGCCTGGAAGACGTGGCAGCACGAACGGTTCCGACAACGCCGCACAAAACAAAACGGCGGAGCCTTCGCCCCGCCGCCCATTCCAGTCCATCACGTCGGCGTCACAGCTTGCGCTGGATGATCTCGACGTTGAAGCACTCGATTTCGTCGCCCTCGCGGATGTCTTGGTAGTTCGCGAAAGCCATGCCGCACTCTTGGCCGGATGACACTTCTTTCATGTCGTCCTTGAAGCGCTTGAGAATGGCGAGCGTGCCCTCGTGAATGACGACCTTGTCCCGCAGCAGGCGAACCTTCGCGCCGCGTTCCACCTTGCCCGATGTGACCAAGCAACCTGCGACCTTGCCGACCTTCGAAACGTTGAAGACCTGCTTGATCGTCGCGTAACCGAGGAAGTTTTCCTTCTTCGTCGGTGCCAGAAGGCCGGACATCGCGCCTTTCACATCGTCCACGAGATCGTAGATGATGTTGTAGTAGCGGATTTCGATGCCCTGCGTGTCTGCGGCCTGCTTCGCCTGTTGGTTGGCGCGGACGTTGAAGCCGACGATGATCGCCTTCGATGCATTGGCGAGCGCCACATCCGATTCCGTGATCTGGCCGACGCCCGAATGCACGATCCGTGCGGAAACCTCGTCGTTGCCAGCTTTCGCAAGCGCGCCTGCGATCGCCTCGACTGAGCCCTGCACGTCGCCCTTGACCAGCATCGGGAACTCCTTGCGAGAGGAGTCTTTCAACTGCTGCATCATCTGCTCGAGCGTACGAGCACTTCCGGCCGAGCCGAGTGTCTCGCGGCGCTTGCGGGTGCGGTAGTCGGTGATTTCGCGTGCCCGTGCTTCCGATTCCACCACAGCGAACTGATCACCGGCTTCCGGCGCGCTGTCGAAGCCCAAAATCTCGACGGGAACAGACGGCCCCGCCACTTCGACATGTTCACCCGTATCGTCGAGCAGCGCACGGACGCGGCCCCAAGCCGTACCAGCGACGACGATGTCGCCGACACCGAGCGTGCCGCGCTGCACGAGCACGGTACCGACCGGACCCCGCCCGCGTTCCAGCTTCGCTTCGATGACGTAGCCCTCGGCCGACCGGTCTGGGTTCGCCTTGAGCTGAAGAATTTCCGACTGCAGGGCAATCGCTTCGAGCAGCTTTTCGAGGTTCGTGCCCTTGATTGCCGAAACCGGCACCTCGAGCGTATCGCCCGACATGCTTTCGACGACGACGCCGTGTTGCAGAAGTTCGGTTCGAACGCGGTTTGGATCCGCCTGATGCTTGTCGATCTTGTTGATTGCCACAATGATCGGCACGCCCGCCGCCTTGGCGTGGTTGATGGCTTCGATCGTCTGCGGCATCACGCCGTCGTCCGCCGCAACGACCAGAACGACGATGTCCGTCACCTTGGCGCCGCGAGCGCGCATGGCGGTAAACGCCTCGTGGCCCGGAGTGTCGATGAACGTGATCAACTCGCCGTTCGGCGCCAGCACCTGATAGGCGCCGATGTGCTGCGTAATGCCGCCGGCTTCGCCCGACACGACGTTCGTCTTGCGGATGGCATCGAGCAGCGAGGTCTTGCCGTGGTCGACGTGGCCCATGATGGTCACGACAGGCGCGCGCGGCTCGAGATGCTCGTCCTCGTCCTTCTCGCCGATGAAGCCTTCGAGAACGTCGGCTTCCGAGACACGCTTCACCTTGTGACCGAACTCGGTGACGATGAGTTCGGCGGTGTCGGCATCGATCACGTCGTTGATCTTGTGCATCGTTCCCTGTTTCATCAGGTACTTGATCACGTCGACGGCCCGCTCGGTCATGCGGTTGGCGAGTTCCTGGATGGTGATCGCTTCCGGAATAATGACTTCGCGCATCACCTTCTCGCGCGCCTGCGGCACGCCCATCGCCTTGAGCTTTTCGCGCTCGCGTTTGCGGCGCAGCGACGCGAGCGAGCGCTCGCGCTGTTGTTCGTCGAACGCGTTGTTGATCGTAAGCTTGACGCGCTCTTTCTTCTCTTCCGGCGCCTTCTCGGGCGCCTTCACGAAGATCTTGATGCCGCCCTTCTTGACGACGCGGACTTCATCTTCCGCGCCTCCCGCGGAATCCGCACCGCGTGCACGCCGTGCCGCGGCCGGATCGAAGCGCTCGTCGCCGCGGCCAGCCGGCCGGACGTCGCCAGCGCGGCGAGGTGGTTCGGCGCCGCCGCGGCCGGGTGCGCCGCGGTCGCCCGCGCCCCCACGTCCTGCGGGGGCAAAGTCGCCGCCGCGGCCCTGCGATGGTGCGGACCCAGCCGCGCGATAGGGTTGCTGCTGCGGGCGGCCGCCATCGCGGCCCATCGGTTGTGAGGTGGGCGCACGCGCGGCTGGTGCCGTAAGCGGCGGAGCAGACCTAGCTGGTGCCGCCGGAGCGGCAGTAGCCGGCGGCTGTGTGCCTGCAGGCGTGGTCGATGGCGCGGCTTGCGCTGGCTGTTCGGCCGGCGCCGGCGTATCTGGATTAGCGGCCGCGGCGACCGCGGCTTCTTCGGCACGGCGCTTCGCCTCTTCGGCGCGCTTCGCGTCTTCCTCGGCGCGGCGCTTTTCTTCCTCGGCGGCACGCGCCGCGGCTTCCACGGTATCGCGCTCTTTCGCCGCCTCGAGCGCCTTCATCCGCTTGTCGACTTCACTGGTCGACAGGCTGCCAAGCCGCTGCTGTGGCGCGCTTTCACCCGACTGTGGGCGGGCGTCTTCTCCACCAGCTCCGGTGGCGAGCTTGCGTGTCTTTTTCTTCTCGACCACCACCGCCTTCGAGCGGCCATGGCTGAAGCTCTGGCGGACATGACCGGACTCGACCGTACGCGACAGCGTCAGTGGCTTGCGCCCTGTACCTGCGCCGGCGCCGGTGCCCGACGTTCCCGCCCCGCTGCCCGTACCGGGGCGAAGCGCTTTGTCGGAAGTATCTTTCGTCTCGCTCATGCCTATTCCGTAATCGTCCCGATATTGCCCTCAGGCCGCTTGCCCTGGGTCGTAAAGTCTGCGCTCAAGTCGCTGAGGCGAAACCGCATCAAGCGACGGGCCTTGCCGACGAAACCATCGGCCGGCCCGCCCGCCGCCAAGGCAGCATGTACCACATTTGACCGCCCGATTGCTAAGCTCATTTCGTCAATTGCAAAAATTCGCACAACCGGCGCGGTCCGCCCGGCTGCGCCCCGTTCTGCAATGAATTTGCGCATCAACCGGTCGGTGCCATCTTCACTGGCATCATACGCCTGTAACAAGGCAATCGCATGGTGGCTCCCGATCGCCTCGTCAACCTTCGAAAATCCACACGACAGCAGGCCTGCCTTATTCGCGAAGCTGAGGGCCTGGCGGGCTGCCTCGGCGAGCTGCCGATCGACTAGATCAGCCAAGTCGGCTGGCACTTTTGTTTGTTTTTTCAAACTCTTCTGGAACACATTCCGCTTGGCCGCCTCGGCGACGGCCGTGCGGGTTGCCTCGACCCAGATGCCGCGGCCAGGGAGCTTGCCGGAAATGTCGGGCACGATAGTCATGTCCGGCCCGACCCCGAACCGGATCATGTCGCTGGTCGGGCGTTCCGCACGCGTGACGGCGCACTGACGAAGCGTTTGCGCCTCGTCAGTCTTTTTTCGCTTGGCTTGTCCGGCGGTTGCCGCCGGTGCATGTGCCGTCACCTGTGATCGCACTCCGAGCCATGGCCTTAAGTCTTGTCGGGGGCGGCTGCAGCCGCAGCCTCCGCCTCGGCTGCCGCAGCCGCCGCAGCGGCTTCTGCCTTAGCCTTCATCTCGTCGAGATCCGCCTGCGTGATCCACCCGGCTTCGATACGAGCCGCCATGATCAGATCTTCGGCATCCTTCTTCGTGAACTCTGCGGACTGCAGAATGCCCTTGTGGCGGACAGGCTCGGCGTCCTTTTCCTTCTTGCGCTCGACCCAGCCGGTGAGATCGTCGGTGGCGCAATCGGCAAGATCCTCGACCGTCTTGATCCCGGCTTCACCGAGCGCAACCAGCATTTGGCTATTGAGCCCCTGAATCCCCGCGAGCTGGTCGGTGACGCCGAGTTCCTGGCGACGTGCCTCGCGCTTTGCTTCCTGCTGCTCCAGGAAGTCGCGCGCACGCGTCTGAATTTCCTGCGCCGTGTTCTCGTCGAAACCTTCGATGTGCGCGATCTCGCCGAGGTCGACGAACGCGACTTCCTCGACCGTCTCGAAGCCCTCAGTCGCAAGCAACTGCGCGATAACCTCGTCGACGTCGAGCGCATCCATGAAGAGTTGCGAACGCTCCGCGAATTCCTTCTGGCGCCGCTCGCTTTCCTCTTGCTCGGTCAAGATATCGATATCCCACCCGGTCAGCTGCGAAGCGAGCCGCACGTTCTGGCCGCGCCGGCCGATCGCGAGCGACAGCTGGCTTTCCGGCACCACGACCTCGATGCGATTGGACTCTTCGTCGAGAACGACCTTCGTGACTTCGGCGGGTGCCAGCGCGTTGACGATGAACTCGGCCGCATCTGGCTTCCACTGGATGATGTCGACCTTCTCACCCTGCAATTCGGCGACCACCGCCTGAACGCGCTGACCGCGCATGCCGACGCACGCGCCGACCGGATCGATCGAGGAATCGCGGGAAATGACGGCGATCTTCGCGCGGCTGCCGGGATCGCGAGCAACCGACTTGATCTGGACGATGCCGTCGTAGATTTCGGGCACTTCCTGCGCAAACAGCTTCGCCATGAATTCGGGCTTTGCGCGCGACAGGAAGATCTGCGGGCCGCGCTGTTCGCGCCGCACGTCGTAAATGAAGGCACGGATGCGATCGCCGATCCGCACATTCTCGCGCGGGATCATTTCGTCGCGGCGGACGATGCCTTCCGCGCGGCCTAGATCGACGATGACGTTACCGTACTCGGTGCGCTTCACCGTGCCGTTGGCGATCTCGCCGACGCGGTCCTTGTACTCGGAATGCTGGCGGTCACGCTCGGCCTCGCGCACCTTCTGCACGATAACCTGCTTCGCGTTCTGTGCGGCAACGCGGCCATAGTCGAGCGGCGGCAGCGTCTCGGCGATGAGATCGCCGACCTTCGCCTCTTTGTTGCGGCGAAGCGCATCGGGGAGCGATATCTGCGTCGAGTCGTTCTCGACCACGTCGACAACGGTGAGAACGCGCGTGAGCTTGGTCTCGCCCGACTTCGGATCGATTTCGCAACGAATGTCGTTTTCCGACCCGTACCGCGACTTAGCCGCCTTGGTCATCGCATCTTCCATCGCACCGATGACGATGCGGCGATCGATCGACTTCTCGCGAGCGACCGCTTCTGCGATCTGCAGCAGCTCGAGCCGGTTATAAGCAACACCTGCTTGCGCCATGGCCTCTGAAACCCTCGTTCTGGTCTCGGTCTCGACTAATGCTTCTGTACCGGCGGCTTACGCTTGACCGTCTTTGCGTAATTGCCGCGTGCGTTGAATCCTTTCGGCTTTACCGGGCGTGCCGGCTTGGCCGTCTCGGCGATCTCCTCGACATCGCCGTCGTCCATTTCGGCGCCGTCCATGGCCGTTTCGTCCGCCCCGGCCGTGCCCCGCTTCGCATGAGCCTTTTTTGCCCGGGTGAGAGAGTCCCGGATGAGCTCGTCGGTCAGAACCAGCCGGGCGTCGCCGACGAGGCTGATCGGAAAACCGACGACTTCCCGCGAACTCTTCTGGGTTTCCGGATTGACGATATCGACGACAACGCGAACTTCGCCGTCGGTGAACCCTTCGATCAATCCCTTAAAGCGCTTACGACCGGAAACGGGCTGCTTCAGCTCGATCTTGGCTTCGTGACCGGCCCAGGTATCGAAATCGGACGGGCGCACGAGCGGACGGTCGATCCCCGGAGACGATATTTCGAGCAGGAATGCCCCCTCGATAGGATCCTCGACGTCGATGATCGGCGAAACCTGTTTGGATACGATCTCGCAGTCACCCGCCGTCATGGTTCCGTCTGGACGCTCGGCCATGATCTGCACGGTCTGGCCATCGCGGCCGGAAATCTGAACGCGAACAAGACGATAGCCTAAATCGACAAGAACAGGTTCCACCAGCGCGGCGATGCGCGCGGCAACACCGGTTTCCCGGATAAATCGTGTGTCGATGTCCTGCCCACCGCAAGTGGTCATTGGCTCGTCGATCAGAGAGCTGCGATTACGCACATGATATGCCCAAAAAAGAAAAAGAGCGGACCACGGGGATCCACCCTCAGAGTTGAGATGATCATGAGCAAGATGGAAGTTATAGACCTTTTAACGGCATTGCAAGCCGAAAATCACAGCTCCGTGACAGTCACTGGAAAATACCGCTTTGCGCAGGCTCCGCTCGCTCGTCTTACGAGCAATAACGCCGCACGCACACTTTAGGTTCTTGGTAACCAAAGGCCTCTACGGTTGCCGCTCGTAATCTCTGACGCGGAGTAAACCGAAATGGGCGTGCTCAAGGCAATCTCGGTCGACGAGCTGAAAGCGGCCGGCGCTGTCCGGGAAGCCGATGTCTTGAAATTGCGCCGGATGTTCCATGCCGACGCGCGCATCGATCGCAGCGAGGCCGAACAGCTGGTCGAGATCAACCGCGCCTGCACGCACCAGGATCCCGCGTGGACCGATTGCTTCGTCGAAATGCTGACCGATCATCTGGTCAACCAAGTCGAACCCGAGGGTTACCTCACGACCGAGAACGCAGATTGGTTGATCTCGATGATCGCGCCGCAAGGCCGCGTCGAAACCAAGCCTGAAATGGAATTGCTGATCAACATCCTCGACAAGTCACGTTGGTCGCCGCAAAGCCTTGCCCAGTTCACTCTCAACGAAGTGATGGTGTCTATCGCCAATGGCGACGGCCCCCTCCGCGCCCATCTCGCCGACAATGCCGCGGGCGTCGTCATGGATTCCGACGTCGAAGTCATCAGGCGCATCATCTATGCGTTCGGCGGCGATGGGAATATCTCGATCACCCGTCTCGAAGCTGAAATGCTCTTCGCCATCAACGAAACGACGCTCGACGCCGAGAACGCAGAAGGATGGCAGGATCTGTTCGTCAAGGCGATCACCAACTGCGTGCTGACGGCATCCGGCTACATCGCACCCTCCCGAGAGCAAGCATTGGCGCGCGAAGCTTGGCTCGAGCGCCGTGGTGATCTCTCGATCGGCAATACGCTCGCTGGCATGCTCTCGGCGTATCGCAGTCTATCGCGTGAGGAACAGGCGATCGCCAGCCTTGAGCGTCACAAGATCGAGATCGTGACGGGAGAGGAAGTCACGGCCGTTGAGGCGTCGTGGCTAGCCGAGCTTCTTGGCCGTGACGGTGATTTGACGCCCAACGAGATGGCTCTGTTGGCCTTCTTGAAAGAGCAGAACGCCGATCTTCATCCGGATCTGATGCCTCTGATCGATCGAGTTCAAATCGCAGCCTGAGCGCCGTCAGGCAAATTGCCCGGCTTACTGCAATGCATCCCCACGGAACTCGCCCGGACGGCAGGCGATACCCCGCGCCTTGAGCCCCGTGCAAACCTTGTTGGCCTCGGCCTCTGAGGGCAGCGGCCCCGCGACGAGTTGATAAGTGCTGCCGTCAGTCGTGACGACGCGCGGCTCCATTTTCCCGAACGTGGCCTTGTGCCGGTCTGACAGCAAACTCCAGCTCAGGCGCAATGCATCGACCGATGGTCCTGAGGCCACCACGACGCCTTTTGGCGCGTCAGCCAATGCTGCGGCAGCATTGGCGGCCGACTCCGCCGGTGTCTTGGCAGCCGGAACCGGCGATGCTGGAACTGGGATGCTAGCTGTTTCGATAGCCTTTGGTGCTGCTGCATCAGGCTGATTGATCAACTTCGGAGCGACGGCTGCTTTCGTAGCAGGCGCCTTCGGTTGCGGCACAGAGGCCGCCGCAGCGGCGCCCTTCTTTACCGGCTCGGTAGGCACCGCGACCGACGCCACAGCAAACTGCTCGACCCGCGTTTCGACGGCGCCGATCCGTTCGACCAGTTGCCGCTCGCGCGCATCAATCGCGTCGGCCCGGCTCTTGACGTCGATGAGTCCGCCCTGCAGCGCCGTCACGGCCTGCTTCAGAACCTGCACGTCGGCTTCCGTCTTCGCCACGCCTTGCGCGATCCGTCCGAGGTTCGTCGTTGGAGCGTCCGGACGCATGACAATGTTTCCAACCGCATCCGGCTGGCGGATGATCGTCGCCACGTACCCTGCCGACAGCAGGCCGGCCGCGACCCACGCCAGAGCATAGAGCCGGCCGTTCGAACGTGGTGCCACGATCGGTGCCACTCGTGGCGGGGCATTGAGCGGCGCCGCAAGAGGGGCGGGCGCGATCAATTGTGGGTCGCCCACACTACCCAGACCACCCGGAACCGGGCCGCCCTGAACCGGTCCGACATGGAGCGAACCGCCCTGAATTGAAGTATGATGCGGATACTGTCTATTGGTCATCTAGCGCACTCCCGGACGTAGTCCCGGCAGCCGGCGTCCATACGCGCGCTGCATCGGGTTCGTCGAAGGGTGGGTGCGCTGCGACAGAATCCACAGCCCTTCTTGTATGATGCCACCTTTTGCGGCCCTCACCGCAGCCGTCAATGCACCCGCAAGCGAAGCCTGGGGAAAGCCTGCTGCTGAAATGGGAATGTGGTCCAAACGCCCCACAAACCCGCAGCCGGCTACCCTCTCGATCACCCGCTATTGTCGAAACCGGCCGAATTGTTGCTTTACGACCCCTGGTCACCTTACGCTGAATTGGTTGTGCCACCCCCTGATTCGGGGGCTGCTTGGCATCTCATCGGGAAAATGCCGCATGTCTGCAACGCCTCTACTCGTTGTCGTTTTGGGAGCCGGAAAAGGCACTCGAATGAAATCTGCATTGCCGAAGGTGATGCATAAGGTCGCCGGCCTCTCGATGCTGGGCCACGTCATCGGCACTGCCAAATCGTTGGGGGCGACGTCGCTCGCCGTCGTCGTCGGCCCAGGGATGCCGGAGGTCGAGGCCGAAGCGCGTCGTTGCGCAGGCGAAGCAGCGGTTTTCGTACAGACGAACCAGGCTGGCACGGGCGACGCCGTCCTAGCCGCGCGCGCCGCGATCGCAGCTCACAAAGGCGATGTGCTCGTCATGTTTGGCGATACGCCGCTGATCACAGCCGAAACCCTGGCGAAGATGCGCAGCACTCTTGAAGCGGGGACTCACATCGCGGTGCTCGGGTTCCACGCCAAGGATCCCACCGGCTACGGCCGCCTGCTTACAGCGGACCAGGGCGAGTTGATTGCCATCCGGGAGCACAACGACGCGTCCCCGGCCGAACGCGCAGTCGATCTCTGCAACTCTGGCGTACTCGCTTTCCGGGTGCCGGATCTTCTTTCAATTCTCGACCGCATCAAGCCAGCCAACGCCAAGGGCGAATACTATCTGACGGACGCCGTCGAGATCGGCCGCGGGGACGGCCTGAAAGCTGTCGCTGTAACTGGCGACGAAGAGGAGATGCTGGGGGTCAATGCCCGGGCCCAACTCGCGGGTGCCGAGGCAATTTACCAGGCACGGGCGCGGGCCCGCGCCATGGCGGCGGGCGCGACGCTGACGGCGCCGGAAACGGTCTGGTTCTCCCACGACACGGCCCTAGGTCGGGATGTCGTCATCGAACCCAATGTCTTCTTCGGTCCCGGCGTGACAGTCGGCGATGACGTTGTCATCCGGGCCAACTGCCACATCGAAGGCGCCACTGTCGCAAGCGGCGCGCGCATCGGGCCCTTCGCTCGCCTTCGCCCAGGCGCCGCCATCGGCGACGGCGTCCACATCGGCAATTTCGTCGAGGTGAAGAACGCACGCATGGAGGCCGGCTCGAAGGCCAATCACCTCGCCTACGTCGGTGACGGGCGCGTCGGCCCAGGCGCCAACATCGGCGCCGGAACCATCTTCTGCAACTACGACGGCTTCAACAAGCACTTCACGGACGTGGGCGCCGGTGCCTTTGTCGGCTCGAATTCGGCACTGGTTGCGCCGGTAAAGATTGGCGACGGTGCCTACGTCGGTTCGGGGTCCGTCATTACCCGCGACGTCAGCCCGGGCGCCCTGGCGCTCGAACGGGCAAGCCAAGAGGAGCGCCCCGGTTGGGCGGAAAAGTTCCGTGCGCTGATGGCAAAGCGCATGAAATCAAAAACTTAGTGCGCTCAGCCAGAAACAAGCGTTTCACTTGCAACACGGGAACGGCCCCGAACTTGCAACCAATTCGGGTATGCAGAGTACGCTGACGTTGGCCTAGTCCAATTTCAGTGGTATCGGCGAGGCAGAAGGCTGCCATGGCATGGCCCGGCAACCAGGTCATAAGGTTGCGGTAAGCCATTGTAACAGTTGTTGTATTGAACGCCGGCGAGCCAAAGGTTAGCAACCGCGCGGGCAAATCAGTCGAGGGATCTTCTCATGTGTGGCATCGTTGGCATCTTAGGGAACAAGCCCGTCGCGGTTGATCTGGTCGACGCCCTGCGTCGCCTCGAGTATCGCGGCTATGATTCCGCGGGTGTCGCCACCATTGAAAATGGCCTCCTCGATCGTCGCCGTGCCGAGGGCAAGCTGCGCAACTTGGAGGTCCGCCTCTCTAACCAGCCGCTGCAAGGAAAGACCGGTATCGGTCACACGCGCTGGGCCACCCATGGCAAGCCGGTCGAGCGCAATGCCCACCCGCACATGAATGACCGCGTTGCCGTCGTCCACAACGGCATCATCGAGAATTTCCAGGAACTCAAAGCCGAGCTCACGGCGAAAGGTTACAAGTTCCAAACCGAGACGGACACTGAGACGGTGCTCCATCTGGTCACCGACTATCTCAACCAGGGCCTCGCGCCCAAGGACGCAGCGCTGAAAACGCTACAGCGTCTGCAGGGCGCTTTCGCGCTCGGCATCATCTTCGCAGGCGACGAAGACCTGATGGTCGGCGCCCGCCTCGGCCCGCCGCTGGCGATCGGCCACGGCAACGGCGAGATGTACTTGGGCTCCGACGCCATCGCCCTTGCTCCCTTTACCGATTCGATCACCTATCTCGAGGATGGAGATTGGTGCGTGCTCACCCGCTCCGGTGCCAAGGTCTACAATCTCAAGGGTGAGTCGGTAGACCGCCAGAAGATCAAGTCTGTCGCCAGTTCGCTGCTGGTCGACAAAGGCAACTACCGCCACTTCATGGCGAAGGAAATCCACGAGCAGCCGGAAGTCATTTCGCACACGCTCGCCCACTACATCGACATGAGCGAGCGCACGGTCAACCTGCCCGACATGGGCATCGATCTTGCCAACGTTCGCCGCGTGACGATCTCGGCGTGCGGCACCGCTTACTACGCCGGCCTGGTCGCCAAGTACTGGTTCGAACGCTACGCGCGTATCCCCGTCGAAATCGATGTCGCCTCGGAATTCCGCTATCGCGAAGCCCCGCTCGAGCCCGGCGGTCTCGCCGTATTCGTCTCCCAGTCGGGCGAAACCGCCGATACTCTGGCGACGCTGCGCTATTGCAAGGAAAACGGCCAGACCATCGCGTCCGTCGTCAACGTACGCACGTCAACCATTGCCCGCGAAAGCAATGTCGTGCTGCCGACCCTTGCAGGCCCGGAAATCGGTGTAGCCTCGACCAAGGCTTTCACCTGCCAGCTGTCAGCGCTCGCCTGTCTTGTCCTGGCACTCGGCCGCGCTCGCGGTACGATCAGCGCCGCCAAGGAGCACGAGCTTATCAAGGCGCTATCGGAAGTACCGCGTCACATCTCGACGCTCGTTCGCGACGAAGCGCTCTATGAGAAACTCGCCCACGAGCTGTCGAAGGCCCGCGACGTGCTCTACCTCGGTCGCGGCATCAACTTCCCCATCGCTATGGAAGGCGCGCTGAAGCTCAAGGAAATTTCCTACATCCATGCCGAGGGCTATGCCGCCGGCGAGCTGAAACATGGTCCCATCGCCCTCATCGACGAGAATGTGCCGGTCATCGTCGTCGCCCCAGAAGACGACCTGTTCGACAAGACCCTGTCGAACATGCAGGAGGTCGCGGCACGCGGTGGTCAGATCATTTTGGTCACCGATGCGCCTGCCGAAAAGGCCGGCTGCAAGCTGATGGCCCATATAAAGATGCCGAAAGCCCACCCCTTCGTCAGCCCATTGTTGTACGCGATCCCGATCCAGTTGATCGCCTATCACACCGCGGTCTTCATGGGCACCGACGTGGACCAGCCGCGCAACCTCGCCAAATCAGTGACGGTGGAGTGAAACTGGTCTTTGTCTGTGGGAAAATACCGCCTAGCATTCGCCGCAATAGCTTGCGAATGGTAGCAATTGAACGGCGTGGCGCTTCTGAGTAGAGGCCGCCACGCGAACTTTTCGAGGCGGGCAACCGCCATCCTGCGCGGGGGCGCTTAGCGGCGCTGCGGGATAAAGTGAACTGAGGGCGACGGGGGCTTATTGCCGTCGTCACCATTTGCGTCACGCGACCTGCGGCGGGCCGAGACGCAGAATTGGGAGCATGCCGTCGCTGTGCGTAAAGATGTCGCCAGTGTCTTTGCTGCCGTTTCCCTCGCTGCCTTGATGGCTGCGACTTCGTGGTCGTTCGCGCAAACGGCCCCGGCACCCGCACAAAAGTCCCCGGTTGCGAAGGCCAAAGCCCAGTCAAAGGGTTCGGCTAAGGCGCAGCCGTCTGCGGCGGGAGAGGACGGCGAACAGGCTGCCGCTCGCAAAAAGCGCGACCCCGCCGAAGCTCAACGCCAGATCGACCAAGGCATCAAGCTCTTGCAGGACGGCAAGGCCGAACCCGCAATTCAAATGCTGACTGCCGCGACCAACGGCGGCGGCCTGCCGCCTCCGCAGATGGGCCGCGCGCTCTATCATCGCGGCATGGCCTACCGCAAAGCTGGCAAGCCTGCCCAAGCCATCTCAGACCTGACGAGCGCCCTCTGGCTCAAGAACGGTTTGACTGAAGGAGACCGCGCCGATGCTCTAAAGCAGCGGAGCGAAGCCTATCGTGAAGCAGGCCTCCCTGATCAGACCGATAGCGAAGGCAAGGTGTCGGGCGCCAAAGCGGTGAGGACGGCGAGCGCCGCTTCCGCTGAACAAGCCAAGGCTGCAACGCCAGCACCAGCAACGTCTACGAACTTCCTGGCCGGCCTATTTGGAGGCAACAAGACGCCTCCGGCACCGCCCGCCGCTGAAGCGCCTGCCAAACCCGCGACGGCGCCAAAGGCTGACATACAGACGTCTGCCTGGTCGTCTCAAACGCGCGCAGCAAAGTCGGCTGAACCCGCCAAGGCGGCAACAGCCACAGCAGCTCCCCCGCCGGCAACCGAGCCAGAGCCGGCCGCGAAGTCCCGCCAGAGGACTGCAGCCGCTTCGCCTGCTCCCGCTGCTGCTGCCCCCGCCGTCGCCGCGAAGTCGGATGGCAAATTCCGCGCCCGGGTTGCGTTGGTCCGCTCTCGTGCCGAGGCGGAAGCCATCATTGCCCGTCTGCGCGTTCAACACGCCGCCGCCATCGGCAACGCAGGTGCCGACGTGAACGAGGCGAGCTTCGGCAACATGGGCACATTTTTTCAAGTCCGCGTTGGCCCCTTTGCCCGCGAAGCCGACGCATCCGGGGTGTGTGCTAAGCTTAAAGGCAGCGGTCTCGATTGCGTCCCTGTCGATCGTTGACGAGCCGGCGCCACCTTTACAATCTCGCGGCTGTGCGCCATTGCGCTATTCAATGATCCTAGCCCAGCGAGCCCTCCCTTGCGCGCCTCTGAAAAGTCCGCAGCCGAAAAGTCTGCCGCCGCGCCCGACTACCTCTCGACCGCGCACGATCTCGCAGACATCGCTCGCTCGACCATCCTTCCGTACTTCCGCAAATCGTTGCGCGTGACCAATAAGGAAGCTGCCGGCTTTGATCCCGTCACCGCCGCCGACAAGGCAGCCGAGCGCGCCATGCGCAAGGAAATCGCCCGCCGCCATCCCGATCATGCCATCCTTGGCGAGGAATACGCAGCACTCGAGAACGACGGATCGCTCAAGTGGGTGCTCGATCCGATCGATGGCACCCGCGCCTTCATCATGGGCTATCCACTCTGGGGCGTGCTCATCGGCTTGATGGATGGCCCTGACACGATCCTCGGCATGATGGATCAGCCTTTCACCCGTGAACGCTTCTATGCAACGGCACCGAACGCCAAGGCCAAAGGCCGGCCCAGTGGATCGTTCTGGATCGGCCCCGGCGCCGGCAAGCCGAAGAAGTTGCGTACGCGTGGCTGCGCCAAACTCTCAGAAGCAATTCTCGGCTGCACCACGCCGGATATGTTCAAATCTGCTGACGAATCTGCCCGCTTCCAAGCATTGTCGAAGCAGGTCCGAATGACCCGCTTCGGCGGCGATTGCTACGCCTACTGTCTCCTTGCGTCCGGCCATGTCGATCTCGTCGTCGAAGCTGGCTTGAAGGCCGTCGACATCGTCGCGCTCATTCCAATCATCGAACAGGCTGGCGGCGTCGTCACCGACTGGCAAGGCGGACCAGCGACCAATGGTGGCCGGATCATCGCCGCCGGTGATCCAAAAATCCACGCCGCGGCACTGAAGCTCCTTGGGCGATGATCGCGCGCGCAAGTATGGTCACACGATCTTGTCTTTGATGACCTGCGCATAGGGCCGCGACCCCTTCAGAGATGGCCGTTGCTCCATCCTGTCGCTGAACCGTGCCAAGTTTGGGTGTGTGTCGCGAACGCCGAGGTCCGGCCAGCGCACGCCGATGTAACCCATGACGGTTGCGACAGCGATATCGCCGAGGCCGAACTTGTCACCGACGGCGTAGTCCCGCTCACCGACAAGGCGCGCCATCTCGCGAAGTCCCCCGTCGACCTTACGCCTTTGCCGCGCCATCCATTCTGCGCTTTGTGCGGCTGCTGCGCGCTGTCGTTCGAAGAACGACAGTATCAAGGCATCGCAAATCCCGTCGCAAAGCACCTCGAGCCGCTTTGCCGCGATGATGCCATCGATATCCCTCGGCAGCATCGGCACCTCGGGGTGCTTCAGCTCGAGATACTCCATGATGAACCGTGACTCATAGACCGTCGACCCGTCGTCGCAGATCAACACGGGCAGCTTCTCGAGCGGGTTGAACTTCGGCGTGCTCGTCGTCGAATCCCAGGGGACTTCCGTGACGAGCTCGAACGGAATGCCCTTTTCGGCAAGCGCGATGCGGACCTTGCGCGCGTACGGGCTGGGTGTCGCGCTGATAAGTTTGTACATCGGTGCCGTGCCCTCAAGCCGCTGCAGCGACTGACGTCAGATAGGCGTCGAACGCCGCCCAGAAGCGCGAGCGTATCTCATCGTTCTCCTGCAGGATTTCGTGCCGCGACGACGCGATCAAAACCCGCGTACCGAGTTTCGTGCGAACCGAAAAATCTTCGACGGCTGTTGCCGACACGACGCTGTCTTCCCCGGCTACGACGAACAGCATGGGGACACGCATCGACCCCGGGGTGTCGGGGGCCTGAAGATGCGACATCGCCCGGAAAGCGGCCCTGAGCCAGCCAATGGTCGGCGCGCCGATGCCGAGCGCGGGCTCCGCATCGACAATCGCACGGGTTCGCATGTAGCGTTCGTGATCCGAGGTGAGCGGATTGCCTTCGAACTGGTCAGTCTCCGGCGGCGGTGATCCCCCGCCCGGCACGAACAGCTTTCCCATACCCAGAAATGTCGCCGCTTCGCTCAGCCACCACGCGCTTGTTGCCGAGAGGCCATTTAGCTGCGCATCCGATATCCTGATCATCGGAGCTGACAATACCATCCGCTCGAACGGCGATGGCGACTTGTGTCCTGCCCGAAGCAAGATGTGACCGCCGAGCGAATGTCCAAGCCCGATGTAGGGCCGGGGACATTGAGACAGGACATCGCGAACGACCACGTCGAGGTCGCGATCATATTCCTTGAACGACCAGACATGCCCCTTCGAGGGATCGCTCAACGCTCGAGCGGATCCACCTTGCCCGCGCAGATCGGCAACGACAACGGCGTAGCCGCGCCGTCTCAGATCCGCGATCACCTCGAAGTATTTCTCAATGAACTCGGAGCGGCCGGGCACGACCAGCACGGTACCGCGCAGCGGCGCACGCGTCGCCTCCCATCGAGCCACGCGCAACACCGTGCCGTCGTAGCTCTTGATGAAATCAACGATGGCGCCGCTCGGCACCGGGTTCTTAGCGAGAGAGACCAGGGACATATCGGAGGATCGGCTTCCTTCGCGGATCAATGCAATGCCAAACAACGTTTAGCATGATCCGATAGGGCTGTCTCTTCGCTAGCCGCCTATACGGCTTCACGTCCGCCGGATGCCGTACCGGTCAATCTGGTCACGTAAGCGAGCCACACGCCGCACATCATCGCGCCGAAAAATAGAAGCGCTGGACCAAGCGCACTTCGGGACGCAAGTCCGATGGCAACCACCGCTGGACCCGGACAGAGCCCGACGAGCCCCCAGCCGATGCCGAACAAGCTCGATCCAAGAATGAGCGGCCTATCGACAGCGTCTAGGGTCGCTGTCTTCGTGTATTCCTGCGCGAAAACCGGTGCCGGCCGCCGGTTCCGTAGTTGGTAGAACGCGAACATCACCGGCAATGCGCCGGCGAACACGGCGAGCAGCGTCGGATCCCAGCGGCCCGTGCTGATGGCGGCGATGTCGAGGAAATTCAGAACTTTCTGAGGGTTGGTCATGCCGGCAACCGTAAGGCCGACTCCAAAGAGCAATCCCGCGGCGAGTGAGATCAGAAATGTCATGACCAAGCCTCAAACCATATGCCGCGTGACAAATACCGTCACCATGGCGGCAGCCATGAACACGCAGGTCGCAACGATCGACCGCACCGAAAGGCGTGGAATGCCGCAAACGCCGTGCCCGGAGGTGCACCCGTTGGCCATCCGGGTTCCAAAGCCGACCAGCAGCCCCGCGATCACAAGCGTGACGGCATTCCCCCGCAGATCGACCGGCAGCAAAAGCGTTGGCGTGAAGTAGGCGACACCAAGGCTCCCGATCACCGCGCCGAATAGAAACAGGATCGCCGGCGCGAAGGCAGGCGTGTGTGGCCGGATCAAGCTTTCGAGCATGCCGGAGATGCCGGCAATGCGTCCGGCGCCGATCAGATAGAGCCCGGAAGCCAAACCGATCAGCGCGCCGCCGATCAATCCGGCCACTGGTGTGAAGTCGGTCATCGATAGTCCCGCTTGTTCAGATGCAATGATGAGATGGTGGACGGCGCAAATCTCAAGCCTCTGCCATCAGCACCCGCTCCATGTACTTCATGCCTTGCATGCCACCAACGACGATTGCTGCGAATGTAACGAACGAACCGAGCGCAAGCGTCGAAACGCCAGTGATCGCCTGCCCCACCGTGCATCCAAGCGCCATCACGCCGCCAATGCCCATCAACAGTGCCCCGAGCAGATTGCGCCGCGTATCGCCTACATCGGTATAGCTTGTGACTTTGAAGCGGCCCATGGCCACGGCTGCAAGGAAAGAACCCACGAGCGCGCCAAAAACAGTCGCAACACCAAAGCCCGGCATGGGACCGGCGGTGTAACGCTGTAGCCACTCGACGGCATCGCCGGTCGGCCGGACATAAGTCAGCGAGATCGGCTGAGTTGGCTTGGAGGCCATTTCATCGAAAGCGAGCCCCGTCAGCGCCCATCCCGCAACGACGCAAAGGCCAACGCCGAAGCCGGCCATGATATGCATCGGTGATGTGCGGAACGCCTCGTCCTTGAAGCAATAAACCAGGGCAGCAAGCACGAGCGCCGCGGAAACGATCATGTCAGCGCGTTGCAAGCTCAGCCCGGTGATCTTACCGGCGAATGCGCCGAGACTTTGGGAAGTGACCCCGAGCGCCTTTAGATCGACGGACGTCCACTGCTCGAGCGTGGCCCGGATGGGGCCGAGTAAGCCGCCAATCGCAACGTACGCGACCACGCCGACCACGAGGAGAGTGATGACCGCGCGCAGGTCCCCACCGCCCGCTCTGGCGAGGTTCTTGCTGGCACATCCGCCCGCCAGAACCATTCCGAACCCGAACATGAGCCCGCCAACGATGTGCCCGAACCAATTGAAAGTGCTACCGAGGTACATCGACTGCTGCAAAGGCACCACGCCGCTCGCCGCAAGCCATTGGGTCCCCGCCAGGGCGACACCGGACGCCAGGATCCAAGATCTGAAACGGCGGTAGTCTTCGAAGGTCATGAAGTCCGAAATGGACCCCATGGTGCAGAAGTTGGTCCGGTACACGATCGCGCCGAACAATAGGCCGATCACCAATCCCCCGATGGCTAGGCTCGCTGGCCCGCCTTGAATGATCATGTCGCGCATTGAGAACCCCTCCGGCTCATTTCGATGCACATTCGCACGTTTGAATATTCGCTTTCAACGCTCGCTCGCTCGTCGGAACATCAGTGACTACGCGGGTGCGAAAGGATGGCTATGCAGATCCACGCTTGCTGCAATGCAAAAAAGACCTTGCATTTTGCTGCGACGCACACTTAAATAAGAGCTGTCGACGGGTCGCCATGCGGCCCTCGACGATGCCCTTCTTGGGCGTTTCCTCCCTAAACTAAAGGCCGCTCGCCTGTCGAGCGGCCCTTTTTTTTAATAGATATCGGACACTTCGACCGAGAACACCCCTGAAGCTTGGGGTGATAAGCAGTCGGTTCGGCCTTACACACGACGCCTGTGGCCATGCTGCATCGCAGCAAGAATGTGCAGCAGCTGCTCAAATAGTGAGCAATTTTATTCGGCGGCAAGCGGTGGCGTTGCTGCCAAGCTGTACACTTCGGCAACCAACCTTCGGATCAAGCCGTCCAGAGATGCGGCGAGACGGTCGAAGCCCTTCAGCCGCTCTATCCGCTCCTCGTCCATGTAGAGCGCACGGTTTATCTCGATCTGGATGGTATGGATGCCCTGCCGCGGATTGCCATAGTGCTCCGTGATAAAGCCGCCCGCGTAGGGCCGGTTGAGCTGGATCTCGTAGCCCATTGCCGCAAGTGAAGTCCGCAGCAGTCGCGTCAATCTGGGATCGCAGGACCCTCCGAAACGGTCGCCGAGAACCATATGCGGTCGGGCCGTATGGGGATGGCCGACGATGGTCGATGGCATCGAATGACAATCGACCAGCACTGCAAACCCGTATCGGCTGCGGGCGTCCTCGATCAGTTGGGTCAGTGCCGCATGAAACGGTTGATATAGCCGCTCGATCCGCTCGTAGCCGACAGCCAAAGGGAGTTTGACATCATAGATATCTTCGCCGTCGGCAACGATCCGCGGGATGGTCCCAAGACCGCCTGTGACACGGACAGAATGAGGATTGGCAAACGCCGGGATCGGCTCGGCGAATAGTTCCGGATCGAGTTCGAACGGCTCCCGGTTGACGTCGACGTAGGCTCGCGGAAAGCGGGCGGCCAACAGGGGCGCGCCGTGCCGCGGCGCTGAAGAGAATAGCTCGTCGACAAAACAGTCCTCGCTCTTTCGCAGCGTCAAGCCCTTGAGCCGGCTCGCGTGCAGGAACGCCTGAGGGTAGATCCGGCCCGAGTGCGGCGAACAAAAAATTACAGGCCCCGGATCGCCAACCGGACGGCCGATGACGAACGGAGGATCGAGCTCTTCGCTGATCGATTGGCGCTCGGCCTCGATCATCGTTTGTCCCTCGCCTGCCCTGGATCGGGCGCCTTGCCGACGCGTGTTGTCATAGTCGCAATGTGCCTCTGAGCCGCGCCGCTGTCCATGTCCAGATCTCGATCCAACAACTTGGCCACCGCGAGCTTTACCGCCGTGCCTTCGGATCCATCACGTCCCTGAGCCCATCGCCAAGCAAATTGAAGCCGAAAACGGCTAGAAAGATCGCAAGCCCTGGAAAGACGGCGGTCCACCAGTATTCGGGCATATAGCCACGTGCGACGGCGAGGAGTGAGCCCCACTCAGGTGTGGGCGGTGTCACGCCGATACCCACGAACCCAAGCGCCGCAACGGTAAGAATTGCAAAGCCCATGTCGAGCGACATCTTGATGATCACCGGGCCCATGATGTTCGGCAAAATGTGCCGGCCAAGCAGCCGCGCATGCGATGCCCCAAGGGCCCGTGCCGCTTGAACGAACAGTTCTTCCTTCTTGGCTAGAACCTCGCCGCGAACCAGCCGTGCGAAGCCCGGCCACCAGGACAGCGAAATTGCGATGATCATATTGCCAAGCCCGGGCCCAAGCGCCGCCGCGACCGCCATCGCCAGGATCAAACCAGGCAACGTCAGCTTGAGGTCTGTCAGCCGCATGAGAATCTCGTCGACCCATCCGCCAAAGTAGCCAGCCACGGCGCCGACCAGCGTCCCGACGATCGCCCCGATCGCCACGACCGCGAGGCCGCTCAATAGCGAAATACGTGCCCCAGCCAGCACCAGCGAAAGCATGTCTTGGCCAAGCTCGTTGGTCCCAAACCAGTGCTTGCCGGACGGCGGCTGAAATCGCGACTTGGTGGCGATACCGCCTGTGATGTGCTCCGGATATGGCGCAAGCCAAGGACCGGCAATCGCAAGCACCAAAAGCAAAAGACAGATGGCAAGCCCGACGACCGAGAGCGTCGATCCGCGAAAGCGATACATCCCGCGCTTCCAAGCCTCGAGACGTGAAGCCGTCCGCGATGCCGGTACCCGAGCGGTGGCGACTCCACTCATGATAGCCTCACCTTTGGATTGACGAGGCCGTATGCCAGATCGACCAGCAGATTGACCGCCACGAACAGGATGCCGATGCACAGCGTCACCCCCATGATCGGCATGTAGTCCTGGGTCGTGATCGCCTTCGTCGCATAGAGCCCGACGCCCGGCCAGTCGAATACGGTCTCGACCAGTACGGTCCCGCCGAGCAACCACCCGAAGTACAGGCCAATCACGGTGAGTGTTGCCGAAACCGCATTCTTGAGAACGTACTTGAAGATGATGAGGCGTTCGCTGAGCCCAAGGGCGCGCTCTGTCATGACATAATCTTGATTGAGCACCTCGAGCGTCGAGGCTCGCATCATCCGTGTGATGGTCGCAAGCGGCGATAGCGACAGCGCGAACGCCGGCATGGCCATGTGCTGCAATGCGAGCCAGAACGTCGCCAAGTCACCGTTCGTCAGCGCGTCGATGGTGTAAAATCCTGTCCAGCCGACCGGCGTCTCCGCCGTGATCGGCAGCCGTCCGCCAAGCGGTAACCAGCCGAGCCACATCGCAAACGCGAGCTGCAGCAAGAGCCCCAAAAAAAAGCGCGGAATTGAGATCGCCCCGAGTGAGACCGCGCGCGACGCAATATCCGGCCAGCGGTCACGGTAGACTGCCGATATCAGGCCGGCCGGAATTCCGATCACCACTGCGATGACCATCGCGGCGATCACCAACTCGAGCGTCGCCGGCAAAAAACCGCGCAGATCTTCCAGCACGGGGCGGCGCGACTGAATCGAGCGGCCCCAATCTCCTGTCACAAGTCCCTTTGCATATGCGACGTATTGCGCGACGAGCGGCTTATCGAGCCCGAACTCTGTTGCCAGAGCGGCGATCTCTTCCTTTGTCGCCTGCGGCCCTGCCGCAAACAGAACCGGGTCGCCTGGCAGCAAGCGCTGGATAGCAAACACCAGCATGCTGAGCCCGATCAGGACGGGCACAAGCAGCACGACACGCCTGAGCGCGAACAAAAGATAAGGCGGCAGGAATGCGGTCATGCCGCCAATAGGCTATAGGCCGGTCGCAGGATCAATAGGCTAAGTGCCGAACGCCTTTGCAGCGTGTGCATGTTTGCCAGTCGCCGGCGTTGGTTCAACCCAAGCCCCTCACTTGCAGGCCTTCTGCTGCGCGAGGCAGTACGTCAGCGGTGCCGGATCCTTGCACGTCACCTTGGCCTTGCCGACCGGCGCCAAACCTTTGGCCTTCATCGAGTTCGTAAGGGCGGCATTGGCCATGAACACAGCCATGTCTTTCGTGACCATGGTGGCCTCGCCACCCGCGAGCACGCAAGACTTCGCTTGCGCCGGCACCGAAAGCAGCAGGGAGAGCGTGATGAGTGCAGCAGCACTTTTTACGATCATAGGTAGCCTCTCCAGGACTTTGATAGCGTTACGGCAGTCACGCTGTCCCGCCGCGCACGTGCGCGTCAATCAATCGTTGCGGGCGCGTGTGCGAAATGCTGTCGCACGTGGCGCGCCCAACACGGCCCCGCCGGTACCAGGTCACGATGGCGCGTCGGCCGCAGTGGTCTTCTTGACCGCTGCCTTGGCAGCCACGTCTGTAGTGGCGGGCGGTATCGGTCGATCCAATGGCGCAGCCGTCTGGGGAGCTTGTTGCGGCGACTTCGCTCTTCCTCGGATGCGGCTTCCAAAGTCTTTCACGTGCTGTGGCATGCGCACACTGAGAAGATATCGCGTTCGCTCGGCGACACTCGATGTCTGCCCCTCGAGCCGTGCTCCTCGCCGCTCCCGCTTGAGAACGATCTTGCGCGTATGCAACTCTTCGAGCCCGGGACGATGACCTACGCTGAGAACGGTCGATTGCGGGAACCGCTCGAACAGGAGCGTCAGCAGCCTCGTTTCGCTTTCGACGTCGAGCGCCGCAGTAGCCTCATCCATGATGATGATATCTGGCTTCTGGAGAAACAGGCGTGCGAACGCCACGCGCTGCCGTTCCCCGCCAGATAGCGTCTGCTCGAGATTGATCTCGGTGTCATCGAGTTTGTCGACCATATAGGCGAGGCCTGCATCTTTGAGAGCGGCCTTGGCATGGTCAGTGTCGAGCGCCGCTCCTTCGAGGGGATACGCAACCGCGTCCCGAAGTGTCCCATTTGGTATGTAGGGCCTCTGTGGAAGAAAACTCGTGCGCGCACCCTCGGGGAGTTCGATGACACCGCGTCCCCACGGCCAAAGTCCAGCGACGGCGCGGATCATCGTGCTCTTGCCTGTACCGGACTCGCCCGCGAGCAGGACGCGCTCACCGGGCCGCAATCGCACGTCCGCGCTCTCGACGACGATCTTCCCATCGTGGTGATGCAGCGAGACGTTGTCGAGGACGACCAGTCCTTGACCGTTCTCTTTGATGACAAGCCCATCTTTGGCACCGTCAGGCTCGCGGAAATCCAGCGCGGAAAAAGCGGTATCGAGTACCGCGACGCGCCGTGCCGAAGCACGCCACTGCGCCACAGGGATGAAGTTCTCCGCAAACCAGTTGAGCGCCGTCAACACCGCGGTGAAAGCAGAAGCGATCTGCATGATCGCTCCAAGCGACAACTCACCTGCAAGATATTTCGGCACAGCCAGAAGGAGTGCAAACGTACCGGCGAAAAACGCATTTGCGTTCAGCATCCACGTCAAATTGCAATGGTTCCTGATCACCCGCCGCGTTTGCTTGGCGATCGTCTCGAACCCCTCGCGCGACTTCAGAAGTTCATCTTCGTCGCCACGTATCAATGCGATGCTCTCGACGTTTTCCCTGACCCGGGTAAGCCCGAAACGGAACTGAGCCTCGGCCTCGTTCTTGGCATCGATCGCGTCAGCAAGTGGCCTTCCGATAAGGAAAATCGCGGTCGAAACGCAGACGGCGTACCCGATGGCCGCGATGGCGATGTAGCCCGGTATTGTCCAGCCACCGATGGTAATCGAACCGCCGACGAAGAACAGCACACCCGCGAACGTGACCGCCGACATTAGTGAATTGAGAAATCCGGTCGCAAACTCGACGAGCGGGTCGGTAGCCAGCCGTACGTCGTCGGTGATGCGTGACTCAGGCGTCGTCGCCGTCTCGTCGGCGATCGCAAGCTTGTAGTACCGCTGATCCGTGAGCCACCGGCTGAGAAGATGGTCGGTAACCCAGGTGCGCCAAGCAAGTTGCAACGTCATTCGAACATAGACCATCGCAACGGCAGCCGCCGCGCCAGACACGATCAAACCCACGAAGACGAATACTGCCGTCTGGAGTTGTCCGATCTCGCGCCGCTCGAGGGCATCGAAGAACCATCTGTTCCAGAGATTGAGCCCATATGCGATCGCGAGGTTGATCAGTAGAACACCGAAGACGCCTCCTGTAAGGAGCCAGGCGCGGCGGGCTGTCGTCCCCTTCCAGAAGCCAGCCGCCATCGCAAGATACGTGAGCGCTGATGACGTGCCATTGTTGGGCGCGGCGCCGCCGGTGGTGTGCGGAACCCTGTCTGGCGAGTCGTTCATGCGGTGCGGAGCTCCGGTTCGCCAGCAGGCATTTGCTTGGGTGCGGCGGCTGTTGTCGTCAGGACCGCAATAAGGTGCTGCATGGTGCTGCAACGATGGTATCGATCGCCAGCTCTTTCGTCGCTACCTGATGCATCACTTCCCTCGGCATAGGGATCGCACGAAATGACACGCGAAGCAGGAAAGTCGCGCATGGCGCGGTTATGAATGAAGCGGATCAACTTGCGCTGAATGCCGCCGGTGGTAACGAGAACGACGTCGCTAGGCAAAGTGCCGTGCAGCACGCCTCGCAGACTTGCAAGGCCCATCAAGCCAGTTTCTCGCTCGATGACAATGATACGGCGATCGAGACGCAACTCCAACACTGCCGCTATGAAATGGGCCGCGATCTCGTCGATCGGTCCCCGCGCAGCGAGAACGACGATGGGATCGTCGCTTTTACTGGCTATGGCGCCAGAGCGCGCTTCGTTCTCTTTGAGGATTTCGATGAACTCGATCATCCCTTGGCGCAGGGTTTCGATCTGATGGGCCTCGAACCGGCCGCCTTTGAAGTCGCGCGAGGCAAACTGAAGAGCCGCAACAACCATATCGTCGCTCGCTCGCAGCAACCCCTTCTCCTCGATGGTATCGTCGAAATGTTCGTACGCAGCGTAGGCGTCGGCAGACAGCAGTCGGTGGTAGAATTCCTGTTCGGGTTGAAGCGCGGGTACGTCGCCGAGCAAGACAGTAATGAACTCGAAGCGCGGAACGTACTGTCCAAGAACGACGAGTGTCATCGTCAGAGGTGCCGCAAGGATGAGCCCGATCGGCCCCCAAATAAGCGTCCAAAAGCTTGCTGCGGTAAGGAAGCCGAGCGGTGAAAGCCCCGCACGCTTGCCAAGCACAAGCGGCTCGACGATATGTCCCATGATCGGTTCGCCGAAGACGAACACGGCAGCGGTGGCAATTACGCTGAACCAGCCAGGGTCGATCGCGGCCGCGACCACGATGGGGGGCACGGCTGCGAGAATGGCGCCAACGAATGGGACAAAGCGCAACAATGCCGTCGCAGCGCCCCACATGACGGCATGCGGCACCCCGATGATCCACAATGCAATGGTGACAAAGATCCCAAACCCGACATTGAGCAGTGCTTGCATCGTGAAGATTTCGGACAAGCGTGATGCCGCTTCACCCAATGCCGCTGTCGTAATGCTCATATTGTCGGTGCCAGCAAGGCGCACCACCCTGTCGCGCAGATCGTGATGTTGAACCAGTAGGAATAGAGTGAACAAGAGCACCAAGCCTGCCGAAGCAAGGGGTGTGACGAGTGTCTCGAGTTGGCCGAATGTGAAGGCAGGAGTCGCAACCGCGGGAGCGACGACCACGTCGCGGCTCTCGCTCGGTTTTGTCGGCGATGCGGCAACTGGGCCCTCGATCTCCTTTTTCAGATCTCGGCTTACGGTATCGATCGCGTCTGCTGCGCGCCGCAACACACTGTCAGACGAAGATGTTCCCGCAACGGCGCGAACCTTCGACGCAAGATTGTGCCGATTTTGAGCTAGATCCGATGTTAGCGAAAGCAGTTGCGTGCTGAAAATCAACCCGGCGCCAAAGACCAGCGCGACCGTTGCCGTCACCACGGATGCCGCAGCAACGCCTTCGGGAAGTCCGATCCGAGCCAGCCGTGACACGGCAGGCTGCAAGACGAAAGTCAGAAGCATGGCGAGCGCGAATGGCACGAGGATCGCTCGCCCGTAGGCGAGAGCAGCCATGACAATGGCAGCAATTAAAGCCGCCGCCGAAAGGTTCCTGACTGAATCCGACACAAGCGGCATGCAACGCCCCTCCGAAGCCAGCTCAATCTCTGGCCGTTCCGGGACGGTGCGCGCACCCCCCATATCTTAAACGCCGATGGGGCATTTGGGTTGCGATGGCCGGTTGCCAAAAGAGGCAACTCGGCAGGTCGGTATGGAACTCCGTATGCAGGCAAGCGTTGTACCTCAGCTTCAAAATCTGAGGACAATCCCATGGGCAATCTTCTCTACTACGCCGTTGTTTTTCTCGTTGTCGCTTTGGTGGCGGCCTTCTTCGGCTTCGGCGGTGTCGCCGGCACTGCGATGGAGGGCGCGCGAATCCTATTCTGGGTAGCCATCGTACTGTTTGTGATCTCGCTGATCGCGGGCGTCGTGCGCCGAACTTGAAATCCGCGGCCACTGGCAAACTCGACAATAGTTCAAATCGGTTGACATGAGCCGGCGGCAGAAATGCTGCCGGCTTGCCTGTTGGTGAACAGTTACGTCGTGAGAGTGGGCAGCTAGCATGCGTCACCACACACCAGCTCAGAAAACGGCTCGGTTCATCCTGCTGCTTGCAGCGCTATCCTTGCCGACGCTGTCTCTGGTTCCTCTTGGCGGGCTCTATCTTTGGGAGAAGGGCTACCTGCTGATTTGGGCAGGCGCAGCCCTGATCGTGATCGCCGTTGTCAGCGCTTGGAACTACTGGTTGATGCGCCCACGCATTCAAAGTCCGGAGGACGAAGATCTCTCGCCCGCGCCTGAGGGCGAGCCAGCGGACCCAGACCCCCGGTGGTCTTCGAGGGAAAGACAAGCTTGGGCCGACGTTCTCGCGATGGCGTCAAAGGTCGATACCAACCTGCTCCGGTCGGTCGATGCGTTCGTCGATCTTGGCGTTGAAACCATCGCAATTGTCGCCAATCGCCTTCATCCCGGAAAGGACGATCCCGTCTGGCAGTTTACGGCACCCGAAGCGATGACGATTGCGGAGCAAGTTAGTAGGCGGCTTGGTATCTTTGTTCACACTCATGTGCCCTTTGGCGATCGGCTGACTCTTGCCCAGATTCGCAGTGCCTATCGTTGGCGCGGCGCCATGGATGTTGCGGAGAAGGCGTACGACGTGTGGCGCATGGTGCGGATGGTCAACCCTGCGACTGCCATGACGCATGAGGCGCGAGAACGCCTGTCACGCGCATTGCTGACATGGGGCAAGGAACACGTAACCCGCCGCATTGCCGAGACCTACGTCGAAGAAGTCGGACGCGCCGCGATCGACCTTTATGGCGGTCGGCTGCGGAACGTGGCCCATCATACTGGCGAACCCGCTACCAGATCGGGAGCAGCTGGCGAGACCGCAACGTCACCTGATCAACCGCCCCCCCGATCCCCCATCGCGAGCGGTAAGCAAGCACTTGGAGCCGCAGTCCGAGGCACTCGGTCGTTATTCCGTTCGCGAAAGCGGTGAGCTCTGCCGCGTGATGGAACCGTGACGCCGGGTGAGCGTTAAGCCAGTACGACACCACGGGTACGTTAGGCTTTCGCTCAATCCACAATTCGAAGTCAGTCATAAGGAAATCAATCATGTCCACTTACGGCAACAACATCGGCGCGAACTCCGACAAGCGATCCTCGAGTGGTTCGTCGACGGCGGGGTCTGCTGCCGCTGATCTGTCTCACAAGGCATCCGAGTATGCAGCAAAAGCAAGTGAGCAAGTCTCGAGCATGGTCGAAGGCGCAGAATCAACTGCCCGCGCGGTGGCTGACCAAGCTCGCGAGAGTGGCGAGCGCGTTCAGGAAGTCGCCGGCAATATGAAAACGGCCATCGACAAATCCGTTCGCGATCAACCGATGGCAACACTCGCTGTCGTCGCAGCGGTCGGCTTCGTTATGGGCGCGCTTTGGAAGTCGTAACTCGGCACGTTAACGATACCAACGGGAAGGGAAGCAATGATGTTCGGTTCGGTGCTGCAGCAGGCAAAGGTCACGATTGAGTCGTCGATCAGCGAAGCCGTGGACCGGGCCCTCGTTGCTGTTCCCTTCCTGGTCGCGGGCGGATTTTTGACGACCGCACTCTCCGCCTACTTAATCAGAAATTACGGGCTCGAAACGGGCGCCCTTATTGTCGGCGTGCTATTCCTGGTGATCGGATTGATCGCCAGTGCGGTTGCCAAACCGCCCGCTGAGAAGCCCGGGGAGGATCGGGAGGTGGCGAGTGAGACCCCATCTGCCGCCGGTGCTCATGCTCAAGCTGCTGTTGACGAGCAATGGTGGACAGAGGCGGAAAAAGACGTGGTTAAAGCCGCCGCCGCGGCTGCTGTCCCCTACACCCTGCCGGTGTTGATGAAACTTGTCATCAAGAACCTTCCATTGATTGCTGCAGTAGCAGCGGCCCTATTTGTTCTTACGCGGCCCAATGATCCGACTGAGCAGGGCCCCTACACCGCTCCGGCGGAATAATCGACGCTGCCCCCACACTGGGCGGCGCAATAGGGGAACCAAATCCCGCAGTGTGCGTTAGGCTCGAGTCCGGGCCAGCACCGATAGAGGTTCTGCGGCGTTGTGAGATCGAGGGACACATGAACAATTCAGGTACGGGGAAAGACGGGCGGATCGAGGCCGACGGCGATGGCGAGCAGCCTGATTTAAAGGACGAAGTCACCGAAGCGCTCGGTCGCAAACTTCGGGCCCACTATCAGGGGTTGGTCGAACAGCCGCTGCCCGACAAATTCGCAAAGCTGCTGGCCGAACTCGGAAAGACAAAAACCGAAGAGGATCGTGAATGACAGATCCGCGATCTCCCGAGTTTCAGCACGAGTTGACGCGCCTGCTACCCAATTTGCGCGCGTTCGCTCGCTCGCTCTGCGGTAGTGCCGACCGCGCCGACGATCTAGTTCAGGAAACCCTTGTGAAGGCGTGGCAGAACCGCACCAGCTTCGCGGAAGGGTCGAATTTGAAAGCGTGGTTGTTCACGATCCTACGGAATTGCTTCATTTCGGAGCGTCGAAAGAAAAGACACGAGGTTGAGGATGGCGATGGCCATCTCGCCGCGGCAGTCGGAACCGTCGGCGCTCAAGCCAGCCATATGGATCTCTTGGATTTCGCCAAGGCGTTCGAGTGCCTGCCAGACGACCAGCGCGAAGCTCTTATCCTGATCGGTGCGGAAGGCTTTGCATATGAAGAGGCCGCGCATATGTGTGGCTGCGCCGTTGGCACGATGAAAAGCCGGGTCAATCGAGCGCGCACGCGATTGGCTGCGATGTTGGAAGTCCAGGATCCGAATGAGAGCAAACTGCGAGAGGCCGAAAAGGTCAGGTGAGCATGCCGTACGCCTGCCTCTTCAAAGCTTCCGTCTTCGTTGGAGTTGATCATGCCTGCAACGTCGTTGAGCCGTGCCACTGCCTTGAAATCCGACAATGGATTGTCGAACAAAGCGCGGCAAGAGGTCGCTGATAAACTGGTCATGGTGCTCGCCGATACTTACACCCTCATGGTCAAATCCCATGTCTATCATTGGAATGTTGTCGGCCCGTTGTTCGTACCTCTCCACGAGCTGACCGAAACGCACTACCGCGATCTGTTCGAGGCAGCCGATCGCATTGCGGAGCGCATTCGCGCATTGGGTAGTCCGGCGCCGCTTAGTTTTGAGAACCTGTTGCCGCAGGCGGATGTCAGCGAGGAGACAACGGAGCGCTCTGCGACCGGCATGGTGAAGCAACTGATCGCCGACCATGAGCGCACGTCAAAGCGGTTACGCGACGTCGCGATCGATGCGGACGAAGCCGATGATCTCGTATCGACGGACTTGCTGACGGAAAGGCTGGCCTTCCACGAGAAGGCTGTGTGGATGCTGCGGGCAATCATCTCAAGTCAGAACTGAGCTTGGCCCTATCGTTGGCCGCATAAGGGGACAAACAATGAATAACTTGGCACAAAGCTTAGCTCCTGAGTTGCCGTACGTGCGGCGCTTTGCAAGGGCCCTGACCGGATCTCAAAAAAGGGGCGATGCATATGTCGTCGCCATGCTGGAGGCTTTGATCGCCGACAGGAAGAGCTTGTCGGATGGCCTCCCCCTGCGGGCTAGTCTCTATCGGTCGCTTCTTCAAGTATGGAACACCTTGCCGCTCAATCATCTGACCGAAGCGGTGGAACGCGAGAATGGCAGCGTCGTTGATAAGCGTATCGAGACGCTAACGCCAAAGGCGCGGCAAGCCTTCCTGCTCGCGGCCGTTGAAGAGTTCAGCAATGCGGAGATAGCCGCGATCATGGCCGTTTCAGAACGTGAAGTGGGCAATCTCATTTCCGACGCAGGCAGGGAGATTTCGGATCAGATTGCGGCCAACGTTTTGATTATCGAAGATGAACCGCTGATCGCCTTGGAGATCGAAGGGTTGATCAGCGACATGGGGCATCGCGTCGTCGGCATTGCCCGCACCAGGGCCGAAGCTTCGCGTATGGCGCAAGAGAAATCTCCGACGCTCGTCCTCGCTGATGTCCAGCTCGCGGACGGCAGTTCAGGGGTAGACGCAGTGAACGACATATTGCGCGGCTACAACGCGCCTGTGATTTTCGTAACTGCGTATCCTGAGCGCCTGCTTACAGGTGAACGCGCGGAGCCGGCGTTCTTGGTTCCGAAGCCGTTTAGGCACGACATGCTGCGCGCCGTCATCAGTCAGGCGCTGTTCTTCGAAATAAAGGCCGGCCCGCCAGGCAACACAGTGAAACACTGAAACGGCAGGTAAGTCAGAAAACTGAGACATGAAAAGTCGGGTCGATGTCGGACCACTCACTGCTAAGCTACAATGGGGCTCCCCCAACAGCGAGGCGCAGCGCCATGAGCAACAATGCGGGCGCTGTGCCGGTTGCTGGGTGGCCAGGAGACGCCCTCGGTTTGAAAGTGTTCGATGCCAGTCCTGACTGGCTTACGCTGGTCCGCCCGGACGGCCGAGTAGCTCTCACAAATGAAACGGGCCGTCGCCTGCTGGACTTGCCGAACACGAGCGCTTTGAACGGAAAGAGTTGGTTGGAGCAGTGGCCTTCTGACGTCGTGGCAATGGCCCAGTCTGCACTTCTGTTGGCGAAGAATGGGCAAACCGGAAGCTTCACGGGGAGGTGGTTCGGCAGTAGCGGTGTCTCGAAATGCTGGGACGTTTCGATCGCGCCGTTTTCTGGCGAAGGCTCATCGTGTCTTCTCCTCGCAACGAGCCGGGATGTTTCGCTGCAAAAGCAATTTGAATCACGCCTGCTCAGCAGCCAGCAGCGCTTCCGCGCCCTCGCGGACCATATTCCTCAGCTCGCCTGGATGACCGACCGCGATGGCAACATCTTCTGGTACAATCAACGTTGGTTCGAATACACCGGCACGACGTTCGAAGATGTCGCAGGATGGGGGTGGCAGCGCGTCCATCACCCGGATCATATCGAACGGGTGGTTGCTAGATTCAAGCGCCATCTAGCCATCGGACAACCCTGGGAAGATACATTTCCGATCCGCGCCGCAGACGGAAGTTTTCGCTGGTTCCTATCGCGCGCCATGCCGATCAAGAACGAACAGGATGAAATCCTGTTGTGGTGCGGCACCAATACGGACGTTACCGAGCAGCGCTCCACGTCCGACCGTTTGCGGCAAAAGGCGCGCATCATTGAACTCTCGCATGAAGCGATACTCGTGTGGGACCTGAAGGATACCCGGATCGTAACTTGGAACCGCGGCTGTCGTGAGCTCTACGGGTATGCTGCCGACGAAGCCATTGGCCAATCGAGTCACCAGCTGGTTCGAGGCGGTGACGCGCCGGCAGCCCGAATAAGTGAGCAGAGT
>JAPXTA010000009.1:0-59914 GCA_033812735.1 Hyphomicrobiaceae bacterium | reverse complement strand
ATCTGGCATAGCGGGTTTGTTGAAGCGACCCGCCGGCTTGGTGCGATCACCGATTGGCTTGACGAAGCCGAAGACGAGGACATTTTGGCGGCTGCGGAAGACGCTTTTTGACAAACTCCTGGACTTACGGTGCCAGTGCACTTGTCTGCACAGCCCGAGTTAGCCAAGCTCTCGTAAATATGTGCAGAACCTGCATTTCCGGCAAAACCGCGTGGTGCCCCTGGCCGGCAGTCACCTATTTCCTTAACTATCCGAATTTATGGCGATTTTAGTCACGGATTGCTGCCGATACCAGCAGAAATACCAGCAAGCTGAGACGCGCGGTACTCGCTGGCAAAAAATAAGCCAGCAGGCTCCCCGGCAGCAGGCGCGCCCCATGCCGTTCTGGTCTCCACAAGCGCCACGACCGGAATCGAACCCGGCTCCGACTCGAATCCCGATAGGATCGCCCAAACTTGATATCGCGAGGTCAAGGGAGCGCCTTGTCATGCGTAGTCTTTACACTTTGCCCCACGATGCCGAGCGAGATACGTACCTCGTGTTGAACGACTTCGGGGCGAGTCGGTTGCGCCTGGCCAGACCAACACTGAAAGCGCCGGCAGCGACCACTACGCCCGCGGCTTCCGCTCGATCGCCTCGACCCTGCTTAACGATGAGGGCACGTCGGCAACCGGAAAGCAGAAAGCCGCCGTGCGCCTCCGTTTGGCGTTTGCGTGATAGTGGTAATGAAATCATGACCGCAGGATCATGCCATGGCTGATGTGCCGAAGCTCGTCGAGGAATTGTGGAGCTTAACGCTGCTCGAAGCTATAGAACTCGCCGAGATTCTGAAGAAGAAGTGGCGACCGCCGGAGGTATCTCTAGCCGATATAAAGCGCTATCTTCCGCATTGGCCCGATGCAGTC
Source organism: Hyphomicrobiaceae bacterium (assembly GCA_033812735.1). GTDB lineage: Bacteria > Pseudomonadota > Alphaproteobacteria > Rhizobiales > Hyphomicrobiaceae > JABFRJ01. The sequence goes on along the minus strand of JAPXTA010000009.1, from coordinate 59,009 downwards.
ATTGAACTGTGGCTGTTCTACCTCGCAAACCGCAGCGCTGGCGATACGGGTTGGCCGCCGCCGGAGCCGCTCGGCAATCACGCATGGGCAGCCATCCTTGGATACAGGCCCCTTTCATGGTGGCGAGAGGTTAGCTGGAAGCGCGAAACGACTGACTGTGGCTTTGCAAATCTCTGCCAGGGTACGAAGGTCATTGTGGCGCAGATATTGATGGAGAAAGCAAGCGGCACCATTGATGAGGAGACCGGGAGGCGATTCAAGAGGGGGGCCGATTACCTGATGAAGAATGGCGTCTTCGAAAAGCCGCTAGTTGCGATAAGGCTTCCCGATGGCTTGAGCATCCTCGACGGTAATCACCGGATAAGCGCATTCTGTGGCCTGCAAGAAACCCCCGCCGAATTACTGGAGCCGCGCGGTTTAAAGAAGCCGGCGCCCGAACAAGACCTATAGATTGGGACGCACAGCGGCGGCGAAGTGCCGCTGGATTATCTGCCTAGCCTTTAGGCCGCGCCGTCTACCGCTTTGATGCCGAGCTTGCCGAGTTCATCGCGGAGGAAATCGAGGTCGCAGCCGGGGCCGGGAAAAACCTCCGTGATCGTGCCATCTGTCATGGCCTTTCGATAATCAAAGCCGAGTTCGAGTCCGGGGGCAAATTCCATTTTCGTGCCATCGGCCAAGACAAAATGTCCCATGCCAATCGCCGAAAGCGAAATACGCAACTCGCGCTCATCAGCATAGCTCTTGTCCTTGACGTAGGTGTAGCGGATCGGATTGGGCATCCGATCGATATTTTCCCGCACCTCTTCCCACGACAAATAATCGACGATTCCGTAGTTTACGGAGAATATCTGCTTGCAGGCGTTTCCCCGGTACAGCAGTCCATTCCTGACGCTCATGATCTCATTGATGACGGCACGCAGCTTCGCGAAATCGAAAGCGATGCCGACTTTACCATGTGCGCTGCCGTTCCCGTACTCGTGCCAGATGTAGTCGGAGTTCTCCAGCGAGAAGCAGCACGCATAGGTCCGGTTTCGGCAGCGGTCATAATAGTCCGCCCCAGAGAAATCGGGTGCCCTTTCGAACTTGGCGGCCTCATTGGCGGCGCGATCTTGTTGCAACTGCTCACCGTCATGCCCGTCGGCATTCCGGAAGTCCTTGTAGCTATCGACCCGGTTGAAATAGAGGTATCCGCCGCTCACCGACCGGAGCAGGTTCTCAATCGTCATGATTTTGTAAAGCTGTTGCCCGTCCGGCGGTGCGGTCAGCGTTCCGGCGTGCGGTTCGATGGCCCCCAGCGCGGGGTCGAACGGAGCATTATCGGTGTTTTCGGTCATGGCAGCAGTGTGAGGACTTAGCGGCTGCGCAGATCGGCGGCCTAGCTTGCTCTCGTTTCGACCCTCGGCAGCGAAGCATGATATTCATCTATGCTGTTGAGATCAATCATGGTCTTGCCCCCCATCTTGTAGGCCCTGATCCTCTCGTGGGCGATCAGCTCATAAGCTTTAGTTCTTCCAAATTTGCCATAGCGGCAACCATCCTTGAACTCGACGAGCCGGCGCCGCTTGTTGTTATCACTCTCAACCATGAGTCCCTGCAAGCGCTTCGATGATCCCCCGATAAGATCAAAACCGCGCTGAGTGAGATGCGCATATCCATGGCGCGACGCTGTCGGTGCGGGCTCGCCAGAAGACCTACCGTTGTGGTGGCTGACGAGATTCCTGCTGACCCGTTTCGGCGCCATCTACGCGTAACCCAATTGCCATGCATCGATCTAAATTGTCTACGATGCCAAACAAAGGGTCCCCTGATGCCGCCCCCAAGTCCAGAGTGCTGTAGCGTGCAAATCGGATGGACGAGGAAGCGCGGCTCGCGGACGCTTGTATTGTCACCTAGTGCTTTTGACGTGAGAGGTTGCGCTGCATGCTGTGGAACAGGCCTGTGCTGCCAACTGCTCGAAGTTTGATATCGGGGACCTGCTCGCCGGAAATGGAAGGCTACAAGCGGTTGCGATCGAGACGCTTGCCTAACTCTCTCAAACTGGCATCGCGGTGAACTACGCGGAACCAGCCATCGGCTGTGTTTCCAAGAGGCTCCACCATGGCAGCGCCCAAGGTGCGCATGGGGCGTCCATCGACGTAGAGTTCGACACGGAGCATGCCCTGATCCGATGCCATTTGGGCTAACAATGTGATCTGGCCGGTCCGAGCGGTGATCCCTTCTCCGGAAGGATCGATTTCCTCGATTGTGAGGATCCCGTGATCGGCAGGACCGCGTACTACGAGGTGTATTCCCGATTGCATCTCTGAATGTCGTTTAGACGGCCGTCCCATTTCGCCGAACGTAAGGTGTGTCGTGACGGACCGAAGGTGAGGTTGCTGTTCCAACGCTTCACGCGCGCGATCGAATGTGTCGGTGGCCGCGTAGAGGTACCGCGCACTATGAACCGTTTGCTGATGATTGAGGAACAGGACCGCATCTTCATCAATATCGATCGGATTGCCGGACCTGAGGCCGTCTCTGTATCGGAACACTCGCTCCTTTTGATCTGCCTCGAGACTCGCTTGTTCAGCGAACTCATAGCGCTTCACAATTGTCGGGCAGTGCAAGGCAATCATAATCTCTGGTGAGATCGGCAGGACGACTAGTATGCCGTGCGAAGTAAGTCCGAGTTCCCCATAGGGAAAAGCATTCATCACTGCGGTGGGATGATCAGAGATTATGAACCGATGGTCCCCGTTTGCTCGGTATAAGGCGGGATACAGGCGCAGAAGCGCGACGACCTGCTCGCTGCGATCAAGGAATGTCCGTACTGCGCCGAGGCGCAGTGCTGCATCGGGGGGCGTCGCCATGGTCGGATTCTGATCCGGATCGTAGCCGAGCTGCCGTGTGATCTCCCGAAGACGATCAGCGAGGTGCGCCCGCGTGGTTCGACTGAAATGCGTGCGAAGCATCTGGGTGGCGAACAAGTCGGCCAAAGCAAGCCGATCATCCTCGGATAGCCAGGCTAGCGATTTGCGCGAGAGGATCTCCGCAATAAGCAAAGCCGACCGGGTGTCGACTTCCTGGAACAGATCTTCGAAGTTCCACTTGCTGGCGCCGAGACTGATGGTGTTGAAGTCGTTCTCTGAGCCAGCGTTGAGGATCGAAGTTCGGAATGATCGATCCGTTTGTTTGTCGAGCACATAGAGAAAACGGCGCTCCGCGTCCGCAGAGAAATTTCGAAGCTGCGCCTGTGGTACGAAGTGGTGCTTTTTAGAAGGCCGGTTCATTGTCTCTATGCGGTGTATTGACACAGAACATCCGAGTTCCTATCGACGCGAACGTTTCGTAGGTAGCAGCTCACTACACCGCTGCCGGGTAGCATCATCAACCGTGAACTCCTCCGGCGATTTACCACCTAATTCCCGCCTCCTGCCTCGCATCCATAAATTAGCTCGCTCGTCGTCGTAATACCGGGATTGGGCGAGCGCGGCGAGCTCCGCCACGGCTTTTGCCTTCCGCTCGCTTGCTCGATGCTGAACCTCAATCTCTCTTGCTCGGTAATGGAGCGCGCGGACCGCATCCTCGTGACCAGCTTCGCTATCCAAAGCGACCTCGATGGGAGGGCGTCCCCCAGTGTTAGAGTTTGTCGTCACGAGCCAGAGTTCCGCTTCTCTCCCGATCTGTCGAAGCGCGCGATGCTGCAGATCGGCGACGCGGGCAGCTTTATCTGCCTCGATTTTCGCTTGATTGGCGCGTTGACGTTCGGCTTCTTCTGCATGCTTGCGCTCAAGTGCGCGCGCCAGGGCGCCGTGGTAGGGAAGCCCAAAAAGGTCTAAGCGTTCTCGCGGCGAGAACCGGATTTGCGTCGCGATATTATCCAGGTCGTTCGTGAGCGATCGCCACTTCGTTTCATCGAAGTCGATCGCATCACGAGGTGAATGGCCGCGTTCCGGGAGCATTGAACTCCACCATTGTTCAAATACGAAAGCAGCGGTCTCATCCGCTGGAAGAGTGGCAATCAGCTCCTCAACTAATTGACGGAGCTCGCGCGTACGCTTGACCGGTCGCGCGCGGAGCTCGCGCGCCTTATCGATCCGTGCCTGTAGCGTATGTGAGGGCCGCCAAATCTCAGTCGGATCCGAATGAACGAAGCCAAGGCGCTCGAGTTGCGTTAGATATGCTTCGACGGCCTGGAAGGGGGAGTTGAACGGAATCCCGGCCGCTCGCACCCCACATACGATTTCGTCCGAAATGTCAGCAAACGATGAGTCGAGCCATCGTCTGCTTCGGAGTGCCGCGAGCCCATTTCGAGTTCGGAAAGGCGTTTTCGTTGGAGCGAGCAATGCTTCCAGAATAGCCGCTTGCCATTCCGCAACGGCCACTGTGAAGCAACCAGCCCCATATACCGGCAGATTGATGAGGTCGGCGAGGCCGTTTTTCCGGGCCGAAGATTCGCATGCCCCGCTTCCCGGGGATTCTGACGGTGAACGATGGCGATAGGAGCCGCGGTAATTTTCGATTTGCGTCCGCCTCTCCTCTGCTCGCTGTAGCGCTCTCACTTCGAGGCGTGCGCGCGCTTCACGTTCCCGCGGATTGTGCAGCCATGTTCGCGGCGCGTCGTAAAGTATCCGGTCTCCGATCTCGCTGAGCTTGTGGTCGCGGTACTGGGAGAGGTCGATCTCGATTGCGCCGACATCCATCGCTTGGATCCGGGCGATTTTTATTGAGTCGCACGGATGAGTGACCTTGAATTCTACGATGAGCCTGCGATCGCGTAAGAGCAGCACGACGTCGGGAACGATCTGCCCATCTTTGGTTTCTAGGATCGCTCGATCGAAAGTACGCTTCGCCGCCCGGACAACAACTTCGCGATCCTTCTGCTCCTCCACGACCTGCGCTGGCAAAGTAATTTCCAGGCGCTCATCCAAAATGAGTTTCGCAAACTTATGCAGGGCCGTCTCGCCGGCGGACGCGCATGACCGGCCATCTTGCTGAGCATTGTGCGCAAAATGGTGGGCCTGCACATCTCCCTTTTTCGCAACCATCCGCCTTCCGCAGCCGGGACAGACGCAGTTGCAGGCGAGCCCGGAGGGCACCTCGCCAATATGCAGGAGTCGACCATCGGCAGATTCGGCGACGAAAGCGCCGCCTTGCTCCGTACAGGCAAACAGTTCTCTCAGGCGTATAGACATCGTCCGGCTGCTCCCTGGCCGGTATCGCCAGGTGGAGTGTCAGCGCCACTCCATCCATCGTGCTACCCGTGATAGGTTTTCCAAGAATAGATCGAGGTATGCTTCACTGCCCAATGCGAACCCTGCTTTAAGCAGTTGTTGCCTGGTAGGAGTTGATTTCAGCTCGTGTTCTATTGAGCGTCGCCCCTCGCTTCGCCAGCCGATGCGACCGACAGACATCCTAGCCTTCCTGTCGCCGTTCTCCAGTTGATCCTTCAGTGCCCTTTCACTGTTCTCTTCAAGGTGGACCAACGCCCCCAGCGCCTCAAAACGATCGAACAGCAGAGCATTGTCTGTGGGGACGCCCAAAAACGCCGTGCCCCACTCGAAGGATACGTCGAATAGATGGTCGCTGAGTGGTGTTTTTCGGCGGTTGTTGCCTGTCGTGAAACCTTCAACGTTATTCCAGAGATTGTCGTCTGACCCCCTCCAGTCCCACAGGAAGAGCGAATTCACGAGACGTTTTGGGTCCCGCTCGTCCCTAGGCATCGAGAGAGAAAACAGGTCATGCAAGGTCTTCCAACGCTCTGCTCTCGCAAGTCCGAGCCCATATGCAGTCATGAGCAGAACGGCCGGATACGTCCTTAGATCAAGCCATATATTCAGGCCGCTGCCCACCTTGTTCGCCCTGGCAACGACGCCGCGGATCGTATCGGCAATGAGTGCAAGCTCGGCGTCATCCCCCCATCGTCCGAGAACACCAAAGGCTTTCGCGAGCGGCTCGGTAGTGGCCTCATAGAGTTTAAGGCGTCGGCGGAATTCCTCAACGGACCACACACCCTGCGGAGAGAGCTCCTTCGCGTCGAGGCGGTCGAAAAGCTTGTTAACTTCCTGTGTGATGACTTCATCGAGTCGAATGCGAAATTCCGGCCTCGCAACGTACCGCTTGATAGAGCCGACGAGGATATCAATCGTCAGCGGACTCTGCTTCCGAGTCTCGGCGAGTGTTTTCACCAGCTCGGCCAACTTCAGAAAAAAGCTATCGGCGTCGGCAACCGGAATGGTCACAGCCTTACGCTGACTGATGATGGGCTCTGCGCCGCTCCCAACTTTCCCCCGTATGCTCCAGAAAGTAGGGTAACGCCTGTTAGGAGCGCGCAACAATGCTGCCCGTAGCGCGTCATCCCACTCGCCTGACCAACCGCAAACTATAAGACCGTGCTCATCCAAAATGCGGTCGAGCAGCGCATCGTATTGCGGCGGATACACGCCTAACTCTTCGTCGGTATTCAGGATGCGTGCATCCTTGTAGTCACCATGAAGCTTCAGCACGTAGCACGGGCTATGTGTGAGCGGCTCGGCTCCTGACAAGCTGTCGACGGAGGTGACGACAGTTGGCTCAACGCCAACTTCTCGCAGTGCATTTTCTAATAGCCGATCGAAATTGGTCGTTAGTATCACTCGGACATACCCGTCGCGAACCAGGCCCGCGATTGCATGGTGCGCGGCTGTCGGAAGTTTCTTACCCTCTGCACGATCGTCTTCGTCAGGCTCGATGTACGAATGTAAGATGGATCGCCGTTCGGCAGGCGAGGCCGCCAGTCCTGCTAGAATCGCTGAATAATCGGGTTCCGCACCATACGTTTTGCGATACCACGTCGCCCAATCGGACTGATTCTTGACGCCTTGCGCGAGCGCGACTCGTCGAACTAGGTCCAAAGTGATTTCCCATCCAGTTGGAATCCCGGCTGCACGAGAGAGACCAGAGCCGAGAAGCAAAGCATAGACACCCTTGCTCTCGAACATCGAGAATGCGAGCTGAGTAATCGGATCGCTTGATAAAATGCTCATGGCAGGCGCGAATCACTAGGAGGGAAGGGTCCGAGCATAGCAAGATTGCGCAGCAATCAATCGCCGCTCGCGCCTGCTCGGGCGCGCCGCTTCTCGTCGTCGGGTACGAATCGGTCGGCGTACACGACGGACGTGCCGCGCTCGCCGTTGCGGACATTGCCGCCGAGCGCGAGCGCCTGGCGGAAGGTGGGCCCGCTCTGGCCCGAAAAGCCGTGCCGCGGCGCTCCAAAGGATCAGCACGTTGATCCCGGAATAATTCCGCCCGGTCGCGGCGTTTGGCAAGTGGCGCCTTCGCAGCCGCCGTCCTCCAAGGTTGGACCCAGGCACGCGCCCGGCCTCAAGTTCTGCGATGATATTGTCGGTAAGTTCATCGTATAGCTCGCCCGGTCCTGGCCAGCCCGAGCTTGTCAGGTCTTTCTGGACATCACCGATCTCCGCGACCGGCGCCGGGGCCCCTCTTTCAGCCCTCAACCCGTCACGGCGAAGCCGGTCCGCACTCTCACTCTGAAGGGGGCGTTGCGGGGGCTCCCCGCAAAAGGGGGCGGCTGAGACGAAGGCCGGCCGCAGGGGATGGCGTTCCCCTCAGAAGCGCAAAGCCGGGTTTCAGCTTCTCAGGATTGGCATCTTTCCGCCTTTCAGGACATCACTCGTCCGGCGGATACTCACGCGGATCGAGCTCGGAAAAGTCGGTCAGCGTGTCGCATCGGATGCAATAGTACATCTGCGAGGCTTCCTGAAAATGCATGCCGCATAGACATCCGCAGAACGGGCAGCATTCGTCGATTTCCAGATCGGCCCATTCCCACACGCCGAGGTATTCGGGAATGGCGTCGCGATCATAACCGACGATCTGGAAAGCATCGGCGTTCTTGGCGACAAATCCAGCGCGGCCGGCGCGCTTGAGAATGGCCAGGATGTCACCCGGCTCGATGTCGAACCATTCTCCACGCACATGGGTCGATCCAAAATGCTTGTGCAGCTCTCGTTCAAGCTGGAAGGCGTCGGTCGCTTCGATCCACCCGAGCAGTCGCAGCTCCAAAGGATTCCCCGTGTGGAGGTTGCGCTGGCGCGCCTCGATGTTCTTCGCCACGCCGATCTTGATCGGGGAGCATCCGTTTTCATCTTCGCCAATGAAATAGACCGGCACGTCGCGCTCCCCGCAGCGTCAACGGAGCCGGTCGAGCAGGGCCTCGACCATTTCCTGATTTGAGTACGCGATGATGTCGAGCGGCCGGCCCTCCTGCCTCATCAGCGTGATCAAAAGGCAGGCCGTGAAGGGCCAGAAGGACGAGCCGGGCGGCAGATTGTAGCCTCCGATCATCGCCGTCAGCCGCTCGGCGATCGGTGGATACTGCCGATTGCCCCAATGCGCGTGGGTCGGCGTCATCGCATGGATGATCACGGCGGCGAGCGCTATTCCCATCGCGCGCTTCTGCTGGACTTGAGCGTAGTTGTCCTATGCTCCTTCGCATAGGCGGCGAGGCCGCTGGTCATGAACTCGCGGGCCCAGTTATCGCAGCCGATTTCCTCCTCGGGCAGTGTCGACGGTGCGCTCTTGTCGGCGCAATACATGACGTGCCGGAATTCGTGCAGCAGCGCGAAGGCCAGGGCAAACGCGACGAGGTCGAACATCGTCTTGTGCTGGACATCTCCCAAGCTGTCGCGGTCAGCGGTCGGCTCGGGGATGTCCGCAGGCCAGGAAATCTGTGCGGTCTGTTCGGCCGCGATGAGCGATTGAGCGGTGCTGACGCGCTGCTTGTAATCGAATTCGTATTGCCCCCGTTCGGCATCGATCTTGAGGGCCTGATCAAGCGGCATTCCGGTCCATGTCGCCACCAGCAGGGCCGGCGAATACACCTCGATGGCACGCCATGCGCTGAAGCCGAGCAGCCAGAAAAAGTCGATCGTCTTGGTGTCGAACTGGATGCGCTTGTCATCGGCCTTCATCGTCACGCCCTTGGTGCTCGGCGCGACTTCCACACCATGACCATACTGGCTCCATAGGCCGCTGATCTCGTCGGCGCGCTCGGGTACAGCCCCGCGCAGGAGATGGAGGACGATGGTCCGGTCGGATGGTTCCGTTTCCATGTTCAACGATGCTCCTTTGATGGGCGAGGACGGCGACGCATGCATGGCGGGCAGATCATGGCCGCTCGCTTTCGCCTTGCGCGCCGGCCATGCGCAGATGAGTGATCGATGAAATGACCGAGTTCGCCCACATGGTGTTGCACTCGACGTCGCCGCCGCGCTCGAACCAATGGGTCGCGCCGGGTATGAGATCGAAGGGAATGGGGTGCGTCGCCTGTGGGTTGTGAAAGACCTCCAGTTCCTGACACCAGGCTTCGCCCCAAGGCCAGAGCGCTTGGTATTCGGCGCTGTCGACCGACAGATCGAAATCAATGGGCTCCAGCGCGCCCGGCGTTCGGTCGAAGAGAATGCCGCGGCGGGTCATCGTGAGGCCCGGCGGCCGCCATCCAGCGAGAAAGCCCATGCGGTTGAATTTGGCGAGCGTCGCCGCGTTGCTGAAGATGACGGCAGAGAGGTGAGCGAAGTCGGGATCGCGGAATAGCCCGGCCGGAATGCCGTGCCTGCCCGTAAGATTGTTGATCGGCGTGCCGATCGCACGTCGCCCGGCGCCTTCGCCTTCGACATCTGCCCGCAGGCCGTAGAGATAGGTCGGCAAAGCCTCGCGGCTCCAAACCATCGAGCCGGATTCATAGAAGTCAGCGATCGCCAGAGCGAAGGGTATCCCCTTTACATGATCCAGCTCATGATAGTTGCGCTGAAGCTTGCCGCGCAGCGTCTTGGCGAAGCGCTCAGCTGGCGCGCCGGTTAAGCGTTCATTTCGATCGACCGGAGCATGCACCCAGTCCCCGATCCCGCCGGAGCGGGGCGTCTCGGAATTCGCGGTCACGGCTTCGATCCAGCAGGCGGCGCCATCGTTCTCGATCAGGAAGTCCGGTGAGACATGCTTCTGCCGGACGATCAGGCCTTGCTCGCGGAAGCAGGCAAGAAGATAGAGTTCGAAGAGGCGGGACGCGAAATTGCTGGTCTGCAGATCGGGGACGAAATTGGCATCCGGATTGGGAAGCGCGAGGTAGCATTCGCCGACCGCCATCAGCGCCGGGAAATGGCTGATCGTGCTCGTCAGCAGGTCGAACTCCGGCGATGTGCCTCGCGATCCGGTCTTCAGCAGAAGCGGCCGTCGCCGTGCGCCCGGCGGCAATGGCTCGGGCGGCTCGCCAGCGCGCATGCTGATGGTGAGCTGATCCAGCGCGGCTTCGGGAGTGGGATAGGGGCCGCCTTCATCGACGCGGACCCAGCGATGATCGACACGCCTGCGCAAGGCCAGGGCGGTGAAGGTCCCGCGCTCCGGATCGAGGAGGATGCAGCCGCTCGCGCTGCCGTGTCCGGCTTGATAGCTCCCGAAGATCTGCGCGGGATCAAAATTGGGCCCACGTTCGAGCGACAGCGCATAGAGCTCAAACTGCCGCTGGCTGATCGGCGTGATCAGTCGCTGCTCATCGCCGACGGCCATGATCAACCTCACGGAACGGAAGGCGCCAGACGCGGGCACTCGGGCGCATCGTCATGATGCCTCCGCTGCGGCTTGCGCCAGAATGTCGTTGGCCTCCCACTCGTCGCCGCGCGGCGTGATGACGAACTCGCGATCCCAGACGCCCCAGCTTGTCGCCAGCGGAACCTGCGCCAAGGGGTTGTGGACATAGGTCAGCGGGCGGCTTCGACGCGAGAGGTTGCCGAGGCCAACGCGCGACCAGATCACACCTGAGATGTCAGCGAAACGCTCGTCGAGAAACGCCGTGCGCGGGATCGGATTGCGTTCGCGGTCGATGAAGGGGGCCGGGTGAAATCCTTCGTCAACGACGTTGCCGGTCTCGCGATCGATGGTGATGTAGGCATCTCCGATCGGAAATAACGTGGTCATGATCAGCGGCAACGGCTGGTCGGCGACATAGACGCCGAAGCGGCTCGCACTGATCGCGATGATCCTCGTGTCTTCCGGGCCGATCACACCCTGTTCGAGATAGCGCGCGATCCTCTGCGCCTTGGTCCAGAACGCCCCGGACGTGCGCAACTGCGCCTGACGGATCGGTGCGGCGAAGAGGCCGCCGCCCTCGTTGAGGGGGACCGGACGCACGATCTGGTCAGGACCCGGTGCGCCTTCATCTGGGGTAATGGCCTCGATCCAGATTCGGCGGCCATCTTCCAGGACGCAGAGGTCCGGCTGACCGCCTTCGCGCTGGCGCTCGACGACGGGAAGCAGGGTGCGGCCCGCCTCGAGCAGCGTGCAGCCCAGATACATCTCCCAAAATCGGCCATCGACATCGCGTGCGAAACCCTGCCGAAAGTCGGGGTCGGCATAAGGCTCGTAACGCCCCCACATCTCTTGCAGCATGGCGTGAAGCTGCTGCTCGATCGGAAGCTCGGCGGCTTTCAGGTTTTCAAACCCGCGATCGAGATTGGCGCCGTCGACATCGAATAGATCAGTCATCATCTGCTCGTCTCATGCCCGGCGCAGCATCCGCTCGATGCGAACACGGTGGAAGCCGTGCGAATGGACCTGCTGACGAAGCTGCTTGATGTCGTTGACGCCGAACGCCACCGCCGCTTTTAGCGGGCTGGCGAAGGTAGCGTAGAAGGTCCAGCGCGCGCCGTTCGGCAGCGTCGGATTTTGCCGGCGATCGGTGATAACGACGTCGCGCGGATCACTGCTGTTGCGGAAGGCGTGAAAGGTGAACCAGTCAGGCCGGCGATAGCGTGCCGCCTTGCTGAAGGGCACCGACTGAACTTTCACATCGGTCTGGTCGAGCACCCAATCTCGCTGCTCCAGGATCTGCCGCACCATATGGCCGACCATCTGCTTCACGCGGTCGGCCAAGACCTCCTCGCGGAATTCCGCCAGGAGCTGCTCCTCGATGCCTTCGACCGCGGGCTTGCCGAGTTCGGACGCGGTCTCCAGGCGGGCGACGTTTTCGGGCCGCGTGAGAAAGGCCCAGATGCGCTGGCCAAGTTCGGAGGCGTAGAGCGACGCAAATTTTTCGGGGCTATAGGTAAACATGACAGGCCTTCCTTTACCGGGCAAATATGGCCGGTTATAAGCTCCTGTCAATGGTGCGCGCTGCGCGTCCGCAGATATCGCGGGGAGGCTGGATTGGATTTCGAGGATCTCGTGACGGCGCTCGAGCCGCCGCCGAACCGCGCCGGAAAATCGGACGGCGCCCACGAACATCATCTGTATGAGGGCGCGGTGATGGTCGCCTACGCGATGCACTTGCTCCGCACGCAGGGCGCACGGGACGTCCGTGTCCATCCCGACGGCGAGCACGGAAAGCAGTTCGATTTCGCGGGCTGGCTGGGGCGGCGAGCGTTCACCAAGGTCTCCGGCGTCGGTAGCACCGCCTATGGCGGAGTCTATCGAAATCCGGCGGGCCAGACGATCACCGTCAACCCGAAGTCCGGGCTCGGTGATGTCGTCGCGAATATCGGCGACCACGTCATCTCGGCCGAATGCAAGGGCGGCATTATCAACGCGCGGCATCCAGGCCAGTTGTCGCGGCTCTACCGGGGTCTTTGCGAGACCGTAGGCCTGCTGATGGCCACGCCATCGCAGGGGCGTCAGGTGGCCGTGGTTCCGCTGACGGACGGCACCTTGCGCCTGGCCGAGCGGCTCGCGCCGCGGTGCGCCTTGGCCGGCATCGAGATCGCGCTCGTCGGCAGCCGCGGCGAGGTTTTGGAAGTGAAAGCTAGAGAGGCGGCCAAGCAGGCGGCGGAAAGGAACGACACGTGAAACGGGTGCTGACTGTCGGGCTGACTTACACCGGCGACAAGATCGATGGCGTGGAGATCGAAAATCTCGGGCTCTGCCAGCCCGATGTCGATCGAGAGCGGGCGGCCTATCCGCTCTACGAATACGACACGATCATCATCAATCCGGAGAGCTACACGCATTTTCTGTTCGGTAAGGCCGGAGAGTTTTCGAACGAACTTTACGAGCTGGGCAAGCTGAAGGGGCAGAATGACCGCTACGACCTCGACTCCGCCTTCGATGGCGAGGACCGACGCAAGGAGATGGAGGCCGCGATTGCGGGTGGCGCGACGGTCGTTTGGTGCCTGTCCGAGCCGAAGCGGGTGAACTTCTTCGGCTATCGCGAAACCCATCTTGGATATGTGGCGCCGAAAGTGGCGAGTTTCGTAAAGCGTTCGGAGCTTCTCATTAAGAAGGGGCGCAGGATGGGGCCGGTCGATCTCGACAGCCCCTTCGCGCGCTATTTCGAGGTTCTGTCGCGGACCGGCGGCTGGACGCTGTGCCTATCCGATCCCGGCGAAGGCTATGGGTCGATCGCCGCGACGCCGGAGGGCTACAGCCTCGGCGGTCAGCTGATGCTCGGCACCCCGACGGGCTGGCTGCTGACGCCGCCGACGTCGCAGGAAGCCCAGAACCAGCTCGTTCGCGACAGCCTCGCGTTGGAGAAGGCCGATCCGGCGCATGAGAAGTATCACGGCATCTTCCTGAGCCATACTGGCGTCGACAAACCCTTCGTGCGCCAGCTTCGCAAGGATCTGCTCGCTCATGGCGTAGAGCATGTGTGGCTGGACGAGGCCGAAATCGACATCGGGGACTCGCTGATCGCCAAGATCGAAGAGGGGATGAAGCTCAGCCGCTACATCGCCGTCGTCCTGTCGAAAAAGTCGATCGGCGCTCCTTGGGTGAAGAAGGAGCTCGACGTGGCGATGAACCGCGAGATCGCGAGCGGCGAGGTGGTCGTGCTGCCGCTGCTCTACGAGGAATGTGAGCTGCCAGAGTTCTTGAAAGGCAAGCTCTACGCCGATTTCTCCAAGCCCGAGGAGTACGAGGCGGTCCTCGGCAAGCTTTTGCGGCGGCTCCGGATCTCCTGATGAGCGAGACGGGTCCGAGAATGGCGATGCTGATGGCGATGACGGACCTGTGGCGCATACGACCGCCCGGGCCCGACAATATTCTTGCGCACCCGGCCTTCATGCGGCTGCGTGAGATCTGCCGCGACGACTACCCAAACGCCGGCAAGAAGGGGCCGAACTTCGCGCTCTCGACGGCATTGCGGGCGTTGGGCCTTCCATGTCACCTGCAGAAGGACACGGCCCATCTTGCCATGCCTGTGGAGGAAGCGGCGAAGGGATTGGACGCGGCGCTGCGCGCTACCCGGGCCAGGCGCATTCACCTTGCGCCGCTCGATCTTGCCGCCGACCTGCCGCCGCACGCATTCGGTCCGGCCAGGGTGTGCCGGTTGAGCGCCGACGAGCTGCGCGGCGTGATCGATGCGCGCCGGCTGAGGCGGCTTTATCCGCGTCAGGACTTCGATGCCGAGCGCTTCGCCGAATTCCACTGGCTGATCGTTGAGGAGGTCGTGGTGCTCGAGCAGGAGCCGGAGGAACGCGCGGTCCCGGTCCTGTTCATGGACCTGAGCCTAGATCTGGGGCGGGTCGAACCGCATCAAGGGCGGTTCCCGACTGCCTTGGAAGAAGCGCTGTTCTTCCTCCTGCTGGCCCCCTGGGAGAGCTGGTCGACCATGCAGGAAGTCGATTGGCGGGGCTTCCGTGTGCCATGGGTCTACACGATCGACAGCGACATCTTCGTTCGTCCCAGTTCGCCGCCGTCCCCCGACACGTTGAGCTGGGAGGACCGGGTCTACGACGATGGCTATGGCGGGACATACGAGGAAGAGCGCCCGGTCGAGCTGCACCTAGAAGAGGATGCAAAGACCGAGCTGACGGTGTGGGACCAGAGCCGATGGACGACCGTCGAGCAGGCGAAGCAATCGGTTTTGTTTGAGACGCCGATCCCTCACTTCCTCGTCCGCGCGTTCCTGGCCGAGGGCGTGGATGAATTCCTTGCGCACATCACGACGATCGAGGCGGCGCTCGGCTTGCGCGCGGACTATCAGAAGAATTTTCGCATCGCGCCTGACCGCCACAAAGGGATGCGCGCCACGAATAGAATTCGGGGACGGGTGGCCGGCCTGCTGGGCGATCGACGCTTCGCCGATCAGTATGAGCAGCTCTTCAACGTGCGAAGCGCATTCCTGCACGGCCGAGCCATGACCGCCATCTCGACGAAAGAGCGGGTGATGGCGCGGTCGTTGGCCCGCCAGATCGTCGAGGCGTTGATCCTTGCGACGCTCGCGGGGCCGATCAGCTCGCGGGAGGATTTCCTGGATGGTCTACTCGACAGGGGTTCGCCCTTGATCTAGCCGAAATAGACGGCTCCCCAGCAAGTCCGCTGGCTTGAAAACTGTCAGAAAACCGCGTATATTTCTGACAGGAGAACGGCCATGCAACGGTTAACCGAACAGATTCTCGCGCATGCCGAAGGGTTGCCGGAAGGTACGCCCGTGGCGGCTAAGAGCTTGCTTCACCTCGGTAATCGCGCCGCGGTGGATCAGGCTTTGTCGCGTCTGACTGAGCGGGGCCAACTGATCCGGGCCGGTCGCGGCGTCTATCTCCGTCCCATCACGAGCCGGTTCGGAACGAGGGCCCCCTCCGTCCAGCAAGCGGTCGAGGCGCTCGCCAACCAGCGCGGCGAAGTCATCGTCCCGAGCGGGGCGGCGGCGGCCAACACTCTCGGCCTGACGACCCAGGTGCCGGTTCGGTCGGTCTATCTAACCTCCGGCCGCAGCCGAACGATGAATCTCGGCAAACAGGTTGTCGAACTTCGTCATGCTCCGCGCTGGCAACTCGCCCTGGCTCATAAGCCGGCTGGCGAGGCGGTGCGGGCGTTGGCCTGGCTTGGGCCGGAGAAAGCGGAAGCCGCCTTGAAAACGTTGAAGCGGAAGCTCTCGCCGTCCACTTTCAGCGAACTGGTCGCGGCAGCGCCGCAGCTTCCGACCTGGCTCGCGCGCAGCGTAGGAAAGGCGGCGCATGGCTGACGCCTTTCTCCACCTTCCGGTCGCTGACCGCCGCGAGGCGCTAAGCGTCGCGGCCGATCAGTCGGGACGACCGGCGCACCTTCTCGAGAAGGATGTGTGGGTGGTTTGGGCGCTCGCCACGCTCTACGGGTCGGCGCTCGGCGAGCATCTGGTGTTCAAGGGCGGCACGTCACTGTCGAAGGCCTATGGGGTCATCCGGCGGTTTTCCGAGGACGTCGACCTGACCTACGACATCCGGGCGATCGCGCCCGACCTGGTGGACGGCAACGGCGAGGCGTTGCCGAAAACACGTAGCGAGGAGAAGCGCTGGTCGAGCGAGGTGCGCAAGCGCTTGCCGGATTGGGTGGCGGGCACCGCGCAGCCGGTCGTCGCGGACGCGTTGGCTGCCGCGACGTTGGCGGCTGCCGTCCGCGTGGAAGGCGAGAAGCTGTTTGTCGACTACGAGGCGACCACCGCTGGCTCGGGCTACGTCGCACCGAGTGTGATGCTGGAGTTCGGGGCGCGATCAACGGGCGAGCCGGCGAGCCTCCGCGACATCAAATGCGATGCATCCGGCCTGGTTGAAGGCGTAACGTTCCCAACAGCGCGGCCGCGCGTGATGCACGCCGAGCGGACCTTCTGGGAGAAGGCGACGGCTGTCCACGTCTTCTGCCTCCAGCAGCGGCTGCGCGGTGATCGCTTCGCACGCCACTGGCATGACATAGCGCGTCTGGATGACGCCGGCCTGGCGGATGCGGCTTTCGCCGATAGGGAGCTGGCGAACGCGGTCGCGCGCCACAAGGGCATGTTCTTCGTTGAGAGGGCGGCCGATCGAAGTCCGATCGATTATGCGGCTGCCGTGAATGGCGGTTTGCAGCTCGTGCCTGGCGGTGATGCCGCGAAGGCGCTGGAAGAAGATTATGGTCGCATGGTCGAGGACGGTCTGCTGTTGGAAGATGCTGAAACCTTCGAGGTCCTCATGGCGCGGAGTGCAGATGTCGCGCGCCGGGCAAACGAGGCGGCGAAATAGAGATTTGGGGGGAATGCGGTGGCGGATGCAGACAAGACGGAGCCATCGAAGCTCACATTCAAGTTTATTCGCGGCGTCGAGGGTGAGAAGGCTGATTATGATTGGCCTGATGGGGCGGATATTGTCAGAAAGGCGTTGGCTGAGTCACTGAATGCCAAAAATGTGGCGTTCCTCCTGGGAGCTGGCTGTTCTTCGTCGTGGGCTAATGACAAGGAGGTCGGCATCCCAACGATGGCGCCCCTCGCGAAGGAATTCACGGCGGCACCGAAGGAAGGGGATCAATCGTTCCCGACAGCCGACGAACGTGATGCTCTGTTGAAGCAGTTTGGAATCGACCTCGGTGCCGCGGAGTATGCGCGCAACCTAGAGCGGCTGATGGAGCTTCTTTTCAGCCTGCGCTTCGTCTTAGTGCGCAGTTCGCTGAGTGATGCCGCCACAAGACTCAAGACTGTCGAATCGATCATCAAGAAGGTTCAAACATTTCTTTGGGCCAAATGCACGAACGGCGCCTTCGCGAATGGCGACCATACCGTCGTTGGCCTTTATGAATCCTTCTATCGCAAGCTTGTGCTGCGCGACCGATCTCTTCCGCGTCCTTGGGTGTTCACCACGAACTACGATCTCTTCAACGAGACCGCAATGGATAGGCTCGGCCTGCCATACACGAACGGCTTCTCCGGCGTTGTCGAACGGCGGTTCAATCCAGCGACGTTTCGGTACGCCCTCGCTGAACAGCTCGATGTCACCAGCCGCAAGTGGTCTGCGGTCGATGGCTTTGTCTATCTGTGTAAGATTCATGGGTCCATTAGTTGGACAGAGGACGATCACGGACTTTTCCCGATCCGAGAAACGGCCGTCTCCAAAGAACCGGGCAAGGTGATGATCTATCCGACGCCTGCCAAGCAGAATTCGAGCCTTGGGTCTCCCTATGCCGATCTGTTTCGGGAATTCCAGTCACGCATTGTTCGCGAACAGAGCGTGCTATTTACGATGGGGTATGCCTTCGGCGACGAGCACATCAACAATATCATCTATCAGGCCCTGACGATTCCCACGTTCCGGCTCGTGATCTTTGTAGATCCAGATTTGGACGGGGAGATTGCGAAGCTTCGCGCGCTAAATGATCCACGAATTTGGATCATTGGGGGTGCCGGACGCAGCGCCGGACGCAAAGCCCATTACTTCGACACCATTATCGAAGAGTTCATGCCGCAACGCCCGAGCGAGCGCATTGATGACGCCGTTCGGAAGGTGATCGAGGCGATGGCCCCGAAGAAGGAGGCCGCGGCTCCCCAGAAGGGGGAGGATGACGATGAGTCGTGACGATCGGAAGCGCGCAATCGGCAAGGTGGTCTCGGTCGCGGCCGACCGTTTCGTGATCGAGATGCATGCGGGCACCGACAACTTCACCGTCGTCGGATTCGACGACGTTCACTATGTCGCCAGGCTCGGATCGTTCCTGATGGTCGCGGTGCAAACCGAGTACGTGGTTGTCGAGGTCGTCGGCCTGCGTGAGCGCGACGTTGGTCATGTTAGTCGCAGTGAAGGGGAGCTGGATAAGGCTTCTTCGGCGAAGTACCTCGATGTCGTTCCCGTCGGGATGCTGCCTCAAGATCGGCGCGAAAGGTTTCGCTTCGGCGTCTCCGTGTTCCCGTCACTCTACGGCGACGCACTGTATGCGCTGGACGCTGAACTGGATCGAGTCTTCGAAACCGATCATCCTTCGGAGCCTACACCCCCGATCGACAATGTTCCACCCACGCCACCTGATGCCACCCGCTATCGCGCATTGACGATCGGCCGGTCCGTCATATTCGAGGGTTACGACGTTAAGGTCAGGATCGATGATTTCTTCGGCGGACACACTGCCGTCCTGGGAAACACAGGGAGCGGGAAGTCCTGCACGGTCGCATCGGTCCTCCAATCCTTGTTCGAAAAGGCGGAAGAACACCATGCTCGCGGTGCCACGTTCGTCGTAT
This sequence comes from Hyphomicrobiaceae bacterium, assembly GCA_033812735.1. Taxonomy (GTDB): domain Bacteria; phylum Pseudomonadota; class Alphaproteobacteria; order Rhizobiales; family Hyphomicrobiaceae; genus JABFRJ01. The sequence continues at coordinate 40,093 of JAPXTA010000009.1, read as the reverse complement.
TCGACGTCAATGGAGAATATGCGAAGGCGCTGTCGCCGCTCGCAAAGCGCAAGCAGATCGGCGTGGACCATGTCATTCTGGACGGCACCGCACGCACGGAGCGTTTTCGTCTGCCCCATTGGTTTCTGGAGCAGTCAGAGTGGGAGCTGCTTCTGCAGGCCAGCGAGCGCACCCAACTACCGATACTGCGCATGGCGCTCGGGCTGGCAACATTGTTCTCAGCGGGCAGCGCGGCGGAGCTGAAGGGGATCAAGAACCACATTCTGGCAACCTGCCTGAGCCAAATTCTTCGTGACGACACAGGCAGTCCGTCAAAACACGATCGCATGGTCGGTCTGCTGCAAAGATTCAACACGCCGGAGATCAACAATCAAAAGATCGCGCCATTCATCAAAATCGGCTTCGGCCAGATGGCCAACCCTGCCGGTTTAACAACCTATTTGTTGGGAAACGCCAATGGCGGCGGATTTATCATCGAAGGTTTGAAATTCCCGGCATATGCCAACCTTCCCTTTGAGTTTTCCGCGTTGGGAGAGGCGCTCGATCTGGCGATCCTATACGAGGAGGCTCACGGTAACCGTCAGATCCGAGATTACTGCTCGCAGATGCTGACGCGTTTTAAGTCGCTCGAGGAGCGACCTGAATATGCGTTCCTGCGCTACGACCTTCAAGGAAGCCAAGCTGGGCCGTCGCTCGAAAACTTCCTTGAGCAGCTCCTCGGTTTGGCACGCGACGGAGCGGGTTGGGTCAAACGCAACCAGATCGTCATCATCGACATGAATGCGGTGGAGGATGAGGTTGTCGAGCTCGTAGCGTCAGTGCTCGCTAGAATGGCCTTTCGGCTGCTCCGACAAGCAGATCCACGCAATCGGTTTCCGATCCATCTGCTTCTTGAGGAAGCGCATCGATACATCGCGGAGAAGCCATCCCGCTATGCCATAGACGCCAGCAGAGTTTACGAGCGGATTGCCAAGGAAGGGCGAAAGTACGGGCTGTTCATTCTCGCCGCTTCGCAGAGGCCCAGTGAACTCTCGAAGACCATTCTTTCGCAGTGCTCGAATTTCGTCATCCATCGAATCCAGAATCCCGACGACCTTGCTCATATACGGCAGATGACCCCGTTCATCTCCGAGGCGGTCCTGAAGCGGCTCCCGTCGCTTCCGAAGCAGCATGCGCTGGTCTTCGGCACCTCCGTGAACCTTCCCACGACCTTTCGCGTGCGCGACGCAAATCCTTTGCCTGCAAGCGATGACGCGAGAATTAGAGATTTGTGGTTCCATGAGGAGGGGCGAGCGGCTCAGGTTCGCATTACGCCGGCAACTTTCGAACATGGCGATGATAGCGTCGCGGCTGAGGGGAAATGAGTCGACGATCGATAGTTGTCGAAGGGCCGCTTGCATTCCGTACAGCGCGGATCGCTGCCGCACAGCGAGCGGATTCTGGGCTGCAGATTTTCACACTTCCACTGCTTGCTGCACGTCTCGCCGGAGGCTTTAACCGACCGGCGCGATCCCAGGACCTCGACCCAGCCATTCGCGCTGCACTCGCCGCCGGCGGCTTGACGGAGCTCGAAGGTATCCGTCAGCTTCCGGGCACGACACGGTCAATCGCCCGCACGCTCGCAAAGGTTTGGCAAGCCGACCTCGATCTTGAGGGGCTCGCTAGCCACAATGCTCGGCTTGCCGAGCTTGCGGAGGTCGAGCGCCGCGTTCGCGCCAACCTCCCAGCAGGGGTTCTGACACCGCGCGACTTGCGCGATGCCGCAATTGCGCACGCGGCCCATGCGGCTGCAGCGCTCGGGTCAATCGATATCGATCAGCTCAGTGAGATTGCATCGGTCTGGCGTCCGCTTCTTGCGACGCTCGCGAAGACGGTCCCACTCGCTTGGCGCAATCCTGGAACCTCCGATGCGAACTGGTTTCCGGGCCAGTTAATTACCAGCGACCGCGAGATGGCTGCGGACATATCCTTAGTTTCCTGCGCGAACCCGCGCGCCGAAGCAGTCGAAGCGCTACGTTGGATGCGTGAACTCATTGCCTCTGGCCGCGCGCGACCCGATGAGATCGCGATCTGTGCCACGGCCACCGAGGACTGGGACGAGCACTTCCTGGTTCTCGTCGCGGACGCGGATCTCCCACTCCATTTCTCGCACGGCGTGCCGGTCCTCGCATCGCGCGAGGGACAAGCGTGCGCCGCACTTGCCGACGTCCTGCTCAACGGGCTTGGCCAGGATCGCCTCCGGCGACTGTTCGGCCATGCCGCGGGTCGAAGCCGTGCCTTGGCCGACTTGCCTGCGGACTGGTCGCTCGGCCTCCAGCCTGGTGCGGCGCTGTTCGAGATTGATCAGTGGCAGCGCGCGCTTGACGAGGCGACCGGCCGCCGCGCCGACGCAGGCGATCCAAGACCGGTCGTGATGCCCATTCTGCGGCTGCTTGCGAGTGGCCCCGAGGCGGCTGCGCAGGCCGGCGCGATGCTATTGGGCACAGCGGCCCGTGCGCTCTGGACCGAGGCGCTTCGACGCGCGCCGGCCGAAGGGCTCGAATTCTCACTAGAGGACTTGCGGCTGCCCGATGGACGCGATCCAGGCGCGAGCGCTGTCTGGTGCCCGGCGAGCCACCTTGCAGGTGCGCCGCGTCCCTGGGTGCGCCTGCTCGGCATGACATCGCGCTCTTGGCCGCGCCGCACGGCCGAGGACCCACTGATACCGGCCCACATCCTGCCGCGCTCTGTGCTTGACCCTGATCCCGTCGCCGAGCAAGATCGACGCGCCTTTGCCGTCATCACCAGTCAGGCGGCGCGCGGCTGCGTTCTCTCGCGAAGCCGGCGTAACGCTCAAGGTGGGCAGTTGTCCGCCAGCCCGCTGATCCCGCAGAGCGCATCTTTGCAGATCCTGAAGCGGGCGCGCATTCCGCAGCATGCATTCAGCGAGGCCGATCGTCTTCTTGCACGGCCGGACGAAGCGGCGACATCGCCGGCGCTCACCGCAGCCAATCTCTGCTGGCGCAACTGGCGGCGCCCGATCGTCACCGCCCACGATGGCCAGGTTCGCGCAGACCATCCCCAAATCGTCCGCGCAATCGGTGATGTCCAGTCCGCCACCTCCTTGCGGCTGATGTTGCGCGATCCGCTCGCCTTCGTCTGGCGCTACGCGCTGGGCTGGCGCGCGGTCCCAGAAGACGATCAGCCCCTCACGCTGGACGCACGCTCTTATGGTGAGCTGGTCCATGAGTTGCTGAAGCGCACGGTTGATGCGCTCGAACCTGTGCCGGGCTATGCGCGTGCGTCCCGGGAGGAAATCGAAGCTGCGCTCGCGACCTCGACGGAGACGGTCCGCACGCATTGGCCACTCAAGCGATCGGCGCCGCCCGCGTTGCTCTGGAAACACACGCTCGCTGCCGCAGCTCAGCTCGCCCTCAAGGCACTGACGCTTGACGAGACGTTCCAACCCGGTACGCGAAGCTGGACGGAGCTTGCTTTCAGTCAAGCTGGCGATGGTGCGATGGCACACGATCTACCCTGGCGCCCCGATTCCCTTGTTACGATTCCCGGTACCCAGGTGCGCATCCGAGGCAATATCGATCGGCTCGATCTCACCGGCGACCGTCGCGGCGTGCGCGTGTCGGACTATAAGACCGGCGTAGAACCGCGCCGAGCGGAGGAGATCGTGCTTGGCCGCGGTGCGGAGCTTCAGCGCGTCATCTATTCGGTCGCGGCCAGTCAGTTGCTCCCCGACAATCCGCGCGTGATCGCGCGCCTCGTCTTTCTCGGCAACAAAGAGCCGAGGCCCTATCGCCTACCGGACGTCGACCAGGCGATCGCCGAACTCGGCGGGCATGTCACGGCGGCCATCACCCTCCTGCGCGGTGGCCATGCCCTGCCTGGCCCCGACGCTCAGGAAGAGCACAATGACTTCCGCATAGCCCTGCCGTCGTCGCCAGCAGCCTATCTTCAGCTCAAGAACGGCGCGTTCATGCGCGCTTTCGGAGGGTTTGCACGAGTGTGGGGCTGCCGATGACACTCGCCGACGATCCCGCACGGCTTCGCATCCTGACTGATCTCGACGCCACGTTGCTCGTCGAGGCCGCCGCCGGCACCGGCAAAACGGCGCTAATGGCCGGACGCCTGACCATGCTGCTCGCGCGTGGCACCGAGCCCGGCGCGATCGCCGCGATCACTTTCACAGAGCTTGCCGCGAGCGGGCTGGCGACGCGCGTGCAACGCTATGTCGAGGAGCTGCTTGCGGGACGTGTGCCTCAACCTTTGCGGCTTGCTCTGCCCAACGGACTAAACGTGGACCAACGACGCGCACTTTCCGGTGCAGCGGCGAAGCTCGACGAACTGACAACCGCCACCATTCACGCATTTTGCCAGACGATCATCTCCAGCTATGCGGTTGAGGCCGACATTGATCCGGGCGCGCGCATTCTTGACGCCGTTCAGGCGGCGGCGGCCTTCGATTCCGTCTTCGAGCAGTGGCTGAAACGGCGATTGAATGCGCCCGAGCGGCCAGGCGATGCCATCGCGACACTCTCGCGCGATGATCCGCGTCGCATCGTCGATACTCTTCAGGAACTCGCACGCTTCCGTCTCAGATATCGCGGCGCACGCGCTCTGCCCGCCGAGCTCGGCGGTCGGCCCGACATCGACCTGGTCGACGCCGTCGCGGACTTCCGACGCTGGATTTCGTCGCAGCCGGTCGAGCCCAAGACCCTAGAATTGGTCGGAGAGCTTGAGACGCTCGCCAACTTCTACGCCGGTAGTTTCGACCCTCCACCGGATTTTGCCACGCTCTGGCGTCTCGCCCATCCGCCACAGCTCGCGTGCATGCGCCGACACAGTTTCGATCTTCTCACGCCGAGACGGAAATCAGCTTGGGAGCGTGTCGCGGGCAAAGAGCGAGGCGCGCTCCTCAATGAAGAGGCGACCGCATGCTTTGAGCGGGTCAATCGCTGCTACCGGACCGTTCTTGGTCGGTTCGCGACCGCGCTTGTCGCCCAGCTTGCGGCCGAGCTCGACGAAGTACTCGATGACTACGCCGCCTTCAAACGGGCCGCTGCAGTCTTGGACTTCGACGACTTGCTCGAGAAGGCGCGTGCGCTGGTGCGCCAGCATGACGACGTGCGCCGCGCGCTTGGAGAACGCTATCGCCACATCTTCGTCGACGAATTTCAGGACACCGACCCTGTTCAGACAGAGATCCTCTTCGGGATCGCGGGGAAGGATCGCGCCGGACGCTGGCAGGACAGCGTGCTGCGTGCCGGGGCTTTATTCATGGTCGGTGACCCGAAGCAGGCAATCTATCGCTTCCGAGGCGCCGATATCGGCTCATACTCGCAGGCGCGCGCCGCTGTTGAGCGGCAATTGCCGGAAAATATCGTTCAGGTCACCGCCAATTTTCGTTCGCGTCCCGACATCCTTAGGCACATCAACCGCTGCTTCGCGCGCCCGTTGTCGGGAGAAGGCCAGCCCGGTTACGTGCCGCTCACGTCGACGCTCGGCGACCCCGATCATGATCTGCCCTGCGCGGCGCGAATCACAGTGGATGTGCCGCCTGATTCTCGGCCCGCTCAAATCCGCGACGCGGAGGCCGAAGCCGTTGCCGATCTCTGCACCCGCCTTATCGGCAATCTCCCTATCCGCGACGAGGACGGCGCAATCGTACCGCTCACTGCCGGCGGCATCGCCCTGCTTGCGCCAACTGGCGCCGAGCTTTGGCGTTATGAGCGCGCGCTCGAGCAGCGCGGGCTGCCGATCGCCTCGCAGGCCGGCAAGAGTTTGTTCCGCCGGCAAGAAGTGCAGGACCTGCTCGCGCTAGCTCGCGTACTCGCCGACGCTGGCGACACATTGGCCTTCGGCGCGCTGCTGCGTGGCCCACTGGTCGGGCTTACTGAGGAGGAGCTACTCGACATCACCGTGGGTCTTCCGCCGCATCTCGATCGCGCCGAAGCGCCCCAGCGCTTCTCGGTGCTGACCGATGTCGATCATGTCGCCCATCCTCTGGCACGTCGCACGCTCGCGATCCTACAAGACCTCAGAAAACGCGTGCGGGCGACCACGCCTGCGCTGCTCTTGGCCGAAGCGATCGAACGCCTCGCGGTCCGTGCAACCCTCGCCGCGCGCGAGGGTGATCGTAGTGCGCGCGCGGCCGCCAATCTCGAAGCGTTCCTGGAACGTGCGCGGCCTTACGGTGTGCGAGGCCTCAGGAAGTTCGTTCGGGATCTCGCCCGGGAATGGCGCGACGGCGTGCCCCACAATGAGGGACGAGTTGATGCGGAAGGCGATGCGATCGAAATCATCACGATCCACAGCGCTAAGGGTCTCGAATGGCCGGTGGTAATTCCGATCAACACCGGCACCTTGCTGCGCTCGCGCGAGGCATTCGTCTACCGCGCCGACGACGAAACACTGCATTGGCTGATTGGCGACGTGGTTCCGCCGGAACTGCTTCGCGCACTCGAGTCTGAAGACGATAGCTTGGCCCGCGAGCGGGAGCGCCTCTGGTATGTCGCCTGCACGCGCGCCCGCGAACTTCTGATCGTTCCGGAATTGCCTCAGGCTGAGCAGCGGTCCTGGGCACGGATCGTTGATCTTGCGCATCGGGACTTGCCGCAGCTTGTCCTGTCGCACTTGACGCCGGTCGCCCGCGTGACCGACGTCGCGCCTCCGAATACGCAGACGCCGGAGCTGTTCGGGGCAGAGCGTGCCGCGATCGCCGCCGCGGCGATGCCGCTCCAGTGGCTGCGGCCAAGCGATCACGATCCTGATCGAGCGCCAAGAGGTGAGGCGATCGCGATGGAGCCTGGCGAAGCCCCAGAAACCGAATTGCCGGTCGGCGCCGGCCGCGTGCGGGGCCTTATTCTCCACAAGCTGATGGAGGAGATGCTTACCGGCGAACTGGCCGAGGAGATGCCGGTCGTCGCTGCACGTGCGCGAGTGCTGATGACGCAGCTTATAATTGATGCTGACAACGGAGCGAAGCTTCCGGACCCAGAGGAAATAGCGGTGACCGTCGCGCGCACCCTTGCACTGCCCGAAATCGCCGCACTCAGGCCAAGCCTCGCTCCGGAGTGGCCAATTTATGCGATGCTCTCGGCTTCACCCGCGGCGACTGCGCTGGCTGGGCGGATAGATGCCATCGCTGTTCAAGATGGTCAGCCTGCCGTTGTCCTGGATTGGAAGAGCGATGTCGCGCCCAGCGAGCAGGATAGGCGCGATCATGCCGCTCAGCTGAGCGACTATCTTCGTGCCACAGGAGCACCTCGGGGCGCCGTGGTTTACATGACGGATGGCGTCATTCGGTGGGTCACGACTAGAACGCCACGGTAAAATTCGTGAGGCGGTCTTTTGGACGCTCCCGATCGGGGCTGCCCACCCGGCTAAGCACTGCAAACGGGTTGCGTTATGACGGCGTGGCTTTCACGACGGCAGATTTTTGGGGGTCATACCGATCTTCGTCGTAGTCTGTAGGAAAATCGGCGAGCTCGGTCTGCTTTGTATTTATCAGGCGTTTTGGCTGCGCCTGATGATAGATGGCGAAAGGTTCTCTTTCCACCTTGAACAAAGAACTCAGCAATTTCAGCGCAATTGGCGCGCAGCGCGTTGACAATTTGGACGCAGCCCAAAATACGTGTCAGATACTAATCGTCGAGTTGACTCTCGAACTTCATTAGGAGGAACTCGGCTATGCCAGGCCCTTCCAAATGGAGGCCGATCTCGTCGAGAGGATTATCCGGTGAACCCGACTGAGAGCCCCAATTCATCGTGCTCACCACGACGTGATCTCTGTCCCACAAAAGAAACTTTGCATGGACTTGCGGATCCTCCACGGCGATCAGATCGACTACACCATGTAGCCGTTCGCGGTGGGCCTTGACGTGCCGCCGTTTGATCGGCCCGGTCTGGCGCGAGTAGTAAACACGGACGTCGTCGAGTCGGCGTCCTGCGATTTCGGCGGGGTTAAAGATCGCCGGCACCATGGGAGCTCCGACCTTGTTGGTACAGCAGACAAATCGCTCTTCGGCTTCGTGAGCAACCCTCCGAATCAATCGCTCATGATCGTCAGCCTGGAGAATGCTCATCCGAACTGGAATACTCCCTCCAGCATCGGCGCTAGATGTTAAGGCGCTCCGCGAGCGCCTTAAATCCGATGCTATGAATTGGAGCGTCTCAATCGAACGGCTGGCGCTTGAAAGAGGTGACACGATAGAACGCAAAAGATCCAGGCCCGCCGCGGCCGCGCGGTTCTCTGTCAGCTCGACAGACACCTCCAAGGCAGAAAAGGGCGACGACAGCCAATTGGAGGAGCCGAGCACGACGACAGCGCCGCCGTGGCCGTCATCCGCGGCAAGGCATTTCACATGGCTTCGAACAGAATCGCGCTGCGTGAACACAAAGCCACGCGCGCGACGGACCGACGAGAGCCGCATATTGAGCTCCTGCATCGCGATCGCGTTCTTTCTGTCGGTGTCTAGCGCAGTACCGTAGAACAAGTGGCAGCGCACGCCACGCTGCGCAGCCTGTTCAAGAGCTTTTCGAATGCGTTCATGTTGCTCCGTGTATTTTTCGCCGTGAGGCGTCACAAAAGTCGAAAGTACGAAAACGTCTTCCTCGGCCTGACCCACGATGCGTTCGAAGCATTCGAGATGCTGTTCGCCGCCGACGATCAATTGATCGGTGCCAATCATCGTATCGACGGTCACTGACCGGCTTGGCTGCGGATCGCTAGCTTCCGGCAGAATACCAGTCCTGATTGTTGCTTGAAGAGCGCCGATCAAGTCCTGGCTGGCCCCCTCAGGGAGCAATCCGTTCTTGACGTCGTTCAGTTCGATCGCGAGATATTTTCTTTCGAGAACGGAGTTGATCGTTTGAACGCCGCGCAGCCATTCGCCGGGACGGAGCATGCCGGCGACGAGCTGCGTTACGCGGACCGCCATTGTGTCATCGGTCTCATCTGGGCCCGGAGGAAAGTTGACCTTGTGATCTGTATGGGTCATCCGATAGAGTGGAGCGGTCTCGACGTCGCGGTTGCGAAAGACCGAGTGTCCGACCTTCTCCAGCACTAGACTGATGTGAATCTCCCGATCTTCAGTTCGCTCCGGCAAGGCGCCACCCAACCGGATGAAGTCTTGACCGACGCCGCTTGTCGCCAATTGAGGGACAGGAGCCAGGCGAAGCTCGACCAGGCCGAACTGCATCAACCGCGCGATGGTCGAGCCCGCGACCTGGCTTGGAATCCCGAGCGACGTTGCCACCTCTTCGATCGTTTCTGGGGTGCGATCGAGCGCGAGCAGGATCATTTCTTCGATTGGACTCCATCCCCATGTGCGTTGAACGATGGCGCGCGCGCGATAGTGCCAAGCGGGAAGGTAGATTTTCACGCCGGAAGCCTCCCGTTCTCGTCGATCGCGACGATGGATGCGCCTTTCACCTTAATGCTAGGAGCATCCTTCCTGACGAGCTCGTAATCGGTCCCGGCGAGGGTCGCGAGCTCCTTCAGCATCTTTCGTAGGAATTCAAGATCGTCCTTTTTTGCATCCGGATCGATTCCTTCGACCACTTCGCGAATGAAGCGCTGGCTTGTGGCAAGAATCAGCTTTTGCTTGGCGCGGCTGAGCAGCACATTCATGCGCTGTGGGCTTTTGACGAATCCGAGCGCGCGCGATCCCACCATGACATTGTTGCGCGTAAGGCTGGCGGCCACGACATCGGCTTCGCCACCTTGGAAGCTATCGCTGGTAAAGACGAACTCACCATTACTGCGCGGGCTCGCGAAGCCGAACAAGGTCTTGTCTTTCCTGACTTGGCCGCGCAGTAAGCGCTTGAACCATCTCACCTGCGCCGCGTAGGGCGAGATGATCACGAGGGTCGGTCGGCGGCCGTCCGCGCCAACTATCGGCCGCAACCCTTTCAAGGCCGCTATCAAGGCCTGCGCCTCAAGCTCGTTGCGGAATGATCGCTCCACTTTGTGTTCGAAATGTCGCCGTTTTGACATGCTGAGGGGCGGAAAATCGAGAAGAACGATTGGAGAGGTGAGGTACGCGACCGTGGACGTGACCGTTAGCGTGCGACGCTTGACGCGGTCGGAGGGAGCGAGCTTTCTGTCATAAAAAGTATTCGAGACGAGATCGCCGATGGCGGGGTGCATGCGGCTCTGTTCCAGCAGCGTGTTGACGATCGTGCTCGGACGCCCCGTGTCCTTTTCGCGCTCAATTTCGCGCTCAGCTATTGATCGAAACGGTTCTTCAAGACGCGCCGCTGTTGCGAGAGCCTCCCTCATCAGATGTTCGCTCGACTTAACTGTATCAAGCGCCTCAGTAACTTCCGGCGGTAGATCGGAGATGGTTTCAAGCCGCTCCTTCGCGTCCCGCAGCAGATCAACTGCGCGCTCGGGATCGTAGAATTGTTGCCGCTGGGCGGCATCGAATGGAGAGAGTTGGTTGTGATCGCCAACCATGATTCTTCTGTTGCCCAGCAATAGCGCGCCGATCAGTTCCGCACCGTTGGCGCGGGCCGCTTCTTCGACGATGACCCAGTCGAATTGATCGCCATCGGCAATCATCTCCTCGATGATGTGCGACGATGTCGTGGCAAGCGTGACATCGGAAGAGCGCAGCAGCAGATTGTCGGTATCGCGAAATACGCGTTCCGCAACCGTCGCTTCCGACGCATCAACGGGCCGGAGCGCCTGCTTGATTTGATAGCGTTGGTTGACCATCATGCTTTCAGCGGCGTGGTCGACCGTCGAAACGGACCTAAGAAGATCAACGGAGCTCGCACGCAAGGAGCTGACTTCATCGGTCGATCGTGTCCGCTCGACACGAACGACGATCTTCGTGCCGCTCGCCAGTGTCGCCTTGAGTTCGTCCTCCATTTGAATCAAGGTCTCGTGGTTTTGCGCCGACACTAGAAGCCTTGCGTCCGGTGTTTTGTCCAGAATGCTTTTGACAAGATTCGAAATTAGGAACGTCTTGCCGACGCCAGGAGGGCCAACAACGACATTGATGGACTTGCCTGATACGATTGCGTCCCATGCCACCTTTTTCGAACCGTCCATCTCGTCCGGCGGCACCGCATTCGGGGTCGCAATATCACGTAATACTTCGTCCAGCGCGACCTGCGCCGGATCGTCAATCGCTCTCAAGAGTTCAATATTCGTCCGGGCCGCCACAATATTTTGAAGGCGGCGGCGAATTGCGCGTTCAAATCCACCATCTCTTCGAGGACGAAGAAAAAGAAGCTGCCCCGGTACAACAGCTTCGCTTGTCGCGAACGTGAACGGTAGGCGGCCGTCGACGACACCGCCCGTTCCCTCATAACTGAGTTCCGGAAATCGCTCCCGATCGCCGGCGAGCGCGTCGCTGCGTGAAAGAGTCCAATTTGGTTTGCCGTCGTCGTACTTCAATTCGCGCGCCAAGGCGTCGTATGCCGGGCGCAGTCCCATCAGCTTGCGTCGCATGTCCCGGTCGGGATCTTCGCGGGAGGCGATCCAGGCCAAATCTGAATCCCCGCCGGACGGCGGGTGAAGCACTTCGACGGGATAGATTCGGAATTGCTCCCGCAGCCAAGTAAAGGCTTCGAGAAGAATGAGGGCGTACCAAGTGGGAATCTCTTCGACTGATCGGCTCACTCCTGTTGTGACACTCGCGTCAATCCACGGTTTGGCGCCAGGGCCAAGCCTGCGTACTCGCTCTTCGGCGCTTCTCCGAGTTCGCGCAAGATGAATCCGGTGGCGAACCTCGACGGCATCATAGATGTAGTCGTCAGGCCGCCTCTTGTTGGCGTTCTCGATCATGCCGACATAGTCATCGATGACTTTCACGCCATACGCGGCAAGGTCGGTGACGATACGCACGAAGGCCTCATCTACGACAACAGTGCGTACCGTTGGTCCGCTGAGATCCTCTTCGACAAAACGGAGGACCGCATCCCTATCGTCAGCCGGGATGGTGCCCGATGTAAGCGATGCAAGGTCGCTTTGGGTAACCTGGGTGGAAGGGTAGAGAATTAGCTCGCCTTCGCCGCTTGACCCCGACCGGTCAAGATCGGCCACGACCTCGGCGATCTCGTTTAGCACGATACTTCCGTCGAAAAGCTGGTAGCGTGGCGGATCGGCAAGACGATTAAGCATGCGTCGCTCGATCGACAGCAGGGAAGGACCGCCGCCGTCCTCGGTCAGGCCGAGGATCCGCGACGCTGCCTGCCCAAGATCACTCCAGTCCCGGCGAAACGAGACGGTGCCGGAGGGCCGCAGCAGATGTCCCGCGCCGCCCACATCGCCGTCGGCAATGTGTACGCACGCTTCGTAGCCGCCGAGTCGGAAATCCTCTTTTTCATCGCTATGCGAAAAGATCGTATGTTCGCTGACAGCGCCGTGCACGATGCCCGCATCATGACAAAGTGCAAGTCCTTCAGCTACGCGCAAGATATTGCGCCAAAACATCTTGCGGCCGGTCGTCGTAAGCAGCCGGCCTTCTCGCGCTCGAACCCTGTGCAATGACCCGCAGATCGGACTGCCAGGATCAACCATTAAGATACCGATCTCTTCCTGGTCCTCGACGATCTCAAGAACCTCGACCAATAACTGGCGCGCACGGCGTGACGACAGAACACGCCGGACACGCCTGAGGCCGTGCGTGATGAGCCGCTTCAGGTCCTCGTCCAGCGGGGTTCCGGTCTTCTTGAACAGACGAAGAAGATAGTCCTCGCCGTCGGCGATGCCGGTGGCAAAACGAAGTTGAGAATTCCAACCTTCGGTGCCGCTCGAAAACGCGGTATCAGCAAACTTGAATCGTGCGTCGAGCGTCGCTTTGCCTTGCATGGTAGCTCGCGCCATAGCGCCGTAATCCATCCTTGAAACAGTACAAATGCGGTGATTCGTATATGATAGCGCAGTATATGCTTTGGGTCAGAGTTATCGACTGCAAAGCGATATTTTGCGCGTTTTCCCAAGCATGCTCTGTGTAAATTGGGGGAGTGGATGGCACCTATTGCAAGCAGCAACGAGATGCGGTTGGACCCGCCAAATCAAGCCAGCATGAGTGGCAATTGATCATCATCGAGCCCTGACCCAACAAACCCCCGAAACAGAGATACCGATTAACCGGATCGGCCTCTTTGGCGGCATAAGTTGCGCTAATAGTTCAAGAGCCAGGCTAGAGAGATCGTCCGCGGTGTCGTTCATGCGTACGGACGTGCTGCGAGTGATCAGCTCGAAATCTGAAAAGGATCGCCGTTTGGCCTCGCGCGCCCGTCGCCTCGCAGTGTTGCCGGACCTTGTCGACCAGTGGGCGCAGTTCGATGGTCAGCGCTTCGTGGTCTGCCAAGTCCCGCGAAACGTGCTTTCGGCGCCGACGGACCTTCGGATTCGGTTGGCACGGACAGGACGCTCGTCAATCCCCCGCGAGATCCAGTAATAATACGCCCCAGCTTTCCCAAAATTGGCGTTCATGAACTCGAGCGACTGATTGCGCATATTCATGCCGGTGAAGATGCCAAGGCCATGCATCTTCGCACTGGTCGCCGGTCCGATTCAATGGAATTTGCCGACTGGGAGATCCTGAACGAAGCTCGGCCTCATCTTTGGCGTGATCACGAACTGTCCGTTGGGCTTCCGTTGGTCGGACGCAAGTTTTGCCAGGAACTTATTGTAAGAGATGCCGGCAGACGCGGTCAGGCCTGTCTCGCTCAGGATCTTGACTCTAATCAAGGTCGCGATCTCTGTCGCGATTGGGAGGCCTTGGATGTTCTCGGTGACATCTAGGTAGGCCTCATCTAACGACAGGGGCTCAATGACGTCAGAATGCTCCGCGAAGATTGTCCGGACGTGTCGAGAGACCTCCTTGTAGACTTCGAAGCGCGGCGGCTTTACGAAAATTAGCTCTTTGCATTGCCGTTTGGCTGTCACTGACGGCAATGCCGACCTAACTCCAAACTTTCGCGCCTCATAGCTCGCTGCAGCTACGACACCGCGCTCTTTCGATCCCGCCCACAGCGACTGGCTTGCCACGCAAGTCCGGATTGTCCCGCTGCTCCACTGATGCGTAGAAGATGTCTATATCGACAGAATGATCTTGCGCTGATGCGGTGCTGGCCCCGTTTGGTAGTCGGTCTCGTCCGTCACGTCGTCGGCCCTATTGGGTCTTCCTTGACGCCGCGAGCGACGACCCGGAGGCTTCCGTCCGGAAGCGGCCTTTGCAATTTCAGTACTTCGTCCGCAGGGGCCGTCATCCAGGTCTCGACTTCATCTGGCGTTGTCAGGATCACCGGCATCGCCTTGGGGTGGATGGCGCCGACCTCGGCGTTGGGCTCCGTCGTGAGGAACGCGTAGAGGTCGTTGGTCGTCTCGCCTTCCTTGACCTTCCGGACGGACGTCCAGTTGGTCCAGATACCGGCGAAGCAGGCGAGGGGACGTGTCTCATCGAGCGCGAACCAGATATCACCGCCCTCGGCCTTGTTGAACTCGCTGAACGAGTTGAACGGCACCACGCAGCGATTTTCAGTCCCCAGCCATCGCGTCCAGTGCTTGCTCTTCACATTGCGGATGTTGGTCGTGCCGCCGTCCGGCTCCATTCGCAGCAATTCCTTGAAATCCACTGCCTTGCCCTTGGCCTGCAGCTTCTCGGCTCGCTTCTTCGTGGCGTCCATCAGCGCCTTTGATGACGACGGCATTCCCCATCGCGCCGTAGCGAGCTCGCGGCCCTCCACTCCGTTGCGCACGATCGGTGCCTTGTAGTCGGGAAAATCCCCCGGCATCGGCGCCAGATTTCCAACGTATCGGTTGACAACGCGGAACAGCGCGTTGATCGCGGCTTGATTGGTCGTGATCGAATAAAGATTGCACATCGGTCAGGATTCGGCTCGAGGGTGGCGCGGCTGCCAGGTCAACTGTAGCAGAGTCGCGGATGGACGCCGGCCGGCCTTGGCACATTTGCGACAGCGCAGCCGGCTGGCGAGATCGTGCACGAAGGTGGTCGGCGGGTGCTTCATCGCGGCCAGGTCGACATCGCTCGGCGTCTTGCAGCGCGCGCACCTGATCTCCAGCCAGGGGAAGCCTCCATTTACGGCCTGATCGATGGTCGGCGACGGATCGATCGGTTCGCCGTCACTCCACATCCGCTCGTTCCAGCTTTCGCAAAGCAGCCTGTCGGCTTGCTGGATCATCGCCCCGCCTTTGGCCCGCATCTCCGCCGATTGGGTCGCCAGCATGCTGGCCATCGCGCGTGCCTTGCCGAGCTCTTTCGCCAGAGCCTTGCGATCGCCGCCCGACAAGGGCGTAGGGTGATACTTCGGGGCCATCCAGACATCCAGGCGCAAAGAGATCGGATCGGCAAATCCAGAGCGGCTACGGCGTCTCGAACGCTGGCCAGCACCCGTCTTCTTCATGCCTGCCGGTGCGCTGCCGGCAGGTATTGTCGAGCAGCCGCTGCGCGACGTCCTTCCAGAGCGCGTTGGCGCCATACAGTCGAACGGCATCAGCGGTCTGGATTTCCACGGTCCGCTCGCAGCGGCGGCAGGAGACGCGCAGCACGTGACGCTGAATCTCGGAAAGACGTCGCTGCCGCATCTGAGCCCCGGTCGTGCCGGCGCGTGCGTCTTTCAGGACCGATTCCCAATATTCGGCCGGGAGGGGGGCATCTGGACCCGCAGCGGGCGGCGCTCGTCTGCGGTCGGCTTCAGCGGCCAATTTTTCCATCTGTTTCGGGGTCGGCATGCGCCAGCTCGCGGGTCGGTCGGTCATGCCCGAATTAGAACATAACAAGAACAAATGTCGAGTCCGGCCAGGCAGGCCGATGAGAAAAATCCCGCTGTGGGGCGGGTCGCGATGTCGGAACCAAGCCCGGTCGTTCGTCTTTAATCCGGCATCAGTAATGGAGTTCCCCGCGATGGCCCCCCGCGCCAACTGGAAAGGCTTCCTGCGTCTTTCCCTCGTCACCTGTCCGGTTGCGCTCTATCCGGCCACGTCGGAATCCGAAAAGGTCTCGTTCAACCAGCTGAATCGAAAGACCGGCCATCGGATCAAGTACGCTAAGGTGGATGCCGATACCGGCGAGGAGGTCGACAACGAGGACATCGTCAAAGGCTACAAGGTCGACACGGACACCTTCATCGAGGTGACGAAGGAGGAGCTAGAGAACGTCGCACTGGAATCAACGCGAACGATCGAAATCGACGAGTTCGTCGACCGCAGCGAGATCGATCCGCGATATCTCATTCGCCCCTACTATCTGCGTCCCGACGGTAAAGTCGGGCACGATGCTTTCGCCGTTATTCGGGAAACCATCCGCGAGATGAACAAGGTCGCGATCGGCCGTGTGGTGCTGACCAATCGCGAGCACATCATCGCGCTGGAGCCGTTGGACAAGGGCCTGATGGGAACGCTACTGCGCTATCCTTACGAAGTCCGTTCAGCTGATGAGTATTTCGACGACATTCAGGATGTCAAAGTCACCAAGGACATGCTTGATCTCGCCAAGCACATCGTCAATCAGAAGGCGGGCCATTTCGAGCCGGACAAGTTCGAAGACCAATACGAAACCGCCCTCATCGAACTGATCAATCAGAAGCGCGCCGGCAAACCCATCACCGCGAAAGCGCGTCCCCGCGGCGAGAACGTGGTGGACCTGATCGACGCGCTGCGAAAGAGCATCGGAAGAGAGGGCGCCTCAGCGACAGAGGCACCCAAGAAATCAGGAAAAAAGCCGCGCAAGGCGGCGGCCGGGCAGAAGGAAATGCTGATGCCGATCGCAGGCAAGAAGCCGGCGAAGGAGGCCGCGGCGAAAAAGCCGGCGGCCAAGCCGCAGCGGAAGTCGGCTTAGGTGTCGTGAAGCATCCGGTGACGCCGGACGGCACTCCTTCGTCGTCCGTGGCAGGCTCTGGCGAATGGCAAATCCGTCTCAACGAGGTCACGCGAGATCATCTCGTCGCCGTCTAATGGCGACCCGGCGGGTAGGTGCGTGCGCCAGGAAGGCGGCCGAGCGCGAGGCCGAAGTAACGGTGCATAGGACCGCGGACGAAGCTAAGCAGGCGCTTGGCGAACGCGGTCCCGTATGGCGGGACGACGGCTCGCCGGCTCTCGATTGCTCTGCAAAGTAGGAGCCATATGGCTGCGGTGAAAAAGACTTCCAGGAGATCGACCTTGAGCGCGGGCATTCTCGCATACCGCAAGGGAGGAGCTCGGGGGCTCGAGGTTCTGCTCGTTCATCCCGGCGGTCCGTTCTGGCGTGAGAAGGATGATGGCGCCTGGTCCATTCCAAAGGGCGAAATCGATGCCAATGATGTTCCGGAGAACGTTGCTCAACGAGAATTTGCCGAAGAACTCGGCCCGAGCGCTTCGATTGGTCCACTCCAGGCGCTGGGGGAGGTCCGACAGCGAGGAGGCAAGCGCGTCATCGCATTCGGCGGCGAGGGACACTTTGATCCGGCAGCACTGACCAGCAATACCTTCGATGTCGAATGGCCGCCTCGAAGCGGTCGACGGCAGAGCTTTCCCGAAGTCGACCGCGCGGAATGGTTTGATATCGAGTTAGCGCGGACCAAGATGCTGTCCGCTCAGGTAGAGTTTCTCGATCGTCTTTTGGCGATCTCGGCTGAGAGCGTCGGGAAATGATGTTCAGGATTGGAGTCATTTCGGACACGCACGGCCTGTTGAGGTCCGAGGCGGAGCGAGGCCTGACGGGCGTCGATCACATCATTCATGCCGGCGACATGGGACGCCCCGAGATCGTCGACGCGCTTCGCCGGATCGCACCCGTCACGGCCGTTCGTGGAAACGTGGACAGTGGCAAGTGGGCTCGCGACTACCCCGACACGAAACTCGTCCGTCTGGCAGGTAAGTCGATCTACGTTCTGCACGACCTGAAGACGCTGAAGACCGATCTCGGCGCCGGCTTCGACGTCATCGTCTCCGGGCATTCCCACGTACCGAAGATCGACACGGTCGGTGGCATTCTCTACCTGAATCCCGGCAGCGCGGGACCTCGGCGTTTCAAGCTGCCGATCACGTTTGCGACGCTCGAACTCACGCCTGACGGCATGCGACCGGAAATCCACGACCTTGGAGGCGAGTGAGTGTCGGCGGAGAGTGCATCAATCCTTTTTGCCGGCTTTCGCCGAAGGGAAGCTACTTGCGCGGACGTTCTCGCTCACGCACGACATCCTTCGCCCGCTTGTCGGACCTGAGCCCGAGGTAGACGGGCTGGCGCAGTTCGCCCTTGCTCGTCCACTGCGCAAATTTGACCTCGGCGACCAACGAGGGCTTGACCCAGGTCGTGGCGGCCTCGTCCTTCACTTTGGCAGGGAAGGGTGATTTCGGGATCGTCAGCTTCACGAGCTTGGCGTGGAGGTCTTCCAGGACCTTGTGGCTGAAGCCAGTGCCAACATGTCCGATATAGCGCCATGTGTCGTCTTCCCGCACGGCGAGGACCAGGGCGCCGAAGTATGGTCTTGTACGCCTCGGCGCCGTGAAGCCCGCGATCACCACTTCCTGCCGCTTTGCTGTCTTGATCTTCAGCCAATCCGCCGTCCGGCTTCCGGACGCATACGCGCTGTCGGCGCGCTTCGCCATGACGCCTTCCAGACCCTTCCGCTCGGCCTCGGCGAAGAATTTCATGCCGTTCGCTTTGCGGTGATGGCTGAAGGCGATCAACTTGTCGCGCGGCAGTATTGCCTTCAACCGCTTCTTCCGCTCGAGGAGGGGGTGGTTGCGCAAGTCCGCTGCGTTCTCAAACATGAGATCGAAGGCGCAGTACAGCAGCTTCGCCTCATGGCGCAGCGCGTTTTGAAGCAACTGGAAATGTGAGACGCCATCCTTACCGATCGCGACAAGCTCACCATCGATCACGGCGTCGCCCTTCACGCCCTCCAGCGCTTTGGCGACCTCAATATAGCTGCGGCTGATTATCTTGCCGTTGCGGCTGTAGAGCGCAACTTTGCCCCGCCGGATTTCCGCGATCATCCGGAAGCCGTCGTACTTGTCCTCGAAAACCCAGCTGGGGTCGTCGAACGGCGCCTCGGTAAGCGTAGCAAGCATCGGCTGCAGGCGCTTGGGCAGGGTCGACATCCGGCTCATTCAAGGCCAATCCTTAAGAGCGCGTTGCGAAATGCATGGACGTCCTTCAAGGATTGGGGAACGCTTCGGGGCCGCGTCGTGTTCCGCAGGCATGGTGGCGTGCGAGACGTTGACGATCGACGAGGGCGGATCAGACCGATGGCCAGAAAACTGAAGACCTATCAGACCTCGCTGGGCTTCTTCGATCTGGCGATCGCCGCTCCCTCCATGAAAGCGGCCCTCGAAGCCTGGGGCGCTGACAGCAATCTCTTCCACCAGGGCGCGGCGAAGGAAAGCGACGATCCGGACGTCATCGAGGCGACTATGGCTGCGCCGGGCATCGTTCTGAAGAGACCCGTCGGCTCCAACGGGCCATTCAGGGAGCATGCCGAGCTACCTACCGACCTTGCCAGCGGCAGCTCAAAGAAGACAGGCCGCCGTCAACCGCGGAAGCCTTCTAAGCGGGCCCACGACGATGCGGCCGACCGGAAGGCTGCACTTGCTTTAGAGAAGGAGCAGATGCAACGGGAGCGCGAACGTGCCAAGGAGGAGGCCGTCCGGCAGAAGGAGCGTGAGCGACGGCAGCACGCCGTCGACAAGGCGCAAAGTGCCTTGGACGCGGCCCGTCGCAAGCACGAAGAAAAGGCCGCTGACATTCAACAACAGCTCGAAGTTCTTGAGGAAAGCGCGCGGGACGAGGAAGCGCGTTGGGAAAAGGAGAAGGCCCGGTTGGAAGTCGCGTTACGACGCGCGCGAGGCTAGGTCTCAAAGTGCGACCATCTCGTGTCTTAGCGTTGACGCCTGATTTGCCGCCGAGACCGGAAATTGCCAGACTCTAAACTGCCAAGTCGCGAGCCTTAGCAGTTGCGCTCTTCCCGCAAGATGCGCTCCAGATCATCCTCGAAGATATTTTGCGTTGCTTCAAAGAGAGCCAGGAGCTTCAGAGCTTCTGCGATGTTTGCGCCACCCTTGCGGACCATCCGTTGCTGCCTTTCGACGATCTGACGTCCTTTGGCAACATGGTGACGGGCAAGGATGACACGTTCGGAATAATGAGACATTGGTGGCTCCTGCTGCAGGCGGGAGCGCGATTGGTCTCTCAGTCACCGGTGCCCGCGGGCAGAGTGCCTTTGCCGGTGATGACCAGATCATACTCCGTTTCGCGAATTCGGACACTGTCCAATTCAAGCAGGTCAATCTTGAATGGTGGGTCTCGAGCGGGCGCGCTCAGACTGGGCGCTCGCTGGTAACTATCGGTCGGAAACCGCCCGCCCTGCGGCCTCATTGACCTTTGCGCGGTCCCGCCTGTCCTCCGGAGACAGCTCCATAACCGCTCGATGGAGCTCCGCAGGGATCGTCAGCGGACTATCGAGCGGCTTTTCCGCCCACTCCCAGAAGCGGTCAAAGGCATCCATTACAGATCCTCCCGAAGCCCCCTGAAGAAGGGATGACGGACTTTTCCCTCCGCTGATTTTGCACGGTACTCTATCTCGGCCAGCAGCTTGGGCTCGACCCAGATTCCTTTGTGCGCAATCCGCTTTGCATAAGGCTGCGTCTTGCGGATCAGCGGCTTCAGACGCTTCTGAAGGTCGGCGGCTGATGCCTTGTCGAATCCATGGTCCACCTTCCCGGCGTATATTAGATCGTCGCCCTTACGCCGGCCGACGTAGATGCCGTCCCACTTCGTTCCATCGAGCGCGAAACCCGCAATAGTCAGGGTCTCACGCTGCACGCAGGTCTTCTTGACCCAGTCATTCGTGCGTCCGGCCGGATAGGCGCCGTCCCGGACCTTCGAGACGACACCTTCGAGGCCAAGCTTGCAGGCGTGCGCAAACATCTCGCGGCCGTCTATCGCGAAGCTTTCGCTGAACTGGATGTCGGTGCCGGTCAGGATCTTCTTGAGTTCGGCCTTGCGCTGAAAAAGCGGTAGCTTCCGGATATCTCGGCCGTTCAGATAGAGCAGATCGAACGCCACGAGCACGATGCTCCTCGACTTACCCTTGAGCTCGTTCTGCAGGACCGAGAAGTCGGTCGTGCCATCGGCAGCTGGCACCACGATCTCGCCGTCCACCACCGCAGAGTTCGCCTTGATCCGCCAGGCGTCATGAGCGACCTTCTTGAAGCGGTGCGTCCAATCGTGGCCGCGCCGGGTGGAGATCTTCGCCGTCTCGTTGGCCAGATGGACCTGAACACGGTAGCCGTCGAACTTGATTTCGTGGATCCAGCGCTCTCCCGACGGCACTTTCTCTGTCGAGGATGCCAGGGCCGGTTCGATGAAGGCGGGGAAAGGCGCCTTGACGCCGATAGCCGCCGGCTTGTTACGCTGAAACGCCACTGAAGAACTCCACGCTACAGCCGATTCAAATTGGCACAGTTCGAATCGTTCCGGAACCTGCGAATCCCTGTCGCGTTGCTTCGATGTCCCAACAGGAGGCACCGATGGCGGCAGCGAAGAAGAGCAAAACGGCGCGCGGACGAAAGCAGGACCGGGCGCGGGTGGCAGGCGGGCAGGACTACGAAGTGCAGTACGAGGCGAAGAAGACCGGAAAGTCGGCGCCGGCGGTGAAAAAGGCCGTCAAAAAGGTCGGCAACGCGCGCAAGCGGGTGGAGAAACGGCTAGGCCGCTGAGTAGCAGACGGGTCGGCGTCGGTGCTTAGCGCGGGTCCTCCTCGTCAGGGGGGCATTCTGGGCAGGTATCGCCAATCGAGTCGAGCACGTCGTGAAGCGCGGCCTCCGCGGCTTGACGGGAGACGTCTGCTGGCGGGTCTCGACGGGCAATATCGAAGGCTCGCTCTCGTGCATGCGGATCGGCGCGGTCCTGCATCCAACCATGCTCTTCGCATTCGCGGATGGCGCCCGCTTCCTGGAGCACGTGGATCGCCCAACCCTGCAGTGTCCGTATCGCCGGCCTTCGCTCACTGGTCATCAGCATTGAATAACTCCGAATACACGAATCTAGTGGTCCGCCGTTTGTTCCGGCTGCTAACACAAGGCTGGGATTCTCAGTCAGCAGAGGACAAGGTTTTCGCCCGTTCTGAGACCACTGTGAAATTGCCAGGCTGTTCTCGCAGGATTGCCAGCATCACTTTCGCTCAAGTCTTTTAGTGGTTGTGCGCGTGCGGCCAGGGCCGCACCGGGCTCTCGTGAACCGAGCCGCGCCGCGTCTCGGCCTGCGGCTTCGATCCCTCGCGCCAGAGCTTTGGTGCTCCTCGCCGGGGGCACTCGGAAAAGGGGCTCGCCTGCGGCGATCGTTATCACTGCCCCGTTCCCGGGTGCCCTTTTAACCGGTCTCGTCGCTGCACTCGGTCCCGCGTGCCGCCTTCGGCGTCGCTATGCTCACGCTCCTGCGGGTGCCATTTCTCTTGGGGCGATGCGCCCCTGGCGCACGCCGGATCAGGCCTGCGGCCTAAGGCAAGAAGCTGAGAGTAAGAGTGCAGGCTGGTTTTCCGTGACGGGTTACAATCTGCGAGAGAGGCTCGCGGTGCCCGTCGCGGAGACCCGCGATGTCAAACCCTAATGCTTGCGCGCGCGCCGGCCAGGACCGGGCGAACCTCTACAACGAAATCACCGACAAGATCATCGCCGAGCTTGAGGCCGGACGCGTCCCCTGGGTTCAGCCCTGGGGTACTGCCGCGGCGAAAGCGCCGCTGGCCATGCCGAAAAATGCGTCGACCAACCGGCAATACAGTGGTGTGAACATCCTCATCCTCTGGGGAGTCGTGATCGAACGCGGATTTACCGGTCAAAGTTGGCTCACTTTCCGCCAGGCACTCTCTCTTGGCGGCCACGTTCGCAAGGGAGAGCGCGGGACTACCGTCGTCTACGCGGATCGTTTCGTGCCGAATGATGAAAAGCGCCGCGCCGCCGAGACCGGCGAAGACGCGCAGGCGATCCCGTTCCTCAAGCGATTTACCGTTTTCAACACCGATCAGTGCGAGCAACTGCCCGACGACATTGCCACCGCTGCGCCGCCGCCGCCGGCCGGCCTCATCGAACCGACGGTCGATGCCCTGATCACGGCCAGCGGAATTCCATTTCGGATCGGTGGAGATCGCGCATTCTATGCAACAGCCGAAGACTATGTTCAGGTCCCGCCGCCGCAGGCCTATTTCGAACCCATCAACTGGCACCGTACGGCCTTGCATGAACTCGGTCATGCGACTGGGCACCCGTCGCGTCTCAATCGCGACCAGAGCGGATCCTACGGTACCAAGAAATATGCCTTCGAAGAGCTGGTCGCCGAATTGAGTTCCGCGTTCAGCTGCGCGTCGCTAGGGATCGTCCCCACCGTGCGCCATGCCGACTATATCGGCTCCTGGCTCGAAGTCCTGCGTGAAGACAATCGCGCCATCGTGCGGGCCGCCTCGCAGGCGAGCAAGGCCGCGGACTATTTGCTCGGTTTCGTTCCCGGGTCCATTGAGCCCGCATCGCTGGATTCGGCTGTCGCCGATCACGAGACGGCGTGATGCCTGGCCTCGCGCGAGAGTGAGAGGAGGGGAGGCTGTTCGCGACGGGTTGGAAGCCGAGAGAGAGTCTCACGGCCACCCGTCGTGGAGAGCCAAAATGACGAAAGCCGTACAAAAGATCACGCTGTCCCCTTCTCGGGACATTCCCTTCAACAAGCTCGTGCTCGGCCAGTCGAACGTTCGCCGCGTCAAGGCCGGTGTCTCGATCGAGCAGCTAGCCGAGAGCATCGCGCAGCGTACGCTTCTGCAAGGTCTGAGTGTCCGGGCCGTCGTCGATGCAGATGGCAACGAGACCGGCATGTTCGAGGTGCCAGCGGGCGGCAGGCGCTATCGCGCTCTCGAGCTCCTGGTAAAACAGAAGCGGATGTCAAAGACGCAGGCGGTGCCGTGCGTTGTGCGTGAAGGGGGCATCGCCGAGGACGATTCGGTGGCGGAGAACGATGAGCGGGTCGGCCTGCATCCGCTTGATCAGTTTAGGGCCTTCCAGACACTCCGCGATCTCGGCATGAGCGAGGAAGACATTGCCGCGCGTCATTTCGTGAACCCTGCAATCGTCAAGCAGCGCCTGCGCCTGGCGTCGGTCTCGCCAAAGCTGCATGAGGTCTATGCCGAAGACGGCATGACCCTCGAGCAGCTCATGGCGTTCTCGGTCACGGCCGATCACGCCCGCCAGGAGCAAGTCTGGGAGAATGTCAGCCGCTCCGGTTATGACGAGCCATACCAGATCCGCCGGCTGCTCACGGAGAACACCGTGCGCGGTTCCGATCCCCGGGCCCAATTTGTGGGCCTCGATGCCTATCAGAGCGCGGGTGGCGGCGTTCTGCGGGATCTGTTCGAGCACGACGACGGCGGCTGGCTTCAGGACGTCGTCTTGCTCGACCGCCTCGTAACCGAGAAGCTCAAGGCCGAAGCTGAGACGATTGCTGCCGAAGGCTGGAAGTGGATCTCGGTCGCCGTAGATTTCCCCTACGGTCACACTCAAGGCCTACGACAAATCGAAGGCAAGCCCGTCGATCTCTCGCCTGAGGAGCAGGCCACCATCGATGCGCTGAACGCCGAGCAAGCCAAGCTGGAAGTCGACTACCGGGATGCCGACGAGTTGCCCGACGAGGTCGATCAGCGTCTCGGCGAAATCGAGTCGGCCCTGGCTGCATTCGAAGACCGGCCGATGCTTTACGAACCGGCGGAGATCGCCCGAGCTGGTGTCTTCATCAGCATCGACTCCGAAGGACGCCTCGCCGTGGACCGGGGTTACGTCCGGCCGGAGGACGAGGTGCCGGCAACTGATCCTGATGTCGGGCAGGGCGCCGATGCGTCGTCGACCGAAGGTCTTGAAGTGGGCCCTTCCGTCCAGCGCACGGTCATCGCGGTCGCAGGCGGCGCTGCTGATGCCGAGGAGGATGATGAGGACGCGACCAAACCTTTGCCGGATCGTCTCATCATCGAGTTGACGGCGCATCGTACACTGACATTGCGTGATGCGTTGGCGGGAAATCCAGCGGTCGCGTTCCAGGCAGTTCTGCATAACTTCGTGCTGACGGCCTTTTACCGGTTCGCATCGTCCGGGAGCTGTCTTGAGATCAGCCTTCGCACGCCGAACTTTCCCGCCCAAGCTCCGGGGCTGAGGGAAAGCGTCTCGGCCAAAGCAGTCGAGGCGCGACATGAGGTCTGGAAGGCACGGTTGCCAAAGAGCGAGAACGATCTCTGGGATGCGCTGACGGCTCTCGATGGTGGTGCACAGGCGTCGCTGTTCGCCCACTGTGCGTCGTTTGCGGTCAACGCCGTCCATGAGCCAGCCAATCGCTACAATCAGGGTCGCGTCTCCGCCCATGGCGTTCGCACGCGTCTCGACCAGGCCGATGTGCTGGCGCGCGCGGTCGGGCTCGACATGGTGCAGGCCGGCTGGCGACCGACCGTCGACAACTATCTCGGCCGGGTTACCAAGCCGCGTATTCTGGATGCCGTGCGGCAGGCCAAGGGCGAGTCGTCGGCGCAACTGATCGACCATCTGAAGAAGGCCGACATGGCCAAGGAGGCTGAACGACTTCTGGATGGCTCGGGTTGGTTGCCGGAGCCGTTGCGTCTCCTCGATCCCGATGCGGCGTCAGAGCAGGAGAGCGAGGCGGGCCGGCTGCCCGAATTCCTCGCCGACGAGGAGGATCAGGAGACCGCCGCCGACGAAGATCCGCAACATCTCGACGCGGCTGAGTGATCATCACAGAGCGGGGCGGCTTTGGCCGTCCCGCGGTTGCTTGGGGACCGGTGTGTAGCGCTGGTCCCCATTCTTATTGGGAACGGCGGAGAGTGAGAGTCGGGCCGGGAAGGGTTTGAGCCGTCGGGGGCAAAGGAGAGCGCCTGATGGTTCGACCCATTCCTGCTCTCCGAAAGAATTCCTGCCATGACCGAATCTCTTGCCGGCGGCATCGCCACGCCGCTCTCCATGCGTGCCGCTGCAAATCTCACCTCTGCCGCTGTCAGGGCCGCGCGACAGGTCCTGACCGAGCTCGAACGCGGCCGTCGCATCGATGCCGCTGTTCTGCGTAGCGCCATGGAGTCTGCCTTTGGCGCCTCGGACACGGCCGGCGTTTGGAATTGGAAGACCGCCTATGACGTCTGCGAGGCGGCAGCCGTTCTGTTCCTTCGCAAGTTCGGCCCCGCGATGCGTGCCAAGGCTGGGTCGACGGCAGCAATGCTGCCGATGCTCACGAAGATCGCTAGCTGTCTGCCGACCCACACGCGGCGTTCCGAGGACAGCCAGGCGCTTCAGCAATTCTCGACGCCGATCCCGCTTGGGCTGGCCGCATGCGCCGCGGCTGGCATTACGCCGGCCGATCGCGTTCTTGAGCCTTCTGCTGGGACCGGTTTGCTCGCCGTCTTTGCCGAGCTCGCCGGCGGCGTTCTGGTCTTGAACGAGTTGGCCGAGGCCCGCGCGGCGCTGCTCGATCATCTCTTCGCAGGCGTTAAGGTCTCGCGGTTCGATGCTGCACAGATCGACGACCACCTCGACGCGAGTGTCGTGCCGAGCGTCGTTCTGATGAACCCGCCGTTCTCGGCATTGACGAACGTAGACCGACGGATGACGGATGCGGCTCTCCGTCACATCGCTTCAGCGCTCGCGCGTCTTGGCGACGGTGGACGCCTTGTCGCCATCACTGGCGCCAGCTTCGCACCGGATAACCCGGCATGGCGAGAAGCCTTTGTGCGGCTCCAGGAACGCGGGCAGGTAGCGTTTTCTGCGGCGATCGACGGCGCCATCTACGCGAAGCACGGAACACAAATCGACACACGGCTGCTTGTGATCGACAAGCTGCCCGCTGCCGATCCGACGGCTTTTCCGGCTTCGCCAGGCATGGCGGCCGACGTCGCTACCTTGCTCGACTGGGTGAACCAGCATGTGCCTCCAAGGCTGCCCGTCGCCATATCACCGGAGATCGTCGCTATCGAGCGGCCGGCTATGTCGCGATCGCTGGGCGCCGTTGCACCACGCTCATCGTCTTCTTCGAGAGACGCCGCGCCAGAAGGCGTCGAACTTACATACGAAACGGTCGAATGGTCGCCGCCGGAAGGCACCCGGCTCACCGATGCCCTTTACGAGGAATACGGATTGCAATCGATCCGTATTCCCGGATCGTGCGCACACCCGACCAAGCTCGTGCAGTCCGCGGCGATGGCGTCCGTTGCGTCACCGAAACCATCCTATCGTCCGCACCTGCCTTCGAGTCTGGTGGCAGATG
The DNA here is from genome assembly GCA_033812735.1 of Hyphomicrobiaceae bacterium. Taxonomy (GTDB): domain Bacteria; phylum Pseudomonadota; class Alphaproteobacteria; order Rhizobiales; family Hyphomicrobiaceae; genus JABFRJ01. Next base: position 12,848 of record JAPXTA010000009.1, on the reverse strand, counting down.
GAGTTCTGTCGGACGCCCAACTTGAGAGCGTCATCTATGCCGGCGAGGCGCATTCTGAGTTTCTCGTGGGCTCCTGGACGGTCGATGCGACCTTTGATGTTATCGCCGCCGCGCGCGATGACGCAGAGAATGCCGTCCGCTTTCGCCGCGGCTGGTTCTTGGGCGATGGCACCGGCGCGGGCAAGGGCCGGCAGGTCGCCGGGATTCTGCTCGACAACTGGCTCAAGGGCCGCCGACGTGCCGTCTGGGTCAGCAAATCCGACAAGCTGATCGAGGACGCGCAGCGCGATTGGTCCGCGCTCGGGATGGAGCGCCTGCTCGTTACGCCCTTGTCCCGGTTTCGCCAGGGCACCCGGATCCGGCTTGCGGAAGGCGTCCTATTTACCACCTACGCCACGCTACGGACCGACGAGCGTGGCGAGAAGCTTTCGCGCGTCAGGCAGATCGTCGAATGGTTGGGCTCGGACTTCGACGGAGTGATCGTCTTCGACGAGAGCCACGCCATGCAGAATGCGATCGGGGGCAAGGGCGAGCGTGGTGACCAAGCGGCCTCTCAGCAGGGGCGCGCGGGCTTGAGGCTCCAGCACGCGCTGCCGAATGCCCGCGTGGTCTATGTGTCGGCGACGGGCGCAACCACGGTCCACAATCTCGCTTATGCCCAACGCCTCGGCCTTTGGGGCGGCGCCGACTTTCCGTTCGCCACCCGTGCCGAGTTCGTCGAAGCGATCGAGGAGGGTGGGGTCGCGGCCATGGAGGTGCTGGCGCGCGACCTCAAGGCGCTCGGCCTCTACGCAGCCCGCTCGCTCTCTTACGAGGGCGTCGAGTACGAGCTTGTTGAGCACCAACTGACGCCGGAGCAGGTCCGCATTTACGACGCCTATGCCGGTGCGTTCAGCGTCATCCATAATAACCTGGACGCGGCGATGCGGGCCGCCAACATCACCGGCGCAACGGGAACGCTGAACGGGCAGGCCAAATCTGCGGCACGCTCCGCCTTCGAAAGCGCGAAGCAGCGCTTCTTCGGTCACCTCCTGACCTCGATGAAGACCCCGTCACTGATCCGTGCGATCGAGAACGATCTTGAGGCTGGGCACGCCGCGGTCATCCAGATCGTGTCGACGGGCGAAGCGCTGATGGAGCGCCGGCTCGCGGAGATTCCAACTGAAGAATGGGGCGACGTCCAGGTCGACATCACCCCGCGCGAGTATGTCCTCGACTACCTCGCCCACTCCTTCCCGGTCCAGCTCTACGAACCCTTCACCGACTCGGAAGGTAACCTCTGCTCCCGGCCTGTCTATCGCGACGGCCAGCCGGTCGAGAGCCGGGAAGCCGTCGCACGCCGTGACCGCCTCATCGAGAAGCTTGCCTCGCTGCCGCCGGTACCTGGGGCACTGGATCAGGTCATCCAGCGCTTCGGCACCGAACTGGTCGCCGAGGTGACGGGCCGCTCGCGCCGCGTCATCCGCAAGGGCGACCGGCTGGTGGTCGAAAACCGCGCAGGCTCGGCCAATCTCGCCGAGACCTCGGCCTTCATGGATGACGTCAAGCGCATCCTCGTGTTCTCCGACGCCGGCGGCACGGGGCGGAGTTACCATGCCGAACTGTCGGCGCGGAATCGCCGGTTGCGCGTCCATTACCTGCTCGAGCCCGGCTGGAAGGCCGACGCCGCGATCCAAGGCCTTGGCCGCACCAACCGGACCAACCAGGCGCAGCCGCCGCTGTTTCGTCCGATTGCGACAGACGTGAAGGCCGAGAAGCGCTTTCTCAGCACCATTGCCCGCCGGCTCGATACGTTGGGAGCCATTACGCGCGGCCAACGTCAGACCGGAGGACAGGGCCTGTTCCGGCCCGAGGACAATCTCGAAAGCCAGTATGGACGTGATGCGTTGCGTCAGCTCTACACGCTGCTCGCGCGAGGCAAGGTCGACGGTTGCTCGCTTGGGAGGTTCGAGGATGCAACCGGTCTGAAGCTCATGGATGCCAATGGGCTCAGGAATGACCTGCCGCCGATCACGACCTTTCTGAACAGGTTATTGGCGCTCACCATCGACCTCCAGAATGTGCTGTTCACCGCCTTCGAGCAGCTCTTGACCGCTCGGATCGAAGGCGCGGTTGCATCCGGCACCTACGACGTCGGGTTGGAAACACTCCGTGCCGAGAGCCTTGTCGTCACCGACCGGCGGACGATCTATGACCAGCGGGGGACCGGCGCCGAGACCCGGCTGCTCACTGTCACACAGCGCCAGCGCAATCATCCGGTGAGTCTGGATGACGCTCTTGCTCGTCTTTCCGATCGTCAGGCCGTCCTGCTGGTCAATGAGCGCTCGGGACGAGCCGCCGTGCAGGTCCCCGCGGCGAGCGTCATGCTCGATGACGGCGAGATCGAGCGGCGCGTCCGTCTGATCCGGCCGATGGATCAGCACACGGTCCCCTTGAGCATGATGGCGGAGAGCCACTGGATCGAAGCGGACCGTGGGCGCTTCGCTGCGGCCTGGGTGGCGGAGCTTGCCGAGGTGCCCCAGTTCACGGAAAGCACGATCCACGTTGTGGCGGGCTTGCTGCTCCCTATCTGGAAGCGGCTGCCGAACGAATCAACCCGCGTCTATCGGCTCCAGACCGATGCGGGCGAACGCATCATCGGACGCAAGTTTTCGGCCACATGGGTCGCAAACGTCCTTTCGAGGGACGCGCCCGCGCTGACGCCGGACGCTGCCTTTGCCGCGCTGATGGAGGGACGCACCGTCCTCGACCTCGCGGAGGAACTCCAACTTCGCCGCGTCCGGGTGATGGGCGCCTATCGCATCGAGCTGTCCGGATTCAACGACACGATACGCGATCGCCTCCGTGCTTACGGCCTCTTTGGGGAGATCATCTCCTGGAAGCTGCGCATGTTCGTACCCACGGACGCGAGCGGCATCGAGGTCCTGTCCAGGGTGCTCGACACCTATCCGGTTACGGGCGTCAGTGAGCGGGAGGCCGCGTGATGGCCGGCGATGCTTCCGAACTGGCACGCCGCCTCTCGTGCGAGGCTGAGGCGGTGTGCCGACACTATCTCTCTAATGGCAGGCGGGCGGGGCGGTACTGGCTGGTCGGCGACGTCTACAATACGCCGGGCCGCTCGTTGTTCGTGCGGCTGCACGAATCACCGAAGGGACCCGCTGGGAAATGGACCGACGCCGCGACCGGAGAACATGGTGATCTCCTCGACATCATCCGCGAAAGTCTGGCCTTGCGAGACTTTCGCGAGGTCGCCGAGGAGGCGAGGCGCTTTCTGAAGCTGCCTCGTTCCGAGGAGCAATCACTCCCGAGGCCCGTTCGTCCAGTCGCGCCGGCCGGATCGCAGGAAGCCGCTCGTCGGCTCTTTGCGATATCCAACCCGATTGAAGGGACATTAGCCGAGGCGTACTTGCAGCGTCGCGGAATTAGTTGCATCAACCATGGTGGCAGCTTGCGCTTCCATCCTCGTTGCTACTATCGACCGGATGAGCATTCGTCGACCGAAACCTGGCCGGCGATGATAGCCTGTGTCACCGACCTCGATGGACGGATCACCGGCGTGCACCGCACCTGGCTAGATCCACACGGTTTTGATCGCGTGCGGCTCGGCAAGGCTCCGATCGACACACCACGACGCGCCATGGGTGACCTGCTCGGCAACGCCGTTCGCTTCGGCGTGGTCGATGATGTGCTCGCTGCCGGCGAGGGAATCGAGACCATGCTGTCACTGCGTTACGCACTGCCGGCCCTGCCCATGGCGGCCGCGCTTTCGGCTAATCATCTCGCAGCGATGATGCTGCCATCTGGCCTGCGTCGGCTCTATATCGCCCGCGATGACGATGCTGCCGGAGATACCGTACAGGCGATTCTCACGCAGCGCGCGGTAGAGGCCGGCGTTGAAGCGATTCCGCTGTCGCCTCGGGTGGGCGATTTCAACGAAGATCTGCACATCTTTGGCCTCGAAGCCCTCCGCGCATCGTTGCGGCTTCAGCTCGTACCAGAGGACGTCGTCCGTTTGCTGCATTCGTCGTTGGCAACCGCGGAATAGCCCCGGCAATTCGATGGGCATCGACAGGTCGGTCGCGGTGCGGCCACTGCCGGGAGAGCACGCGACCACGGCCTTCTAGAGGGCGATCGGACGGCAAGCGGCTCGGACCGGCAATGGCTGCGTCCGGCTATTTTCCGCCGCGCGCCGGCGACGAGAAGACACATTAGCCATCTGGCGAGCGCGCTTTGCATCGCGAAGCAAAATAGCCCGGCCTCCGCCATCCTCCGCTGCGCTTCGGCCCTCCGCTCTGCTCCGGGTTCTGGCCCGTTCCGCCTGCCGTCTGAGTGATCGCCACGAAGGCCGCGATGGTCGCGGCCGATCCGGCAAAGGATCGCCTCCATGACCGACCACGATGACATCGAACCACCGCACGACGCATCTCCGACCGAACACGTTCTTGCCGAATTGCAGCTCTTCGGTTACCGCCCCTTCGACGACCAGCCCGATCCACGGCCGCTTCCCGACGGCAGGATCATTACCGGTGCCGTCGTCGATATCTTCGATGCCCTGGTCGCGACGTTGAGCGACACGCGGCTCGAGCCGGACCTCGACGATCTGCTCTGGTCGACCGTCAACCTGTTCCACCGAGCCGTCGACCGCATCGGTCGCCAACTCGACGACAACGAACAGGCGCAACGGAAGAGTCAGCGCGAGCAGGACGGTTCCGAAGTTCGATCCGTCGAACTCGAACGCATCACGGCGGAAGGCACCACGTTGATCGAGCGACGCAACTGCCTGGAGCTCTTCCGTGACCAAGCCATCGAACGCTTCGAGACTCACACCGGCACATTATGGCGCCCCCGATCGGGATCGCTGGTGAACCACCGCACCCTGACCGCGGCGATGATCGACTCCCGCGACTTCATCGCAGCCAAGCGCCGCGCCGAGACCGAGATCCTGCTGCCCTCAGGGCCAAAGATCGCGCTCACCGGAGGGCTCGACTTCAACGACCACCACCTCATCTGGGATCGTCTCGACAAGGTTCATGCCAAGCATCCCGACATGGTCCTGCTGCATGGCGGCTCCCCGAGGGGGGCCGAACTGATCGCCTCGAAATGGGCGAGCAACCGCAAAGTGGCCCAGATCGCCTTCAAGCCCGACTGGACGAGGCACGCCAAGGCAGCACCGTTCAAGCGCAACGATGCCATGCTCGAACTCCTGCCGATCGGCGTCATGCACTTCCCGGGCACGGGCATCCAGGACAACCTCGCCGACAAGGCGAAACGGCTCGGCATCCCGGTCTGGATGTTCGGCGGCGCATGAGCGCCGTCTGCTCAACTGAAGTCTTTGAGGCGAAATTGCTCCCGCCGCAACTCCGCCTCGTTTCAGTCTCATATCCAGAGTTGCGCCGTGGTGGTGGTGGAAGGCGCGACTGGTAGATCTATGCACATGGAGCCACCACCATGCTCGCTATTGGGCTTGTTCTCAACACACTCGGCATCGGTCTGTTCTGCTGGGCGATCATTGCGCTTGCCGTGTATGCCCTGCCGTTTTTTGTCGCACTCATTATCGGGATGATGACGTTTCACAGCGACGCCGGCCTCATTGGCGCCATGCTTATCGCGACGGCCGGCGGTGCGCTGACGCTGGTCCTCGGCCAGGTCGCCTTTGCTGTTACTCGGTCCTCGGCCTTGCGCATCGCGATCGCAACAGCATTCGCTGTTCCCGCCGCCGTCGCCGGCTATCATGTGGTGTTCGCCGTGTCCAATATCGGGGTGCCCTCGCTGGCTTGGCGTGAAGTCTTCGCTTCCTTGGGCGCGGTTTGCGTTGGCGGCACGGCGATGACGCGCTTGGTGGTTTTGGCGAAGACCCGCCCGTTCGAGCCCGATGTGGTGGTGGAGAAACCGTCCTAGCCAATTCTTACGGCCGCATGGCCCCAGGGGCGATCGCTTACCGCTGCCATGTCGAATAGCTTCGTTTCGCGTAGATCGGCGCGGTGAACGGGATGATCGAACTTGAGCGCGGAGATCTCGTCCTGCTCGGAATTCATCGATCAAGCTGCCGACATTCGGTCTGGCCCACGCAGCCGCGGCAGAACGATCTTATCTCGATCCGTTCTTGGGAGACGATACCGCCTTTTGCAGGAGATTGTTTCTCTTTCCCCGCTGAATCGTTCACGCCTCTTGTTCATCAAAACCGAGATAGCCACGCTTCTCCAGATATCGTGGTTCAGCACGCGGACGCACGTGGCCTCGTTGATGGCTTGATCTGGCCGAAGACCGGCTTCGCCTCGATCGTCTGAGCCGCAACGCCGTTGATGCGACTTTCTTCCCCTGGGCTTCGCCCATTCCTCGCGAGGCAAGAAAGTCGCCACAACGACGTCCTCCGCTGCGCTCCGGCCCGAGCGGGTGCGTCGCCGATCGTCCTCGGCCCTAGATCGCCATCGAGGCCGCGGTGGTCGCGGGCTCGAAACACAACAGGAGAAGTGACATGGCTAACATCGGTTCTTTCAAGAAGGTCGGTAACGAATTCCAGGGCGAGATCGTCACCCTGAGCCTGAAGGCCAAGGGCGTCCGCATCGTCGCCGAGACCAACCGCTCCAATGACAACGCCCCCAGCCACCGCATCTATGTGGGCCGGGCGGAGATCGGCGCAGCCTGGTCGAAGCGTTCCGAGGAAGGCCGCGACTACCTCTCGCTCAAGCTCGACGATCCTTCCTTCAACGCGCCGATCTACGCGAACCTGTTCGACGACGAAGGCGGTGAAGGCTACACCCTGCTCTGGTCGCGGCCGCGCAAGACCGGCGAGTAGGCCACTTCATCAAGCCCCGTCCGGTCTGCCGGGCGGGGCTTCCCATCCTTCCAGGCGTCAGTGAGCGCGAACCGGCCGCCGGATCGAGCGGGTCGGCTCAATCACTCGGCCTGCCCCCGAGTCCTTTTCTTGGTGCTTGTGGGCGGGCGAGTGAGCAGGTCGGCGGCCTCGACACCCAGGCTGCGAGCGAGCCGATCGACAACGTCGATACCCGCCGCATAAACGCTTCGCTCGAGTGCGCTGATATAAGTGCGGTCAATTTCAGCACGATGAGCCAATTCCTCCTGTGACAAACCACGGGCCTGCCGGAGCTTCCGCAAATTGATTGCAAGTATCTCGCGTATATCCATACGCGAGAGGGCATGTCCTTGAAGAGTATTTCACCACGGAGTATTTTCGACAAAACGCGATCCGGACGGCTTCCGCGACAATTTTGGCGCTTCTGCTCCTTCCTGCCCGCGTGTTAGAAATTGTCTAAACTAAGGCGTGGAGTCTTATGAGGAAGCCGCCGCTCGACCCAGGCGTCGCCGACGCTGCGCCTGCAGATCAAATTCTCACTGCCTACGATGAGCAGCATGTCGTGACCTACATGCGCCTTCTGCAGGCCGAAAGCCAAGGGGCTGACTGGATGGAAGTCGCTCGAGTGGTGCTGCATATCGATCCGGTGCGGGAGCCGGACCGTGCGCGAAGCGCATATCAGAGTCATCTCGCGCGCGCCAAATGGGTGACCGAGCAGGGACGCCTCTTGCGCGGCACCGGCTCAAAATAGAAGAAAACCGCCGGCCGGCGACTTGCAGGCAGAACTATTTTCTTTTGCTGATCGGTGGTCATTCCGGTGCACCACGTGGTGCCAAACTAGGGGCTTCCTACAACCGCCTCGTTCATACCTATTGCGGCGCAATCGTTGTTAGCAGCGTGCAATGGGGCGGAAGCAATGCCTGAATTCGACTGGCGGTCGCCGGAATCCTACAAGAGCCTACAAGACGCCGAAATCACCGACATCGCCTGGGAATGTCTCCGCCGCAACGCCGGTTACCGGCGTGAGTACGAGGTGATGATTGCCAACAGCCCGAACGGCGAAGTGACTGACGAATTCAGGAGGAGGTGGGGCCTCTGCTTTCGCCCATGACCCGCGGCGGTCGTTCGATGAGCAGACGATCTTTTGGGCGCCTGAGGTTCTAGCGGCGGTCGTTCCGGTCAAGGTTGCCTCGGCCGCCGATCGCAGTTCAGCGCCTCAACCGCTGCTTGACCTTGCAGCAGGCCAGATGCGCCGCGCCGCCGACGGCTGGCACGCCGTGCTGCGCATCGGTGCAGTGGATCACCGTGTCTGGTCCAAGGATCCACCGGTGCTTGGCGCGTCATATGCAGCCGAACTGCCATTTGACGGCGATTTCGGCGCGCGTGCGTATGCAGCCCGCCGGCTGTGGCGCGCGATGAATGGACGCGCACCAGGTCCTGCCTTTCACCAACTATCTAAACAGCGGCGCGAACGCTTGAGCGCCGCGATCCGTGCGCTTGATGCTCGCAGCGCCGGCGGAAGCTATCGCGTTATCGCCGAAGCGCTCTTCGGCAAAAAGCGAATCCCCGACCGTGCCTGGAAGACCCATGATCTGCGCAATCGAACAATCCGCTTGGTGCAAGGCGGCCTTGCGTTGATGCGCGGTGGTTACCGCAAACTTCTGCGGTCCGGGCGCAGGGACGAATAGCCCTTCCGGTTGGGGGGTATCGAAAGCGGCCCCCTCCATATTCGGCATCCCCCTCCGAGATCTTGCTTCTCCATGATGACCGCACACACGCCGGCCTAGCCAGGCGTAGTGCGATGTCCTCCTGGAGTCCTCAAATGCCCGATCCGATGGCCGGTCTACCACCGCGATTCCTGCGTACACCTGAGGCCGCGCGCTATCTTGGCCTGTCCGGTCGCACGCTCGAGAAGCACCGCACGTACGGTACTGGACCGACGTATCGGAAGATCGGCGGACGTGTTGTCTACGCCGTCGATGACCTGAAAGCGTGGGCTGACCGCGGCGCCAAGACGTCGACGTCCGATCCCGGGAAGGGGACGGTACTGCCGGCCAAGAAGCAGCCCGCGCTGCGCCCGTATGCGGGCCAGGAACGTCGCTGATTGCCGCGTGAGAGTAGTGACCATGCGGCGCAAACACCATTCGGAGCGCGACCAGCTTGAGCTCTTTCGGGCGTTGCCCGGCGATCTTGCGCCGCGCGACGCGCAGGATCTGATGGCGTATCCGTTCTTCTCCCTCGCAAAGACTAAGCGGATCGTGCCGATCGACTTCCGTGCCGGTGCGATCGCAATTCGTGTCGAAGCCGTGCCGGAACACGGCATGGCGACGATCTGGGATGCAGACGTTCTGATCTGGGCCGCGTCCCAGATTGTCGAAGCCCGTGATGCCGGCCTGAAGACGTCGCGCCTGATGGCTGCAACGCCGTATGAAATTCTGACGTTCGTCGGCCGCGGCACCGGCGCACGCGACTATGATCGGCTGAAGGCGGGTCTCGACAGACTTCAGTCAACGACCGTGCTGACGTCGATCCGTCAGCCGGCAGAGCGGCGACGGCATCGCTTCTCCTGGATCAACGAGTGGAAAGAGACGGCCGATGCAAATGGCCGCCCATTTGGGATCGAGCTGATCCTGCCGGATTGGTTCTACGCTGGCGTCATCGATGACGCGCTCGTGCTGACGATTGATCGCGCCTATTTCGAGCTGACGGGCGGACTTGAGAGGTGGCTTTATCGTCTTGTGCGCAAGCACGGCGGACGCCAGGACGGCGGCTGGAGTTTTGATCTGGTGCACCTCCATGCCAAGTCCGGCATCCTCTCGCCCCTCAAGCACTTTGCTTACGACGTGCGCCAGATCGTCCAGCGCCAGACATTGCCCGGTTATCAGCTCGTGCTCACGCGCGACCCTGATGGCACCGAGCGACTGAACTTTGCACCCACGCCTGTTGATCCCTTAACGGCCCGCTTGCGCCGGCGCGGTCTCATTCCAAATTCGGAGGACAACCTGTGAATCAGCTCGTGCTATCGGGGACCGCAACCCTCGTGCTATCGGGGACCCGATCCTCGTGCTATCGGGGACCGGAATCGAGCTTAAGAGCTTGTTTCTCCGCGCTTTCCAGCCGCTCTAACTTTACTAACCGGAAATCCTTCGGATTTCTTCTAACGGAGCAGGCCGAAAGCGGCGTCGATGGCGCTCGGCAACGGCAGTCCGACAGGCCAGCCTGCCTTTGCAGGCGATACACACTCTCGACCGAGCCCCAAGCTCACGGCTGCCAGCCCCAGCGTCCGGGAGCCGCCGCATGAGCGATCTCACGGAAGTGGAAGTGTTGTGGCTCGAGAAGCGCATCGAAAACCGCATTCGGTTCGGTCGCATTGTCGGGGAACGGAAGCTTGATCGCCATCGGCGTGTCCTGTCATTCGCGCCAGGCAGCATCTTTGCCTTCGTCCGGTGGACCTCCAACGACTTTGGCACGATCATTTCGCGCATCGACATCTTGCGCGCGGTCGCACTGGGACAGCGCTGCTCGACCGTTCCTTATGTGACGCCCGGCGGTGAGATTCTGCTGCGCCTGTCCGGCTGGCCGAAGGTCGAGCGCGTGCTGCAGATGATCGATGCCGTTGAGGCGCTCGGCGTCGATCCGGCTGATGTCGCTCCCGACCATTGGCATCACGTTCACAACCGTCTGTCCGTTAATGAAAACCCGCGCCCGTATACGAAAGCGCGCCATCAGGCCTGGCTCCATCGCCAAAGGGTGATGCGATGACGGGCCGCCTACCGATGCTGGCCGTGACGATTGGGGTCGCTGCTGCGCTCATCGCGACGATCGTCCTGGAGCCGATTCCGCTATACATCTGGAACGCATCCGCGAGCGTGCCGATCGGTCTCTACCGCCTCCGACCGGCGGACCAATTCCAAGTTACTGAATTGGTCGCCGTGCAGCCGCCGGAGCCGCTCGCGACCTTCCTCGATTTGAACGGCTATTTGCCCATTGGCGTGCCCATGCTGAAGCGCGTGCTCGCCCTTCCGGGGCAGAGTGTTTGCAGAACCGGCCTCACGATTTCGGTCGACGAGGTCGCGGTGGGCGAGGCGAAGGACCGCGACGGACGCGGCCGGCCGCTGCCGAAATGGCAGGGCTGCCGCGTCGTCGGCGACGGCGATCTGTTTCTGATGAACTGGCAGTCGGACGACTCTCTTGATGGCCGGTATTTTGGATTTCTTCCGGCATCCAGCGTGATCGGCCGTGCGATGCCGGTGTGGACGTGGGAGGGGTGATCGTGCGTATTCGACGTGTTCTCCTCGCCATGCCCTTGTTCGATCGATTGCGGGATCATTCCTCCGTCTCGATCGATGTCTGCAAGGCTGGCGCGAGCCCGACCGCGTGCTTGGGTCGGTTGGGCACGCGCGTTTGTGCAGTCGTGCCCGTGATGCTTCTTCTGACCGCGTTCGACGGTGCTGCTTTGGCCCAGAGCGGATCAACCGCCCAGCCGGCGATCAGTCAGACCGCTCACTCATTTGCCGGCTTCATCAATGAAGCCGCACAACGCTTTGCGATTGCGCCGAACTGGATCCGATCAGTCCAACGCATCGAGAGTGCTGGTGACGTGCACGCCAGATCGCCAAAAGGCGCAATGGGCCTGATGCAAATCATGCCAGCGACTTGGGCGGAACTTCGTGTGCGCTACAATCTCGGGAACGACCCCTACGACCCGCACGACAACATTCTGGCCGGTACGGCGTACTTGCGCGAACTGCTCGATCGGTATGGCTCGCCTGGCGTGTTTGCGGCGTACAATGCGGGACCATCTCGCTATGAAGAGCATCTTGCGGGCGGCTCTCTGCCAGACGAGACGCGAGCATACGTCGCAAAGCTTGCAAATCTGCTTGCCGTCGAACTGCCGCCGAGGTGGACGTCCGGCGGACAGTCATCAGCAGCTGCGACGCTATTCGTCACGCGATCCGATCTCATGAAGACGCGTGATCGGTTGTTGGCGCTCATGCCGTCTAGCGGTGTCACGACCGCGTTCTCGGCGCCCGATGTTTCGCCCATGGTCCCCCGGCCAATTGGCATGTTCGTCCCTCGATCGGATTCGGGAGTATCGCGATGACCAGGTGTGCGGGTTCGCAAGCTGATGGTGTATGGGCGATGCCTTCGGCCCGCGCTCTACTCGTCGCTTCGCTCCTCACCGAGCCACCCTTCGGGTGTCTCGGCCCTTCGGGTAACGATCGCTATCGCAAGCGCTCGGAAGCAGTGGGGGCTTCGCGAGTTGGCGGCCAGGTCGCGGTGGCTCTTTCGGGAACCGGCGACCCGGAGACCACGACGGCAGGACGGCGAGATAAAAGGGGCTCGCCGCTCGAACCGCAAGCCATTGACATGGCTTGGGTTCCGGCGTGCCGGTCGGTCGGGGCGCGTGCCGCGCCTTGGATTTTTAAGAATGAGATCAACTACATTTTCGGCACTCTACGCGTTTTGGCGTCCTTCGAGGCGCAGTCATGACCACGGGCGACAGCGATCTGCGTATCCGGCCCGGGCGCATCCGCAGTACCCGCGCGCCGAAGCCGAAAAGCTTCATCAATCAGGTGCTACGCGCGGCGAAGAAAACCGGACACACCTCGGGTCAGACCCCGGCCGGCAGGCGTTCCGCGGCCCATGGGCGTTCGACGTTTGGCCGCGGGCGCCTCGCCTTTAGCCGGGCGAGATTGTTCAGCCCGACGCGGCGCGTTGTGGTGAAGGCGCGCGTGGTTCGCCACAAAGGACGAGCCTTCCGCTCAGCGCCGCTGACGGCCCATCTCTCGTATCTGAAGCGCGATGGCGTGACCCGGAGTGGTGAGCGGGCCGAGATGTTTGATGCCCGCGGCGACGGCGCCGATAGCGCGGCGTTTGCCGAACGCTGCAAGGACGACCGTCACCATTTCAGGTTCATTGTCTCGCCGGAGGACGCCGGCGATATGACCGACCTGAAGGCCTTCACCCGCGACCTCGCCAAGCAGATGGAAGCCGACTTTGGCACGCGACTGGATTGGGTGGCTGTCGATCA